>CAYZMW010000055.1:0-23580 GCA_964479645.1 uncultured Melioribacter sp. | reverse complement strand
TTTGCGGGCTAAAAAATGAAGTCGTAGCGCAAACTTATTGAATAGTATTCGACCGAAAAAAGTTCGTATTCTCGCCGTTCGTAGTTGAAAATCACCGATAGGGTTTTCCACGGATAAAATCTCAAATAAAGCGCTTGCGCGCCTTGCTCGGTAAAAGGGAAGTTGTACATTATCATGTAATCGGCGTCGTAGTAAAATCTATGTTTCCCGAAATACTTTTTAAATGTCACGTTGAAAAAATTAACGGGTTGCCAAAAAATTTCATACGATACGGACGAGAAAGAATATCCCGAATCGCTTTTTGCGTGGTTACCGCCGAGCATTACATAGAAATATTTGGTGGGTCTCCATGTAATATCTCCTTCGACAGTAACAACGTTTTCTTTCGATTGCCAATCGATCGATACATATTCCGCCGCCGCCCTGTAGAAGAAAAGATTATTGTAATAAGTAACGTCGCCCGCATAAAATGTCGCTTTGGCGTCGGGGTAAGAATTGCGCGGCGTGAAAGTTCCCGAAAGCCCGCCGTAACTTGCCGAAACGTAAAACGGGAAAAAATTCAGATTCGTTTTAATGGCGAAAAAGGTTTCGTTATATTTTTGTTGGGAATTATCGTAACTGAATTTTTTGTAAACCGCGGAAATTTCATCGAGTGTCGAAAAAGCGTAGTTACCCCAAAATAAAACTTGCGACGAGTTATTTCTTGAAAGTGAATTATCGCCCGAAACGTAACCTGTCGCAAGCGAAAGAACGCTTTTGCGTAACGGTTGCGCTTTCGCCGTTAAGGCGAGTAAAATAAAAAGCGATATGATTAAAACGTTCTTTTTCGACGAATTCATTTCGTCGCGTCGTAACCTTTTTGTGCGCTTGCGTCGTTCGGCAACGCCATAAGAGCGCGTTCGAAATATTCGTGCGCTTTTTTCGTCCCGCCGACGTAATAATTCGCCCAACCGAGATAAAGATTGGCGGTGTAATCGCCGGGGTATTCTTTTTGAATTTTTTCAAGATAATTGATTGCGTTGAGATAATCGGTTTCGTTAAAATATATCAACGCGAGATTTAAATTCGCTTGGTAATGCAAATCGTCTTTTTTAAGTATTTGTTTATAAATTTCTTTCAATTTGTCCGTGTTTCCGCTTCCCGCATAAGGATAAGTGATTCCGAGTAGCGATTCTATACTTCCTTCGCTAATTCTTATCGCGTTTTTGTAGTAAAACGTTGAGTTTTTATAATCGCCTTTTAAATAATAAAGCCATCCGAGACGCAAATTGTAATTGTAATCGTTTTTCGCTTTGCCGTAATTTTTCGAAAGAATGTTTATGGCGTCGTCGTAATTGCCTATTTTTTCCGCGGCGACGGACTTATAGAAAATTTGTAATTTATCGTTTCCGTTTTCCTGCGAAAATGCGTTTGCGCTCAGCACCAAAATCACGAGCGCCGCAAAGCCGAGCTTTCTTGTCATTTTATGTATCTCCTTTTTTAATTTTTGCATTAAAAGTTTTTTCATCGTAAGTGTATGAAAATTCGGTTAAACCCGTTTCGTTGTTTATCGTGATTTTTCCGTAACCTTCCTTCGCGTAGAAAGAGAAGAGACCTTTTCCCGAAATTTCCAACTTGGAAATGAGATTTAAAACGTTCGTTTCGGTTTTGAACCAATTGAATTTCCCGCGCGCTTCCAAAGTTTCGGTGAAAAGCAAAAGCGGTTCTGTTACGTATCGCATTAAGGAAACGGGTGCGGAAGAAAGCGGATAAACGTCCTCCCACACGAGTTTGGACGAATAACCGAGCGGAACTTTCGAAGCGGAAAGATAAAAGAAATAAAGCGCGCTTTTTTTGCTCCCCACGTAACTTGACGCGTAAAATATTTTTCCCGGCTGATAAATGTTTAATCTGTCGCCGTTCGAATTTTCTATGTAAAGAACGTTAAGCATATCGACTTTCACTTTCCATTCTTCTTCGAACGATTTCCCGCCGTATTCACATTGCCAAATCAAATCGTCGCCGAGTTTGAACGTGAACGCTTCCTTAACCGATTTATGAACGTCGATGTTCTTAACCGTTTGATTTTGCTTGGGATAATCGAACACGCGAAGTTGTTCGCCGTTTTCGTTTTCGGCGATGTATTGCGAAATCGGGAATTTGTACGTTTTGTCGCCGAGTTTGTCAGTCAATTGAAACTGAAAATGCAGGTGAGGACGCGGCGAACGCCCGCTATTGCCGCACCGCGCAATAATTTGTCCCTTTTTAACTTCGTCGCCTTCCTTAACCGAAATCGATTTGTTTTTCAAATGCGAAAGGGAAGAGAACAAGCCTTGTCCGTGGTCGATAATTACGGTGTTTCCCCAATTTTGTTCGAGATTTACCGCTCCGATTTCGTTGTCATAAATTCCGTCAACCACGCGCACCACTTTTCCGTCGAGCGGCGCAACAACTATCGTATTGTAGCAATAATAATCTTCCCGTTGTGTTCCCGTGCCGTCGTGGAAGCAACCCTTTTCGTCCGCTATTTCGAAATCCCACGCGTAACGCCATTCGTCCTTGTGCGTAAATTCGCCGTCGAAAGCCTGCGTTACTTTCCATTCGCCGTGGAAAGGTAATTCCGGAAAAAGATATTTAAACCCTTCGAAACGAGCCACGCGCGAAGTGTGATAATAATAATTTTCTTCGGGCGAACCCGGCGTAAAATAGAGCAAGGTCAAATCCGTGCTTTCTCTGCGGAATTTCAGACTGTAAATGGTCGAAAGCGTTACCACGTTAAACGGTAAAACGAGCACGGGAAGGAGTTTTTCGCTTAAAATATTTTGGAAGAAAAGCGTGAAAATTATTATGAAAAAAATTGTCATCAACAATAACGGCAGAGTTTTTTTCGAAATAATAATCATCGAACCGCCGAGAGCGAACGCCGTAAGCACCGCATTGAACGACGTCAGCATTAGGAAAGTCGGGTCGGGTTGAATAAACAGAAACGTTACGATGAAATAATTGACGAAAAACGCAATCAGCGTGTTGACGAACATTATTCGCGAAAAGAAAAGAATGATAATCAAAAAGAATATTCCCGCTATCGCCTTGCTTTGCAAAAGAATAAACGCCACGGCGGTTAAAAGCACATTCGCCCAATCGGGGAACGCAAGTATCCAATTGCCTTGTTCGGCGAAAATATTTCGATAAATGACGTTGTAAAAATTCGGCGCAACTATCAAGAAAATGTAAAACGAAAGAACGAACGGCAAACTCAAACCGGGAAGATTGAAAATGTTCGCCATAAAATGTTCGAGCGATGCCGAAATAAAAAAGGCGAGAAAAATAAAGACGATTGCAAGCGCAATGATTATCGGCGTAAGTTCGAAAAAGAAAGCGATTGCGCCGCCGATTAAAATTCCGTTAAATCCGTAAAAACCGTTGCGGATTTTCTCCTTGTCGAAATCGAGAAAAAGAGCGAATGCGTTCGAAAGCGAAACGCCGAGCAAACCCATCGCTCCGACTTTGACATCGAAAAAGGAAATCAGAAGCGCCGCAAAACCGAACCATTTTCTGTTCGAGAAGAAAATTTGCGCGTAACTGTATAAAATGGAATCTATGTAGAGTTCTTTAACGGTTTGTTTCATTGCAACGAGAACTCTTTAAGTTTATCGGGCAATTTTTCCGGCGCGGTAACGTTTTGAAGTTTTTCCGCGCTGCGAATAATTTCAACTTCGCCTTCTTCGGTAATAAGAACAACGTTCGGGCGTAACGTAATAAATTGCATCCATTGCGTAACGGCGTATGCTCCGACGTGAAGAATTATTATTTTGTCGCCTTTTCTCAACGGCGGAAGAAGAATTTCGTCGCGAATTACATCTATGTTCATACAGAGCGGTCCGTAAACGGTCGTGGTTTCCGTAAACCCGCCGCTTTCCTTAGTTATTGCCAATTTATGATTGAACCAGTAACTTGTAAACAAATAATTTACGCCGGCGTCCAGAATCAAAGCCTGTCTTCCCGTTGAAAGTCGTTTGGTGGCGAAAACAGTGGAAATCAAATATCCCGCTTCATCGATTAATCCGCGTCCCGTTTCGAGAGTTAGTACGGGCAAATCTTCAATAGGCATATCGAGTTCGAACAGCGCGGAAGTTATTGCGTCGGCGTATTCCTCTGGCGAAGGCAAAATTTGTTCGGCTTCCAAATATTGTCCTTTAAGTGTATTGTTCGAAGGGAAACCACCGCCGATGTCGATATATTCCAGATTGATTTCGTAACGTTCGCGCAACGCTTTCGCCAAATCGACGAGTTTCAGAGCCGCTTGTCTGTACGGATCGGCGCTCATAATGTATGTTCCGATATGTGTATGCAAACCTTTCAAATTGAGGCGTTCGGTATGGACAATTCTTTTTAACGCAAGCATCGCTTCGCCGTTCTCATAATTGAAACCGAAACGATTCCAAGGCGGATAAATTCCCGTGTCCATATTTACGCGAACCGCAACGTTTGCCGTCAAATCCAAACGTTCGGTAATTTCAATGATTGAAAAAAGTTCGTCGAAATGGTCAATGTGAATAAGCGCTTTTTCGCTTATCGCTTTTTCAAGAGCCGATTCGGTTTTGTAAGGTCCGTTAAAAATAATATTTTCGCCTTTTACGCCGAGTTCGCGCGCTTTATCGTATTCGAATTCCGAAACGACTTCAGCCCAAGAACCTTCTTGATGATAAATCGAGCAAATTGCGCTTAAATAATTTGTTTTGTAAGACCACGCGAAGCGTATTTTCGGGTAGCGTGTTTTGAAAATGCGATAAAGTTTTTTATACTTCTCGCGAATTTGCTTTTCCGAAAAGACGAAGAGCGGCGAACCGAAACGCTCGATAAGTTCGTCTATTGAAACTCCGTCGATTTCCGTTATGGGGCGCATCGCTTGTGCCGCGCCGAATTTATTCATTAAGCCTGATTGTTGTTTAATAATAATCGGTTTTTCGTAAACTTTTTTAGTCATTTTTGATTACTCCTTTTACGGATATTTCTTCGAATTTTTTCATATCTACAATTAAATCCCACGAATAGCGGATAAAGATTTTCCCCACTTCATAATTTTCAAAAGGTTCGACCTTTTCGCCGCGTGCAAGTTGTAAAGCGGCGTAAGGAAGGTTTTGTCCCGCGCCCACGGCGAGATAAACCCAAGCGGGGAAACGCGGATTTATTTCAAGCAAATAAAATTCGCCGGAATCGCTTCTTTTAACAAACTCGAATTCCGCGCCGCCGCGCCAATTTAAAATTTCAACTATTTTTTTCGAAATGGAAAGCAATGTTTCGTCGTAAATCGAAACTCCCGCCCAACCTTTACCTTTTTCTGTAATGTAGGTTTTCTTGCTTGCCACCGCTCCGATTGTAGTACCGCTTCCGTCGCCAAGCGCGACCACGTTATATTCTTCGCCCTGTAAAAATTCCTGCACGATAACGGGAAGTCCCCATTTCGCCGCGATTTTTGAAAAATACGAAGTCGCCTCCTGAAAATTATGCGCGACGTAAGCGTCGTAGAAAATTCCTTTTATTACAAGCGGGTATTGTAACGTCGGAGGCAATTTGTACAAATCGTTAACCGAGGTCGCCACTATATTGAAAGGCGCGTTAATATTGTTCTTCTTGCAGAAATCGAGAAGTTTGTCTTTCCCGCGTAAAATCAATTGTTCTTTTGTGGGAAGAAAAGTTTTTATTCCGAGTTTTTCGAGACTTGGCGCAAGTTTAGAAAATGCGAAAAGTTCCGCATCGAGTGTGGGAATGATTACATCGAGATTTTCGATGGAATGAATTTGCGAAAGCCGTTCATAAAACGAGTTTACGCCAGCGGAAGGGTAAGGAATAATGTAACTTCTGTCGGCGACTTGCGGCATGTAAGCGCCGGGTTCGAGCGCGTCATATATTAATCCGATTATTTCGCCGTCGAATTTGCCCGAATCCCGAATTCCGCGAATCACGGGAACACCTGGTCCCGGACTGTCGATATTATTTAAACCCGTTATTGCAACTTTCATGATTTCGTTACCAATTTTAAATCTTTAAGCGTCGAAATAAATTCTTCGAAATCTCTTTCCGCCGTTTCGGCGTCAACTTCAAACTTTTCCATTAACGCCGCGATGATTTCTTCTTTCGATTTTTCATCTTTAAGCAATTCGATTATTTCTTTTCCCGTTTCGTTGACGGTAAAAGATTCACCCGTGTTTGCCATAAACAAAAATCCGCTTTCACTTACGGCGAGATTTTCCGATATCTTATATTCGCTCATAAAACCTCATGAAATTTTATTGTGTTTGACGTATTAGAAATTATTTAAGTTTAAATGTTTTCAAAACTATAAAACATACGGAAAAAAATAAAAAACAAGGTGCGATAAACGATTGCTTAAAAAAAAATATTCTAATATATTTGTAAACTTAATGAAAAATAAAAAGGAAAAAGGTTAAAGTATGGCTCATCATAAGTCGGCGAAAAAAAGAATTAGACAAAACGAAGTCAGAAGATTGAGAAACAAAGCGGCGTTGCGCGAAATCAAAACGCTTATGAAAAAAGTAAGAAGCGCCGAGACGAAAGAAGACGCCGAAAAATTCTTGAAAGAAGCGGTTTCCAAAATTGACAAAAACGTAAGCAAAGGCAGATTGCACAAGAATACCGCGGCAAGAAGAAAATCGCAACTGACGAGATTTGTCAATAGTTTCAAAGCCGAATAATTTTCAATTCGAAATTTTGAAGAATAAATTTCAGCCGACAAGTTTATTGTCGGCTTTTTTACGTTTAAATAATGAACGAATTTATGTGGAAGAATTTTATTCAAATCGCAGGCGTAAAATCGCTTGACGAAGCGCGTACGCTTATCAACGAAGGAGTTGAATTTATCGGGTTTCCGCTTCGCCTTACCGTGAACGCGGAGGATATTTCGGAAGAAGAAGCGAAAGCGATAATAGCGGAAATCAAAAACGAAGCGAAGCCCGTTTTGATAACGTACCTTTCCGAACACGGCGAAATTGCGGAGTTCGCAGACTACATCGATGTAAAGATTGTTCAATTGCACGGGGAAATTACGGAGGACGAATTGGCGTCGTTAAAAGCGATAAAGCCCGAATTGAAAATTATCAAAAGTCTTGTCGTGCGAGAAAATAATTTATCCGACTTACTTGTGTCGGTCGAAAAATTGTCCCCGTTTGTCGATGCTTTTATTACGGATACTTTCGACCCGAAAACGGGAGCGGAAGGCGCAACGGGCAAAACGCACGATTGGAACGTAAGTGCGAAGTTAAGAGAAAAATCTTCCAAGCCGTTAATCTTGGCGGGAGGATTGACGCCCGAAAACGTCGCCGAAGCGATTCGCGCGGTTATGCCTGCGGGCGTTGACGCTCATACGGGCGTGGAAGACGAAAACGGCAATAAAAGTCCGGAGAAGGTAAAAGCCTTCGTGCAAAACGCCATGCGCGCGTTCGACGAAATTAATTGAATTAAAAAAACGTTTCGAATATTGGATATTTCGTCCGTTTGCTTCTGAAAAATCCAATATTTATATTAACAGGCTAAAATTTTACGCCTGTTACTATGAAGATAAAAGTAAATTCGTTGCCTAACGGCATTCACGATTTTGTTCTTACGAAAAGCGTGAAAGAATATGATTTGGAAGAACCGTTTTACGGCGATATTCGAGCCGCGGTTCGTGTGGATAAATCGAACGGACAAATAATTTTCGATTGTTCTTTTAACGTTGTTGCGCGTTTACAATGCGACAGATGTCTTGAGTTGTACGACGAAAAGTTATCGGGCGAATTTCGCATTATTTATATGGCGGATACCGTAACCGAAGAAGACGAGAAAAACGATATTTATCAGTTGACGCCCGAAACGGTTTACGTCGATTTGACAAAAGATTTTTTTGATTACGTGAAACTTGCATTGCCGATGAAACGTTTATGTTCGGAAGATTGCAAAGGACTTTGTCCGACGTGCGGAGCGAATTTGAATTACGAAACGTGCAATTGCAAAACCGAAACGGTTAATCCCGTTTGGGAACCGCTTTTGAAATTGAAAAACAATAACGAATTAAAATAAATAAGGTGAGAAAATGGCGCATCCGAAAAGAAAAGTATCGAAGAGTAGAAGAGATAAAAGAAGAACGCATTATAAAGCGAGCGCTCCTACTCTTGTAGCGTGCCCGAATTGCGGTGAAATGAAACTAAGTCACCGTGCATGCCCGAATTGCGGCTATTACGCCGGCAAATCGATGTTTGTTCCCGAATCATAGAGTTTTCTATGAGTTCCCCGAAAAATTCCGAAATAAGAATTGCCTTGGACGCTATGGGGGGCGATTTCGCTCCCCGTAACGAGGTTCAGGGCGCGGTTTTGGCTTTAAGGGAATTACCCGACAAATTGCGGATTATTCTGGTCGGAGACGAAAATAAAATAGCGGAAGAACTGAAAAAGGCGGAATATTCCGGCGATAAAATTCAAATTCGACACGCCGCCGAAGTAATAACGATGCACGATTCGCCGAGTAAGGCGGTTAAGGAAAAAAAAGATTCGTCGCTCGTTGTCGCCGCTAATCTCGTTAAAAATGACGAGGCTGACGCTTTGGTAAGCGCGGGAAATACCGGCGCCGTGGGCGTCGCATCGATTTTTATTATCGGGAGAATCAAAGGCGTTTCGCGTCCCACTATCGCCGCTCCCATTCCCAACGAAAAAAGAAGTTTTACATATATTTCTGACGCCGGTGCGTTTGTCGATTCCAAACCCGATCATCTTGTCGAGTTCGCAACGCTTACGGCAACTTATTTGTCGGAAGTTTACGGAGTGAAAAATCCTTCCGTCGGTTTACTAAATGTCGGAGAAGAAGAATCCAAAGGATTGAAGTTTACCAAAGAAACTTTCGATTTAATGAAGAAAACCGATTTGAATTTTATAGGCAACATAGAAGGACGAGATATATTCAAAGGGACCGTCGATATTGCTCTTTGCGACGGTTTCATCGGGAACTTGTTGCTAAAACAAGCCGAAAGCATGCTCTCCTTTTTAAAAACGAAATTCAAACAATACGCCGAAACGAGTCTGATTGCGAAATTGCAAATCGGGCTGGCTGTTCCCGCAATTAAGAAAGCGTTGTACGATGCCGACGTCGATAACGTCGGAGGCACGCCGCTGTTGGGAATAAACGGCATTACGATAATCGGACACGGTTCGAGCAAACCGAAAGGAATAAAAAATATGATTTTGCAAGCCGCAAAAGCCTTTGATGCGGATTTGGTTAATAAACTCAAGGAGGCTATTGAGAATGAACACGAAAGAACGCAAAGTAGTTAATGCGCAAATAACGGGCATCGGAAAATATCTTCCCGAAAAGGTGCTTGACAATAAATATTTCGAACAGATAGTTGACACAAGCGACGAATGGATCAGAACCCGCACGGGTATTGTGGAACGCCGCATGCTCGAAGAAGGCGGAACAAGCGTGCTTGCAACCCGCGCGCTCGAAAATCTGATGAAAAATACAGGATTGAAACCCGAAGAAATTGATGTTATTGTAGTTGCAACGGTTACGCCCGATATGTTTTTCCCCGCAACGTCATGCCTTGTGCAAGATAACGTCGGTGCGAAAAACGCGTGGGGCTTCGACCTTTCGGGCGCGTGCTCCGGTTTCCTTTTTGCGCTTAAAGCGGGCGCAAGTCTTATTCAATCGGGAGATTACAAGAAAGTTGTTGTAATTGGCGCGGATAAAATGAGTTCGATTGTGGATTACACCGACAGAACGACTTGCGTGCTTTTCGGCGACGCCGGGGCGGCGGTATTGCTTGAACCTACGGAAGATTTGGATTACGGAATTCAAGACGTGATTTTACACTGCGACGGTTCGGGACGCGACGCGCTTTATATGGCGGCGGGCGGAAGCGCAATGCCCGCTTCGCACGAAACCGTCGATAAAAAATTGCATTACATTTATCAAGACGGACAGAAAGTTTTCAAGGTTGCGGTAAAAGGAATGGCGGACGTTTCGGTCGAAATTATGAAACGTAATAATTTGACAAGCGACGACGTGGCTTATCTTGTGCCGCACCAAGCGAATATGAGAATTATTTCCGCAACCGCAAACAGAATGGGAATTTCGGAAGACCAAGTGGTTATTAATATCGATAAATACGGAAACACGACGGCGGCGACAATTCCTTTGGGCTTGGCGGATTATTACGAAGCGGGAAAATTGAAACGCGGCGATAAACTTATTCTTTCCGCTTTCGGAGCGGGTTACACTTTCGGTTCGGTTTATTTGGTTTGGAGTATGGACTGATGAGCAAAGTTGCGTTTGTTTTTCCCGGACAGGGTTCGCAGTACGTCGGCATGGGAAAAGACCTTTACGAAAACAATTCTTCGGCAAGAGAATTGTTCGAAAAAGCCGATGAAATTCTCGGCTTTCGTATTTCCGACGTTATGTTCGAAGGTCCCGTTGAAGATTTGAAACAAACCGATGTTACGCAGCCCGCTTTGTTTTTGCACAGCGCAGTGCTGTTTGAAATTATGAAAGATAAAAATTTCGACGGAGCGGCGGGACACTCTCTCGGCGAATATTCCGCGTTGTTCTCGGCGGGCGCAATTTCGTTCGAAGACGGATTGAAACTTGTTCGCAAACGCGGCGAAGCGATGCTCAACGCGGGTAAAATTAAAACGGGAACAATGGCGGCTGTAATCGGTTTGGCGCAAGATAAACTTGAAGAAGCCTGCAAACAAGCCGCGGAGAAAGGCATTGTGCAATGCGCCAATTTTAATTGTCCCGGACAAATCGTTATTTCGGGCGAACCCGCCGCCGTGCGCGAAACAATGACATTGGCGAAAGAAGCGGGCGCAAAAATCGTTAAGGAACTTGTCGTAAGCGGTGCGTTTCACTCGGAATTGATGAGATACGCCGTGGATGAATTTTCCGAAGCGCTTGAACAAGCGGAAATTAAACCCGTGAAAGTTCCCGTTTATGCAAACGTAACGGCGAAACCCGTAACCGAACCGACCGAAATCAGAAGATTATTGTTGGAACAATTAACTTCGCCCGTGCGTTGGGAAGAAACGATTAACAACATGATTTCCGACGGCTACGATACTTTTGTGGAAATCGGCGCGGGAAAAGTTTTACAGGGTTTGATAAAAAGAATTAACCGCAACGTCAAAATTTTAGGCGTTGACAAATTCGAAGATTTAATTAACTTGTAAATTAATTATTTCGATATTCATAATTTTACGTGAAAAAAGGTAAAAAATGGCGTTGAAAAAAGCGATTGTAACGGGCGGCACGCGCGGAATAGGAAGAGCGATTGTAAAGGAATTGGCTACAAAGAAAATCGACGGCGAACCTTTTGCCGACGTCGCTTTCGTTTATAACAGTTGCGACGAATGCGCCGAAAGTTTGATTGCCGAATTGAAAGATAGCGGCGCGGAGGTTATCGCTTACAAAGTTGACGTTTCTTCGTTCGACGCCGTGCAAAACACCGTAAAAGAAATAATCGCAAAGTTCGGCGCCGTGGATATTTTGGTTAATAACGCAGGCATTACGAAAGATAACCTGCTTATGCGCATGAGCGAAGCGGATTTCGACAGAGTAATAGAAGTTAATCTCAAAAGCGCGTTTAACTTTACCAAAGCGGTTTCGCGTCAAATGTTAAAACAGCGTTCCGGGAAGATTATCAATATTACGTCGGTTGTGGGAATTACGGGAAACGCCGGACAAGCGAATTATTCCGCGTCCAAAGCCGGATTAATCGGATTTACGAAATCGGTCGCGAAAGAATTCGCATCGCGCGGAATAAACGTTAATGCGGTTGCGCCCGGTTATATTGCCACGGAGATGACCGAAGAATTAACCGACGCGCAAAAAGAAGCGTTGCTCGGCTTAATTCCTTTGAACCGAATGGGAACGCCCGAAGATATTGCGAAAACGGTTTCGTTCCTTTCAAGCGACGATGCGTCGTATATTACCGGACAAGTAATTACGGTTGACGGCGGTATGGTTATGTAAATTTATTTGGAAAAATTTCCGGGCTTATTTCAGTTTCAATTAGTGCAACCGAAATAAATTCGGAATATAAGTTTCCAAATAATTAATTAACAAACAAATTAGGAGATAGTCATGGACTTGGAAAAAAAGGTAAAAGAAATTATTATGGATAAGTTAGGAGTTGACGAATCCCAAATTACCCCCGAAGCGTCTTTTACGAATGATCTCGGAGCGGATTCGCTCGATACCGTGGAATTGATTATGGCTTTTGAAGAAGAGTTCGGCGTATCCATTCCCGACGAAGATGCTGAAAAAATTGCTACGGTAGGCGATGCGTTAAATTACCTTAAAGAAAAAACGGCAGAATAAGAACTTAAATATTACGGCTATTCTTTTGAGAGATTCTTAAAAGGATAGCCTTTTTTCTTATTAGAAAGGACTGAGGAATTGACATGGAACGAAAAAGAGTAGTTATTACGGGAATGGGAGCGATAACGCCCCTTGGCAATTCCGTTGAAGAATATTGGGAAGGCTTGAAAAACGGCAAAAACGGCGCTTGCCTTATCACCAAATTCGACGCTTCGCAATTTGCAACCCGATTTGCCTGCGAAGTGAAAGATTTCGACGTTGAAAAATACATCGATAAAAAAGAAGCGCGAAGAATGGATTTGTTTACGCATTACGCGCTCGCTTCCGCAATTCAAGCGGTGGAAGATTCCGCTCTCGATATTGAAAACGAAGATTTGGACAGAATTGGAGTTGTTTACGGCAGCGGTATCGGCGGAATGGAAACGTTCGAAAAACAACATGCGGTGTTCTTGAAATCGGGACCGCGTCGCGTTTCTCCGTTTTTTATTCCGATGCTTATTTCCGACATCGCACCAGGACACATTTCGATTAAATACGGTTTCAAAGGCCCAAACTACGCAGTAACTTCTGCTTGCGCCACATCCACTCACGCGATAGGCGACGCGTTTATTTTAATTCAAAGAGGCGCGGCTGACGTTATGGTGACAGGCGGTGCGGAAGCGCCGATTATCCCTATGTCGATAGCGGGCTTTAACGCATCGCGCGCCATTTCAACGTGGAACGACAGATATTCCGAAGCATCCCGTCCTTTCGATAAAGACCGTAACGGCTTCGTAATGGGCGAAGGCGCCGGCTCATTAATTTTGGAAGAATATGAACACGCAAAAAAACGCGGGGCTAAAATTTACGGCGAAATTATCGGTGTGGGAATGACCGCGGACGCTTATCACATAACCGCTCCCGCTCCCGAAGGCGAAGGCGCGTTCCGTTCCATGCGGGAAGCGATTCGCGACGCCGGAATTTCAACCGACGACATCGATTATATAAACGCGCACGGAACTTCCACGCCGTTGAACGATTTGAACGAAACGAAAGCAATTAAAAAACTTTTCGGCGAACACGCCTACGAAATGGCTATCAGTTCCACAAAGTCGATGACGGGACATTTGCTCGGCGCGGCGGGTGCGGTGGAAGCCATCGCAAGCATAATGGCGATTAAGGAAGGCATAATTCCCCCGACAATCAACTTGGACGAACCCGACCCCGAATGCGATTTGAATTACACGCCGAAAGTTGCGGCGAAAAGAGAAATTAAATATGCGTTAAGTAATACGTTCGGTTTCGGCGGACATAACGCTACACTGGTGTTTAAAAAATTTGAAGAATAGGTGATGGGCTTTTTCGAAAAGATAAAATCTTTTTTCGGAATTAAATCAAGCGAAGGGCAATCGCCGGAAGAGAGAATTAAAAAATTGGAGTCGTTAATAGGTTCGCCGATTAACGACTCTTCCGTTTTTCTTGAGGCGATAACGCACCAATCGATTTTGAATCAAATGAAAACTCTCGAAAAATCCAATCAACGGTTGGAATTTCTCGGAGATGCGATTCTCGGCGCAATAGTGGCGGAATATCTTTTTCAACATTATCCCGATTTGCATGAAGGCGATTTAACGAAATTCCGTGTTCGCCTCGTTGATAAAAACGCGCTGTATAAAACGGCTTTGAACTTGAAAATGCAGGAAATAGTTTTGTACGACAGGCGTTTCATAAAAGATAACGAAACGGGTTTGAAATCGATACTCGCCGACGCCATGGAAGCGTTAATCGGCGCGATTTATCTCGACCAAGGATTGATGAGAGCGAAAACGTTCATCGAAGAAAAGATTATCGATTTTATCGACTATTCGATCGATTCGAACTATAAAGGGCAGTTGTTGGAACTTTCGCATAAGCGGGGACACGGGAACCCCGTTTACGAACTCGTAAATGTCAAAGGACCCGAACACGACAAGACTTTTACGGTTGCAGTAAGTATAGGCGGAAAGAAATTGGCGGTGGGCACGGGACGCAATAAAAAGTCGGCGGAACAAAACGCCGCAAAAGAAGCGTTGGCACGTTTGGCGGAAAATAACGGTGAAATTCAGTAAAAAATAATTTTTTAAAATCAAGAGTTTAATCAAACTATTTTTAATTGACATTCTTATCATATTTGATTAACGTTAACAATTCAATTTGAAATTAATTAAAACAAAATCATAACGGAGGTTATCTCTCATGTTTATTGCAGAAGTAATCGGAACGATGAATTACGTAATCGCGCAAACCAATGACAGCGGCGTATTAACTTATCTTCAGGAAAAATTCGAAGCGGGCGGCGGTTTTATGTGGCCCATCCTTTTCAGTTTAATACTCGGCTTGGCTTTTGTTATTGAAAGATTTTGGACTTTGAACAGAGCAAGCACAAATACCAAGAAATTTGTAGTTAAAATCAAAGAAGCTCTCGAAACGGGCGGTATCGAAGAAGCAATCAAAGTTTGCGAAAACAGCAGAAGCGCAATCGCTTCGGTATTTCATGCTGGTTTGATGAGAGCCGATGAAGGTCTTGATGCGGTCGAAAAAGCAATTATGGCGTACGGAGCGCTTGAAATGAACTTTCTCGAAAGAGGTTTGATTTGGATTTCCACTTTCATCACAATCGCGCCGATGCTCGGATTTACCGGAACGGTACAAGGTATGATCGAAGCGTTCGACGCAATCGCGGCGGCGGCTCAGATTTCTCCCGGTATCGTTGCAAACGGTATTTCGGTTGCGTTGTTGACCACGTTGTTCGGTCTTGTTACCGCTATGATTCTTCAAATATTTTATAACTACTTTGTCGCTAAAATCGACAAACTCGTCGGCGATATGGAAGAAAGCTCGGTTGAGCTTATCGATGCTCTTTATATTTACAAGAAAAAAACAAACAAAATCTAAACCGAGAGAATTAACATGGCACAATTCAAAAAAAGAAAACCTAAAGAGGCGGAAATTCCGACATCTTCGATGGCGGACATCGCTTTCTTACTTCTGCTTTTCTTCTTGGTTGCCACAACGATAGACGTTGACACAGGTATCGGTTTGACTTTGCCCGAGTATATTCCGCCGGAAGAACAGGAATTCGCTCCTTTGTCCAAAGACAGAATGGCGGCAATTCTCGTTAACGCCGACGGCGAAGTGCTTTTGAACAACGAAGTTATTTCGGTTTCTCAAATTGAAGAACAGTTGAAGCCGAGAATTGTTGCGAAAATAAACGAACCCAAGAAGAAAAAACTTGTCGTTTCAATTAAAACGGACAGAAAAACACCGTACAACGTTTACATTCAGGTTCTTGACGCCGTTAAGAAAACTTACTTCGAAGTTCAGGAAGAATACGCCCGCTCCAAATACGGAAAGGGACTTGACGATTTGAACGAAGAAGAATTAAACGACATAAAGAAAAATAAAATACCGATTATTATTTCTTTGGCGGAGCCTGAAGTAGTAAAATAAATTTAAGGATTTTTCAAAATGAAATTCGAAAAGAAACGCGCAAATACGAAACAAGAAATTCCGACCGCTTCAATGCCGGATATCGTGTTTATGTTGCTTCTCTTTTTTATGGTAACGACCACGTTGAGAGAAGTTGACGTTTACGTGCAATATCAATTGCCGGAAGCCGAAGCGATTGAGAAAATAGAAAACAAACGTCTCGTTTCTTACATTTGGGTAGGGAAAGACGGACGAATCCAAGTGGAAGACGCGCTTGTGAAAGTCGATGAAATTCAACCCATAATGTATAAGAAAAGACAGGCGTTGCCGAACGTAATCGTCTCGTTGCGTATCGATAAAAATTCCGATATGGGTGTCGTTACCGACATTCAGCAGGAATTGAGAAAAGCCGA
The DNA here is from genome assembly GCA_964479645.1 of uncultured Melioribacter sp. Taxonomy (GTDB): domain Bacteria; phylum Bacteroidota; class Ignavibacteria; order Ignavibacteriales; family Melioribacteraceae; genus WGAL01. The sequence continues at coordinate 7,374 of CAYZMW010000055.1, read as the reverse complement.
CGCGCGGCGTATAAATTATTCGGCGATGATAAAAGAATAGTTTGTTCCAATTTTGGAATGCGGGCAGGTTGTAATTGATTTATAGCCTGCCTTTTTTTTTGAATTGATATTTAATTGAAATTTTCAATTTAAAAAAATTTTTTCGGAGAAATCGATGAACTTGAAAGATAAAATTAATAACGATTTGAAAGAAGCGATGAAAAGCGGCGACAAGGTTCGCCTGCAAACGATTCGTTCGATTCGCGCTCTGATCCTCGAATTCGAAAAAAGCGGCGCAAACCGCGAAATGACCGAAGAGGATGAAATCAAATTGTTAACTTCAGCCGCCAAAAAAAGAAAAGACGCGATAGAGCAATATCGCAATGCCGGACGTGAAGATTTGGCTTCGAAAGAAGAAGCGGAATTGAAAATAATAGAAACGTATTTGCCTGCTCAATTGAGCGAAGAAGAAGTGGAAGCGAAAGTTAAGGAAATCGCTGAAAAAATCGGAGCGGAAACCAAACGCGATTTCGGGAAACTAATGGGCGCGGCGATGAAAGAACTCAAAGGAAAAGCGGACGGAAACGTGATTAGACAAATTGCGGAAAAAATTTTAAGTTGATTTATGAATTACGTTGACGTAATACTTCTCACGATTCTTGTAATCGGGTTTGCGCTCGGTTACAAAGACGGAATAGTCAGAAAATTGATTGGTCTCGCTGGATTAATACTTGCGGTGTTACTGAGTTACATTTATTCCGATTCGCTCGGCGTTATTCTTACGCCTTATTTTAACGACGATGCAGGGCTTTCTCGCGTTGTAGCCGCAATGCTTATTTTTTTCGGTGTGCTCGGAATAGTTTCCGTAATCAAGCGGATTGTTCATCCTGCTGACAAAGTAAACAAATTCGTAAATCAAATACTCGGCGGAATTTTCGGCGCGGTGCAAATGGCTTTTTTTCTGAGCGGTTTTCTTCTTTTCTTTCATATTTTCAATTTGCCGCCGCAAAATATTCGCGATAATTCGCGCCTTTACAAACCGATTTATTCCATTATTCCTTCCACAATCGATTTCGTAACGGGAGAAAATAACACGGAAGAACTTTTCGACGAGTTTCTGAAAAAATTCGAAGAAACAACCGACGTTAAGGAAGTATGACGGAAGCCGAACTATACCAAAAACTTGAATACGATAAAATTCTCGAATTTATTGCGGAAAACACGCGTTCGGTTCTTGCTAAAAAATCAATTCTGAATCACAAGCCGTTTAGTACGAAACGCGACGCCGTTCGTTACGGCGAACTTGTTTCCGTCGCAAAAAGACTTTTGGAAGAAGGGCTCGAACCGCCGTATGCGTACGAAGACGATTTAACGGAACACATTGTTAAAAGTCGTATCGAAGGAATTACGCTCGAACCCAAAACGATTTTGAAAATTGCAGACTTGCTTTTTACCGCGCGCGCTTTTTCCCGCTATCTGAAAAATACCGAACAAGCCGAAACTCTTTGCGAAGAATTTTGCGATTTGATTTACACGGACGCGTTGTTCGAAAATTCCGTTGCGAAAATTATCGGGAAAAACGGCGAAGTGAAAGATTCCGCTTCGCCGCGTTTGCGCGAAATAAGACGTGAAATTTCTGAAAAGAATATTCAACTGAATCGCGTTGCGGAAAAAAAATTGCGCGAGTTAAGCAAAGCGAAAGTTACGCAAGAGGATTTCCTTACGCTTCACGACGGACGTTACGTTATTCCCGTCAAGGCGGAATACAAACGTCAGATACGCGGATTTATTCATTCGGAATCCGCAACGGGGCAGACTGTTTACATCGAGCCTGAAGAAATTCTGAATTTGAACAATGAAATTATTTCGCTCGGTTTCGAAGAGAAAAGGGAAATCCGACGTTTGTTAACCGAACTGACAAAACGCGTCGCCGTAATTTCAGAAGAATTGGTGCGAACTCAGAACGCACTGGCGGAAGTCGAAAAGATTTTCGCCGCCGCAAAATTTTCTTTGAAATACAATTGCGCTTATCCGCAAGTTGACGAACGCAAGCCGATTGAAATTCTGCAAGCGCGTCATCCCGTTTTGTTGCGTTCGCTCGGTGAAAAAAGGACAATTCCGCTTGATTTAAAATTCGAAGATTACAAGGTGATTCTCATTACAGGTCCCAACGCGGGCGGTAAAACTGTGGTTCTGAAAACCGTGGGGATACTGAATTTATTGGTTAAAAGCGGTTTGCACATCCCCGCAAGTCCCGATTCGAATTTTCATTTTTTCGAAAAAATAATGATTGACATCGGCGACGAGCAATCCATTGAAGAAAATTTGAGCACGTTCAGTTCACATCTTTCCAACATCAAAAAAATTTTGGACGAGGCGGACGGCGAATCGCTCGTGCTACTCGACGAAATAGGAACGGGCACCGACCCGACCGAAGGCGCGGCTCTTGCCGCCGCAATTTTGCTTGAACTCGCCGAAAGAGGCGCGCGCGTGCTTGCCACTACGCACCACGGAAATTTGAAATCGCTTGCAAGCGAAACCGAAGGTTTTCAGAACGCGTCTCTTGAATTCGATTTGGAGAGAATCGAACCGACTTTTCGCCTTTTGCAAGGAGAACCCGGCGCAAGTTACGCGTTCGAAGTTGCGAAGAGAATCGGACTTTCGGACGAACTGATTTCAAGCGCGAAAAAGTTTATTGACGAAAGCGCAAATAAAACCGAAGAATTGCTTGTGGAATTACAGAAACGCGCGGACACGCTCGGCAAAAAATTGCGCGATATCGAACTGGAAAACACTCGTCTTCGCGGCTTGGCTAATCTTTACGAAAGGAAAACTCGCGAACTTACCGAACGTAAAAAGAAAATTTTGGACGAAGCGAAAAAAGAAGCCGCCGCAATTATTTCGGAAGCGAATAGAAAAATCGAAAAGGCGATTAAGGAAATTCGCGAAAAGAAAGGCGCACGCGATACGATTAAAAAAGCGAAAACGGAAATTGAGAATTTCAAAAAGAAGATTGTAAGCGAAACCGAAAGAACGCCGCCGGAAGACTTGCGCGAAGGCGATTACGTAAAAATAACGGCGACAAGCACCGAAGGCGTAATCGAAAGCATTGACAAAAAGAAAAACGTTGCGGTTGTAAGAAGCGGCGCGTTGCGGATTTCGGTGAAACTCGGCGAACTTCAAAAAACAAAAAAACGGAAAAAGAATAACGAAAGTTTTTCGAAAATTAATTATTATTCCCAATTGCAAAATCTTCGTCTCGATATTCGAGGCAAGAAACCCGAGGAAATCGAGTTCGAAGTGGTGAGGTTCATTGACGACGCTTATGCGACGAACAATAAGGAAGTTGAAATTTTGCACGGCAAAGGAACGGGAGCGTTAAAAGAGGCGGTTCACAAACTTTTGCGCGAACACGAATTCGTAAAGGAATTTCATTTTGCGAAAATCGAAGTTGGCGGAGAAGGAATAACCGTTGTGAAATTGAAATAAGAAATTTTAAAGCGTTATTTTCTGCGAGATTATCTGCGTTCTTTCATAAATCAGAGATTGAAAATGAAAATTAAAAAAATTTTAGTTGCGAATCGCGGCGAAATTGCGGTCAGAGTTTTAAGAGCGGCAAAGGAACTCGGAATTACCGCGGTCGCTATTTTTTCGGAAGCGGATAAAAACGCTTTTCACGTAAAGGTTGCCGACGAAGCGTATTACGTAGGCGCGGCGCCCGCGTCGGAATCTTATTTGCGAGGCGAGAGAATAATCGCGCTTGCAAAAGAAATCGGCGCGGACGCAATTCACCCGGGTTACGGCTTCCTTTCGGAAAACGCCGAATTTATTAAAATGTGCGAAGAGGCTGGAATTATTTTCATCGGACCTTCAGCCGAATCGGTTGAAATGATGGGCGAAAAAACCGCGGCGCGCACGTTGATGAAGAAACACGGCGTCCCTATTGTTCCCGGCACAACCGAACCGATTGAAGACGAGGAGGAATTAATTCGCGTTGCGGCGGAAATCGGTTATCCCGTAATGCTTAAAGCGGCGGCAGGAGGCGGCGGAAAAGGAATGCGCCGCATCGACGCGGAGGAAGAATTGATTGACGGATTTAATCGCGCGCGAAGCGAAGCGATAAAAGCGTTCGGCAACGGAGCGGTTTACATCGAAAAATTTATTGAAAATCCGAAGCACATAGAAGTGCAAATAATTGCGGATAAGCACGGAAATTACCGCCACTTGTTCGAGCGCGAATGTTCGGTGCAACGGCGTCACCAAAAAGTTATCGAGGAATCGCCCTCGGCGAGCGTAACGCCCGAAGTGCGCGCCAAAATTACCGAAGCGGCGATTAACGCGGCGAAAGCGTGCAATTATTACAATGCGGGAACAATCGAATTTTTAATGGACGCGAACAAGAATTTTTATTTTCTTGAAATGAACACGCGTTTGCAAGTGGAGCATCCCGTAACGGAATTGATTTCGGGAATTGATTTGGTAAAAGAACAAATCAGAATTGCCGAAGGAGAGAAAATTTCATTCGAACAAGACGAACTTTACATTCACGGCGCGGCGATCGAGTGCCGAGTTTACGCGGAAGACGCAACGAACAATTACGCGCCTTCAATCGGGAAAATAGAACTTCACCGCTTGCCTTCGGGACCCGGCGTGCGTGTTGACCAAGGTATTGAAACAGGCTCTGAAGTTACGGTTTATTACGACCCGATGCTTTCGAAAGTTATCGCTTGGGGACGCACGCGCGAGGACGCAATTCGCAGAATGCTCAATATTTTGAACGAATACAAAATTATCGGCGTTAAAACGAATATTCCGCTTTTCTTTTGGATTTTAAAACATCCGAAATTTTTGGATGCGACTTTCGATATTAATTTTCTTGAAAACGAACTTACGCCGCTATTGCCCGATAAGTGGGAGGAGGATTTCGAAAACATCGACGACGTGGTTTCGATTGTCGGCGCAATCGTTCGCGACGACGATTTGAAATTCAAAGTAACGGAGAACAAAATTTCCAATCAAAACGCTTGGGCGGAATTATGAACAACTACGTAGTAAACATAAACGGAAAAAGAAAAAAGAACGTTAAACTTAACAATTCGCTTGCCGAAGTGGACGGCAAAGAAATTTCGTACGAAATTTTATCGAAGAATAAGAATCAAATCATTGTTAAGATAGACGGTAAGATTTACAATGCCGTTTACGCGCGCAAAGGCGGCGGAAAAATTCAGATGCTCGCAAACGGACAAAATTTCGATTTGGAAGTGCTCACGGATTTGCAAAATCGCGCGAAGGAATACCAAGCCGAAAAAAGAAGAAACTCGGGCGAATTGCAAGTTGTAGCGACAATGCCCGGCTTGGTTCTGAAAATAAATGTGGAAGAAGGCGACGAAGTTAAAGAAGGCGATACGCTTTTCGTGCTTGAAGCGATGAAAATGGAAAACGAAATTAAAGCCGAAGAGAGCGGAAAGGTTAAGGAGATTAACGTCTCCGAAGGCGATTCGGTCGAAAAAGGCGCTTTAATTTTGACAATCGAATAATTGGCATTTTTGAGTAATTTATTTTAAATTAATTTGTTCTTTACAAATCATAAAAAACAGGAGTGGACACATGATTAAAAAAACCGTATCGTTTTTTACGATCCTCGCTTTTTTGGCGGGAAGTGTTTTTGCAGGCGGATTTCAAATTAACGAACATTCCGCTCGCGCAATGGCAATGGGAGGGGCTTTTACAGGTTTGGCGAACGATGCTTCCGCCGCTTATTTTAACCCTGCAGGTATGACGCAATTGACCGGTTGGAACATGTCTTTGGGAACTACTATTATTTCTCCTTCCGGCAGTTTCAGGGGCGTTTATCCCGAAACCACCGAATATGACCTTCAGAAACAAACATTTACACCGATTAACGTTTATGCCGTGGGACAAATCACCGATAAACTTTATTTCGGTTTCAGCGTTAACAATCCGTTCGGTTTGGGAACGCGTTGGGACGACGATTGGGTAGGTAAATATCTTGCTGTTGATACCGAATTGAAAACTTTCTATTTCGGTTTTAATCTTGCTTATAAAATTAACGACGTCTTTTCAATCGCCGCGGGTTTGAACTACGCATACGGCGACGTTACTATAATGAAATACGTTCCGATTCCCGATCCGCTCGCGGGCGATTTCAAATTGACTTTGGACGGCGACGATACGGCAATCGGTTATAATGTTTCGTTATTCATTAAACCTTCCGACGCTTTCTCTTTCGGTATTTCCTTCAGAAGCGAAACCCCGTTCGAATTCGAAGGAACGGCTACTTCGGAAGAGTATCCCGCTCAATTGGAAGGTCGCTTGCCTTCCGGCGATATTACGGCGGCGTTTACGGCACCGATGAATATTTCGACGGGTGTCGCTTGGCATGCAAACGAAAAATTGACATTGACCGCCGATTACCAATATGTCGGTTGGTCAAGTTACGATAAAATTGAAGTCGTCTTTGCGGACGGTTCGAAATCCGTTTCGGTAAGAGATTATGATAATTCATGGATTGCGCGTGTCGGCGGCGAATATAATTTTTCCGATGCGGTCGATTTCAGAGCGGGTTTCTTGTATGACAAAAATCCCGTTAAAGACGAATTGGTTGAGCCTTCTTTGCCCGATGCGGACAGAATGGGCTTTAACGTAGGTCTCGGTTATATGTTTACCGAAAAATTCGGAATCGATTTGGCGTATATGTATTTACGTTTCGCCGAAAGAACAATTACGAATTCCGAAGTTTCTTACACGTCGGGGAATTCTCCGTTTAACGGCACCTACAATTCCTACGCTCATCTTTTCGCAATTAATTTTTCATATAAATTTTAAGGAGGATAAGTTAGTATGAAAAAAATAAATAAATTTTTGCTTTTAATCGTTTTCTCTTTCGCGGTCGCTTTTATCGGCTGCGAAGATAGAAGCGATATTACCGTTCCCGCCGTTTCTACGGGCGATGCGGATTTTACAAGATTTGTAGTTGTGGGAAACAGTCTTTCGGCGGCTTATCAAAATGCCACCTTGTATGAATCTTCCCAAAAATATTCATACGGAAAATTGATTGCCGACCAAGTCGGAGCGGATTTCGCACAACCTTATTACAGCGATCCCGGTGCGGGCGGAAGATTGGAAATTGCAAGTTTTAACGCGGACGGAACTCCGAATATTGTCGCTAACGAAAATACAGGACAACCGACAAATCTCGAATATCCCGCTCCGTATAATAATCTCGGAATTCCGGGCGAATGGCTCGGCGACGCTTTGTTTGCAACAAACGCAAACGATTGTATCACAGGACAAGCGGGTTCGCCTAATCCTTATTTCGATTTGGTTTTGAGAGGACAAGGAACACAAGTAAATCAAGCGCGCGCGTTGCAACCC
>CAYZMW010000054.1:0-32490 GCA_964479645.1 uncultured Melioribacter sp. | reverse complement strand
TTCGCCTATATTTTCCGCCACACCGAAAACATATTTCAAGTCGGCGGAACCGTCTTCGCCTTGCGGCGTAGGCAAACAAAGCATAATAATTTCATTTTCAAGAACCGCTTTTTCAAGGTCGTCCGAAAAAGTCAATCTTCCTTTGTCGATATTAGTAAGGAACAAACGCTCAAGTCCGGGTTCGTAAATCGGCACTTCGCGATTGTTCAATTTTTCCAATTTCTTCGGGTCGTTGTCGATGCAAACGACGTCGTTTCCCATATCCGCAAAGCATGTTCCCGTTACAAGTCCGACATAACCGGTTCCAACAACTGCTAATCTCATATTTTTTCTCCTCCGTTGAAAATAAAATCTTTTTCTATTTCGTTAAATTTTTTCGCTTGCAAATCTTTATCCGAAAGTATCGGATTTTCCACGCGCCAATCGATGGCAAGCGTTTCGTCATTGTAAATAATGGCGCGTTCATCTTTTTTGCTGTAATAGTTTGTAACTTTGTAATGAAATATCGCAAAATCGGAAAGAACCGCAAAACCGTGAGCGAAACCTTTCGGCAACCAAAATTGCAAATGGTTTTCGTCCGAAAGTTCTACTGCAAAATGCTTGCCGAAAGTCGGCGAACCGAAACGAATATCTACCGCTACGTCAAGAACCTTTCCGTAAAGCACTTCGCAAAGTTTGTCCTGTGCGTAATCTCCGACTTGATAATGCAATCCGCGGATTGTTCCTTTTACCGAGCGGGAAAAATTATCTTGCACGAAATCGAAATTCAATCCGTTTTCTTCATAGCGTTTTTTATTGTATGCCTCGAAAAAAAATCCGCGTTCGTCGCCGTAAACATCCGGCTCGATAATCAACAATCCTTCAATATTTGTTTTTGTGATTTTCATAATTGTTTATTATTTACAATTTGCCAATAACCTGTTTTTCTTTAACCAATTCTTTTAATCAATTCGTCTTTCTTCAATTTATGCATCAATTTTTCTACCGTACTTAAACTTACATTTATTTGTTGCGCAATTTTAGGAAGCGATAAATAAGGATTTTCATCAATTAATATAAATATTTTAACCGCATTTATCCCGTATTTTTCCCGTAAATGTCCCGTATTTTGATTTTTGACAAGCATAAATAAATTTAAAACCTCTGCTCTTTATGCCAATTCCACGCTGTTTCCATAATTTCTTGAAGTCCGTATTTCGGTTGCCACCCGAGAATTTTACGCGCTTTCGAGTTATCCGCCACGAGCATTGCCGGGTCGCCCGCGCGTCTTCCGGTAATTTCGTAAGAGATTTCTTTTCCCGTCGCTTTTTCCGCCGCGGCAATCATTTCGAGAACCGAATATCCTTCGCCCGTGCCGAGATTAAACACGTCCGATTTCCCGCCTTCGGAAAGATAATTTAACGCGCGCAAATGAGCGTCCGCCAAATCGTTTACGTGAATGTAATCGCGGATTGCCGTACCGTCTTTCGTGGGATAATCGTCGCCGAAAACGAAAAGTTTTTCGCGTATGCCGAGCGCGGTTTGCATAATAATCGGAATTAAGTGCGGTTCGGGGTCGTGGCTTTCTCCGATTTCGCCGTCGGGGTCGTCGCCCGCCGCATTGAAATAACGCAACGCCGTGTATTTCATTCCGTGCGCCGTTTCAACGTCGCGCAACATTTTCTCAATAACAAGTTTCGTTTCCGCGTAAGGGTTAATCGGCTTAACGCTTTCGCTTTCCGAAATCGGAACTTTTTCGGGATTGCCGTAAAGCGAGCAAGTGGACGAAAAAACAAACTTGCCGATGCCTTTTTCCACCGCGGCGCGAATTAGCGTGAAACTTCCCACGACGTTGTTTTGATAATAAAGCAAAGGATTTTCAACTGACTCGCCGACATAAGCGAACGCCGCAAAATGAACGATTGCGTCAATGTTGTATTTCGAAAGCGCCGAGATTAAACCTTCGTAATCGAGAATATCGACTTGCTCGAATGCAACGTCGCTCGGCACGGCTTCTTTATGTCCGCGCGAAAGATTGTCGAACACCACGACGTCGTAATTATTCTTCCTTAAAAACTTGACGAAATGCGAACCGATATAACCGGCTCCTCCTGTAACCAAAATCATTCATCACACCAAAATTTTTGAATGTTAAAGATAAGTTTTTTTAACGAAAATTATTGTTCCAAATAAATGTTTTATGACCACCCTCACACGATGAATCGACGGTTAAAATTCGCGTTCTTCTTTTGCAAGAGGAACGGTAAAAGTAAACTTCGTACCTTCGCCGGGTTTGCTTTCCACGAAAATTTCGCCTTTGTTTTTCTCAACCATTTCTTTTACGAGTAACAAACCGAGACCTGTTCCTTTTTCGCCCGATGTTCCGCGCTTGCTAATGATTGTGTCGGAGAAAATTTTTTCCAATTTCTCTTCGGGAATTCCAACGCCCGTATCTTGAACCGTAATTTCAACGACATTTTTATGGGGATTTTCGGAAACCGAAACCGTGATTTTATCGCCTTTTTTACAGAATTTAATACTATTGCTTATTAAATTTCTTAAAACCGTATCGACCATATCCTTGTCACAATAACAAAGCAAATCGTTTTCGTAAACGTTTAATTTCAGTTCCACGCCTTTGTTTCTTGCGCTTTGGCAAAAGTACGAACCCGTATCAAGAATGATTTCGTTTATTCTGTAAACCGCGGGATTGTATTGTATTTTTCCCGTTTGGGAACGAGCCCACTGCAAAAGATTTTCAACCATATCGAGCAGTTTTTGGGAAGAAGAACGCATTTGTTGCAACCCGTTTTTTATTTCGTCAACGGAGTAATCGCCCGATTCAAGTTCGGAGAGTAAAAAATTAGCGAAAGAGAGCAGAGAATTAAAAGGATTTTTTAAATCGTGAGCAACTATACTGAACAGTTTGTCTTTTTCTTCGAGGGCAACCGCAAGTTGCTTCGAACGCATGCGAATTTTTCGGTTTTGAACGATTATTACCACGAAGAAGAATAAAAAGACCAAACCTATTGCGAAACCGTAAAGCAAGACTTCTTTTTTGCTTTTTATTTCCGTTTCGAGAGCGGTGTTTATCCTTTCCAATTCGTGTAACGAGATAAGTTTTCTAAATTCCTCGTTTCGCAAGATTGTTTCGGCTCTGTATAACGAATCCTTTAATTGTAGCAATTTATGCGAGTAATATGACATTTTGTTCGCATCTTGTTTTTTCGAATATATTCGGAAAAATAAATCTATCGCTTTCATATAGCCGCTGAAGTAATCTTTACTTCGAGCAGTAATTTCCGCATTCTTTAAATATATAAGTGCTGAATCAAGTTTGTTCAAATGAAAATAATTAAGGGCGATACCCAAATTATTTTCCACAACTCCGATGAAATACTTTATTTGCGTAACTATTTTTAGCGAACGGAAACGCAGTTTTAACGATTTTTCATAATTTCCGCGAGCCGTTTCGATTTGTCCCAAAATTGCAAGAGTGGTGGCTACTCCTTTGATATCCGCGTGCTTTTGATAAATTTTACGCGCTTCTTCAATCAATTGTTCCGCTTTTCGGATTTCGCCCAAATCCATGTAAACATCAGCCATCAAAGTTTTAACGACCGCTACTCCGTGCTCGTAATTTATCTTTTCTCGAATTTTAACGACATCGCGATAATAATTCAGCGCTTCGTTGTAATTTTTTAATCTGTAATAAGCCAAACCAGCTTGAATTTCGGAAAAGGCCAAACCGTTTAGATCACCCAATTTTTTGAAAATCTTAATCGCCTTGAAAATATTTTCGAGCGCGAGGAAATGTTGTCCTTTAAAGCCGAAATAACCGCCTATGTTGTTGTAGCAATAAGCAATTTGAGTGGAGTCGTTTGCCAAACGGGCGTAACGCAAAGCCTGTTTATAGTAGTAATAAGAAGAATCATATTCGCTGATGTTTCTGTAAGCCACACCGAGATAATTATAGGCTTTTGCCACTGTTGCGATTTGCCTCAGTTTTTTGGCGGTTATGATGGCTTCTTTATTATATTTGATAGCTTCCAAAGGAGAGCGCGAGCGTAAAATCCAACCGAGTGACAATAGCGTGTCGAGGCGCTCTCTCAACGGTAGTTTTTTTATTTCTTCGAGCGAAGCGTAGCTTTTCGCGATTTGCGAGCGAGAAATCGAAGAAAAGCTTAATATCAGCACAAAGAGAATATATACGGAATTCTTAAACATTCTTTTCCATAGACCCTAACATTAAATAACAATTGGGAACATAGCCACAAAAGGTATTATACAAATTTTTTGTTTTAAAAAAAACAGAAATCAACATTTTTGAGTTAAAAACTTAATTTTCGGCAAGCGGAACGCTGAATGTAACCTTTGTTCCTTTTCCATATTCGCTTTCGATGAAAAGCTTGCCTTTGTTTGTTTCCACCATTTCTTTTACGAGCAAAAGCCCCAATCCCGTCCCCTTTTCGCCCGACGTACCTTCGGTGGATGTGTTCTTGGTAAATAAAGTCGCTAAGTTTTCTTTTTTTATCCCCGTGCCGCTGTCTTCAACCGTAATGTAGAGATTTTTTTCTCCTGTGTTTTTTTCGACGGAAATTTTAATGTAATCTCCCGCTTTACAGAATTTTATACTGTTGCTGATTAAATTTCTTAACACGGTGGAAATCATATCCTTGTCGCAAAAACACTTGAAATTGGGTGTTAAATGTGTTTTCAGTTCCACGCCTTTTACGCCCGCGCTTTGAGTAAAATACGAAAGCGTTTCCAAAATAATGTCGTTTATCGGGTGAACCGAAGGATTGTATTGAATTTGACCCGTTTGGGTTCGCGCCCATTCCAAAAGATTTGTAACCATATCGAGCAATTTTTGCGTGGAGGCGCGCATATGCCTTACGCCGTCGGTTAACGTTTTAATGTCGTAATCCCCTTCGAGTTCTTCCAGTAATAAATCGGCGTAACCGAGCAGAGAAACGAACGGATTTTTCAAATCGTGAGCAATAATGCTGAACAATTTGTTTTTATCGTTCAGAGCTTTTGTCAATTCGTCCGTGCGCTCTTTTAGTTTTTTGTTTTGCAAGAATATCACAATGAAAAAGCCGACGAATAAAACGGCGGCGGCGATAAATAAAAAGATGAGTTTTTGCTGTGTTTTGACTTCGTTTTGAAGATAAATGTTGTTTCGGGCTATTTCTTTGTATTCCAAGATTTTTTTGAATTCTTTATCACGAATAATGCTTTCTTCGCGCATAAGCGAATCTTTAATACTAATTAAACGCTCCGTGTAGAACCGAATTTTTTCGGGATTTCTTAAGCGGTAATTCAATTGCAGATTCGCTTGTAGAGCGGAAATGTAGCCGTGGAAATATTGTTTCGCAAGAGCCTCTTTTTCGGCAAGACGCAAATAATATTGAGCGGAATCCGTTTCCCCAAGTTCGAAATGACAATTGCCGAGTTCCACTAAGTCGTCCGCAATTATAAAATTAAGATTGGAACTTTTTGCTATATGCATGGATTTTCTCAAATATCTCAGCGCATTGTCGCAATGTTTTTTTGTCTTTTCGATTATCCCGAGATTTTTATAAACTATAGATGAATTTTTCGGCATCGACAATTTTTCGAGTTGCGGTAAAAGTCCGTGTAAAATCTTTTCCGCTTTATCGTACTTCCCCCATGCCACGTAAAGATCGGCAAGTTCTCTTTTCGCCGTAATTAGGTTCTCTTTTTCTTTTAGTATCGTTCTGATTCGAATTACGTCTATTAACAATTTTTCCGCAATGTCATAATTTTTCAACTTTTCGAAAGTTTTCGCCAAGTTTAGTTTGGCGTAGGCGAGTCCGCGATAATTTCTAAGTCGTTTGAAAATATTTTCGGCTTTGTAAATATTTTCAAGAGCGATAAAATATTGTCCGACGAACTGATAATGTCCCCCGATATTGTTATAAGCGTAACCCAATTCAACCGAATCGTTGGCAATTAAAGCGTATTCAAGAGCTTTTTCATAATAATGCAAAGATGAATCGTACTTGCTTTCGTTATTCATTATTACGCCAAGGTAGTTGTATGCCTTTGCCAATTTTCCCGAGTTGTGCAAATAAGTGGAAATTAAAACCGCTTGTTCGAGAAAAGTTTTAGCGACGGTGTGGTCAACTCCTCTGTATTCCCAACCGTATTTTAACAACGAATCGAGTTGCCGACCCGGAGGATAACTTTTGAGGCGTTCCAACGTTCTCGAAACATTAATTTGAGAGAAAGAAGGTGCGGTTATCAAAAGGATTAATATTACGAACGTTAATCGCTGTAAAAGGCGCATAGTAAAGAATAAATAACAATATCTAATATCGAGTTAATAAAATTTATTTTTGTCAATATACAGAAAAAAGCATTTAAAAACGCATAAAAACGCAAAAATCAAAAAGCTTCGCCTATACCGAGGTGAAAAGTGAAAGTTTCGGGGAAAATCGCTTTGCTGTAAAAAGGACGCCTGTCCGCGGGGTCGTAAAACTTAAAGCCGAAGTCGAAACGAATCGGGAAAAAATCGGTGTAATAACGAAAACCGAAACCTATTGCCACGGCAATTTCATCCCAGCGGAAATCCGTAAAATCAAGCCACGTGTTTCCATAATCTACAAAAACCGCCGAACCGAAATTCCCTATGAGTTTTTTTCGATATTCGAAAGAACCTTCGATTAACGAAAATCCGCCGGGCGTAAAATTTTGCAATAAAATGGCTTCCAAATCGGTCGGATTGGACGTGTTAATATCGATTTCGGAATTAGAAGGAACAAGTTCTCTGTTTTTCCAACCGCGAACCGAATTGCTACCGCCTGCATAAAGACGTTCGTCGAGCGGTATTTCGTTTTTGTTTCCGCTGAAAAGATAGATTTCTCCCACTTTGAATTTAACTCCGAATGCGGACGTGTATGTTGAAAAGAATTCGGGATAGTAAGTTGTGTTTATAATTACTTTCGCATATTGCGGGCGATTAAACGCGGATGAAAAAATGTTCTTCAATAAAGCGAGAAAATTATTGCCGTCTTCCAAATGCAACGAAAGCGAGTAACCTTTCGTCGGGAAACGAAAATCGTCCGTGGAGTTTTTGATTGCGTCGAAGCCGATGAAAAAGTTTTGTCCCGTGCTGCGGAAATTACTTAAATCCGAATTTTCAAGAGAATCCAGCACTTCCTGTTGTTCGTCTTCATCAACGTTATTCAAAACATAATTTTTAAACAGATTGTAAACGTAATCTTCCTTGTAGTGGTAAGAAGAATTTTCGGAACGAACGAAAGCGGTAAGTCCGTTGAAATAGACGAACTTGGGCAAAGTGAAGTCGAGTAACAAACGCACGCCGTAAATTTGAGAATAGTATTCGTTACGCCTATTTTGCAATGTGTAGTAAGTTTCAAGTTTCGTGTAAATCGGTTTCCCGAATAAAAAAGGTTGCTCTATTCCGAGGCGAATATCCGAATACCCGTAAAAAGAACTGTCCAAATGCGTCATGTTTTCCAATAATGCAAACGGGTCTTGTAATGTCGCGGAAGCCTGCAGATTAAGTTTACGAGCGCCGCCGAAAAAATTCCTTCTTGTGTAGCCCAAGGAAAAACCGAGATTAAAGACGTTGTCTTCGTTGTTGGCGATAAGTTCGGGCGAAATGTCGTTGCGCGGTTTCAGATTTACCTTGATTAACAAGGGAATTCGATTATTCACCGTATCCACATCTTGAAATTGTATCAGGGACGAACTGAACAAATCGGTTCTGTAAATTCGCGCTTCTGCGTGCGCGATTTTCGTTTTGTTAAACCATTCGCCCGGTTTTATATCCACTATTTCTTTTATCAAATCGGGTTGAACATAACTGTATTCGATGTCGGGCAATTCCGTGGAAACCTTTCCTATTTTGTATCTTCTTCCGAGATTCAAGCGCAATTTCACGTCCACTTTATTTCGGTTCGTATCGATTATCGCTTTTGTTTTTCCGAAAGCCGCCGCGTAAAAACCGTTGTCCTGTAAAGTTTCAAGAATATCGTTTTGCACTTTCGTAATAGCGTTTGCGGAAAAAAACATCGTAGAATCCAAATTCATTTCCGTTGCAACTTCGTCTGAAAGTTCGGGAGGAATTTTATCGAAACCCGACGTTTCGATTTTCCCGAACCTTGCGCGCGGACCTTCGTCGATAATAAATTTCAAATTGACGTCTTCTCCGTCGAGCGCGATTTCATACTTGATTTTCGTTTTGAAAAAACCGTTGGCTTTGTAGAATGCAAGCAAATTTTTAACGTCTTTCGCAAGCAAAAGCGAATCGAAATAGACGGGAGGATTGCCGAGTGAAGGACTCAGCGTAAACAAAAATTTACTGAACGAATTCGGTGTTTCTTTTGAAAAAAGAACGTTTTTCAGTCTGTGTTCGGGAATGCTTTCATTTCCTTCGAAAGAAATCGAATTCAGTTCGCGCAATTTTAATGTTTGCGCCGAAAGTGCGAAAGTTAAGATGACTAACGCTATTAAAAAATTTACGATTTTCAATTCGTGATTCTTATTTTTGTGCCTATTTTCAGGTAAGGAAGAAGTTCTTCCAAATCTCCGTCGCTTAAAGCTATCGAACCGTCCGTCCAATTGAAAGCGAAGGGCAAGTTTCCCAAAAGGAAATCGACTTTTCCGAAGCCGTGAATCGTAATTTGCGGACCGAATATTTTTTTGTCGAATTTCGTATTACAGCCGTATTTTGTTTTCGCTAACATTTCTTCCGCCGTTTTCCGAGAAATCAATCCGTTTTTTCTTGCTTTTATTATGGTTGCGCTGTCGGGATAATCGAGTACCAAAACGAAAAAATATTTGTCGCTTTTGTACGCGTCGCAAATTGCAAAAACACCGTGCGGAGTTGTTATGTATTTGTTCTCTTTTTTTGCGAGAGCGAAATCCGAATGTCCGAGATTTATTTTGTATCGTTTTAAAAGTAAATCGCCGTCCGAAAAATCGAGCAAATTTCGGGCTGTGTGAATAACGATTTTAGGGTTTCGGACAAATTCTTTTTTTTGCTCCGAAAGTTTTTCCGCCAAAGAAGGTTCCCGAAGGCGCAACATTTTCCCGTAAAAAAGCGTAAAAAGAATAAAAACCAAAACCGATAAAAAAAAAGAGAAAAAACTTTTCGACACGGCGTTTTATTTTGTTTATTTAACTTGGAAAGATAATAAGAAGCGAGGTTCTAAAAAAGGAATTTGGAGCGTCGGACAGTCGGACACGCCCGCCTTCGCCTTGAAATTTTAATTTTTGCAAATCGATTTGAGCGAGTAACCTTTCCCGTTTTTTTACATCTTACCCGCACGAATTATTTCAAAAAAGGAGGAAAGAAAAATGGCGAAAACGACATTTTCGGAAGAAATTTATCTAAGAGCGCTTACGGGAAAAATCGTAGGTTCGCACGTTTTGAGCGGGTACAACAAAATAGCGGTGGTTTCGGTAAAAAACACGATTTGTAGCGCTCTCAGCGCGGCGGCGGAAGCGGTTTATTCCGCCGAAACGGGCGGTAAAGCGGCGCATTTCACGGTTGAAAAGGAAAAAGTGAAAGAAGCGATTGAAAACGTTTCCGCATTTAATCCCGACGCCATTTTGTTGATGTTCGGCGGCGAAACGCCGATTGAAGAAACAAAGGCGCTTTTTACGGAAACATTGCAAGAATTAGCCGAAACAAACCGAGAATTCGATATTATCGTTCACGTGCGTATCTTTGCGGCGGGAGGCTTGCAAGAAGCGATTAAGAGCGAGGAAATTCTTGCGTATCTGCAAAACAATAACGTAACGGTTTACACCGTCGATTTCGAAAAGGGCGAATTACTTTACAACGACATTTATTTGCCTGATGCCGATACGATTAAGTTGGAAAAAATAGCGGAAGTGCCGTTAACCGTTGAGCATGCGGATTTGTTGAACCGTTCGCTTCGCGACAAAAAAGTGAATTGGACCGACGCTTAAAAATTTACGCCCTTGCAAAAGAGCAAGGGCGCTTTTTTTATGGCTTTACTAAAAACAATTCTTCTTGATTTGGCGAAAGGAATTCGCAACCGTCTTTTGTCACTACGACTTCCACTTCAACCGTTGCAATGCCGTAACCGGGGATTGTCAAACGAGGTTCGATTGTAAAAACTTGTCTTTCTTCAAGCGTCATGTAAGGCAGATTTCCGTAGCGCTCCCAACGAGGGGCAAGCAATGCGCCTCCGTCGTGCGCCGCGCGTCCAACCTGATGACCGAGCCCGTGCGGATATTCTTCGTAGCCGTGTTCCACAATGTAATTCCGAGCTACCGCGTCCACTTCCCAAGCGACCGCGCCCGGTTTAATCGCTTTTGCGGCAAGTTCAATGGATTCCTTGATTACGTTGAACCCGCGTTTAACTTCTTCCGGAGCGTCGGTTTCGCCTTCGCGTAAAATGTACCACGTGCGTTGCAAGTCGGAACAATAATCTTTGTATTTAATTCCGAAATCCATGTTTACAACGTGTCCGGGTTGGATTACTCTGTCCGTAGGTCCCGAATGTGCGCCCGCCGTGTCGGGTCCCGTAAAAACCGAAGGACAATATTCTTTTTCCCAAGCGTAACCGTATCCGCGTTCTTCCACTTTTTCGAAAACGAAATTGGCGACGTCTTTTTCCGTAATGCCCGCGCGTAAAAATTCGGTGACTTCGTCGAAAATCACGAGCGTTCTATCGACGGCTTCGCGCATTATTTCAAGTTCCGCGTCCGATTTCCTGCCGCGCAACGCCGCAACGATTTCTTCCGACGAAACAAGTCTCTCCTTGTAAGGCGTCTCTTTCAAAAAATCGACGAGTTCCAAATACATTCCGTGCGTAAGTCCGTCCGCAAGCGTGGAATTGCGCGAAAAATTAATAGCGATTGTTTTCGGGTCGTATTTTTCGAGCGTCTCAACCAAATCCTTTTTGATTGATTTCAGATAAGGAATAATGGTTTCGAATGTCCCCACGATTTTCATATTCGCTTCTTCGAGCGAACCGATAATCGCAATCGTATCGCCGCTTTTTGTAATGATGAAAGCGGAATGCCACGTTGCGTTTGTTCCAACGACCATATCGAGCATCGGGTCTTTAATATTTCCCGTCTCACGTACGAAAGTCATCCACATATCGATGTTTTTTTCGTTTAAAATTTCGACGGCTTGTCTTTGTTTTTGTAAAATCAGTTCCTTGTTCATTTTTAACTCCGAAAAATTTTTTCTATCGTAAAACCAATTTACGATTTTTTCGGAAACCTTTTTTTGTTTCGAACATCTAACGCCTTGGTTTTTTATGAATAATCGGGAAAGTAAAATGAACGAATTGCCTCAAGTCGATTTATTTACGTTAGAGGATTACGAAAATTTCATTAAGGAAAACCCTGGCGCCGTCGTTTATTTCAGCACTCCGACGTGTAACGTATGCAAGGTGTTGAAACCGAAATTAAAAGAAATGCTTGCAAGCGATTATCCGAAAATGAAATTCGCATACGTGAATTGCGAAGATGCGAAAGAACTTGCCGCACAAAATCAAATTTTCGCCGTGCCGACAATTCAATTTTTATTCGAAGGACGCGAATTTATTCGCAAATCGCGCAACATAAACTTACCTTCGCTTGCGAACGAACTGGACAGACCGTATTCCATGATGTTTGAATAGAAATCTCATAACCCCCACTTATAAGCCGAATTTCAGTTTGTGTCGAAATTCGGCTTTTATATTTTAAAAATAATTTAAAATAAAAAACGATGCGGGAAAACACGAAACCGCATCGTTTTTATTTTTTGGGGAGGGGAGGGGGGTTATTTGAGCAGTATCATTTTCTTTACAGCATAATAATATTCATTGTTAACATTCAAGGAATAGTAATATATTCCGCTTGGTAAATCGCGGGCATCGAATTGCACCGTGTAATTGCCGGGCGATTGTTCCTTATTTACGAGTGTTGTAACTTTCTGTCCGACCGCGTTGTAAATAGTTAGCACTACATTTACAATAGATTGCTTTCCAGCCTTCGGCGAAACAACGACGGAGGGAACTGAATACGAAATTGTTGTTATCGGATTAAAAGGATTAGGATAGTTTTGAAAAAGGTTGAATTTTTCGGGCGTACCGACATTAATTTCCACGATTTCGGAATATTTAAATGCGCCGTCAAAATCGATTTGTTTTAATCTGTAAGAGTAGCGTCCGCTTGCCGTTACGTTATCCGTGAACGAATAGGACTTTGGCGAATTACTGTTTCCCGCGCCTTCCACGAAACCGACCGTTTCCCAATCGTAAGACCGAACTCCTGTCGCGGAACGCTGGACTTCAAATCCGTAATTGTTCACTTCCGTTGCCGTTTGCCAATCGATTAAAACATTTTGCCCGCCTGTTAATTCGGCGTTAAATGTTGTTATCTCGACGGGGACGGTTGATACGGTATTATTTAACCGTGCCGCGCCGAAGTCATAATCGCTTGAACCTTTAGCCGCGCCCGCCACAACTATTTTATCATCCGATTGAATTTTTATTGCGCGAGCCTCTTCGTATGAACCGCTTCCGACGTCAATGCTAACTTTCCCGTCGGTATCGAAACTCGTATCAAGCGAGCCGTCGGAATTGTATTTCGCCACTCCGAAATAATAATCGGAGCCCGAACAAACCTTTCCAGCGACGACAATTTTATCGTCCGATTGTATTAAGATATCGTAACTTGTGTTATTCTCATTATTAAAATCGGTTGTAACAATACCGTCGGTATCGAAACTCGTATCAAGCGAGCCGTCGGTTTTATATCTTACGAGAACAAAATCTCTCGATAAGTTGTCGGCGTAACCTGTTATAACGATTTTTCCGTCGGATTGAATGGCAAGACCTTGTGCCCTGCAAGTGGATCCGACCAATGTCGAAACAAGCCCGCCGCTCCCGAAAGAATTATCCAAAGCGCCAAGGCTATCGTATCTTACAACGGCAATACTATCCACGCTGCCGCCCGATGTATATCCCGCTACAACGATATCCCCGTCGGATTGAACGGCAACGGCGTATGCAACGTCATCCTTGGATGAACCGAAATCCGTTGTTACAATTCCCACACCGTTAAAACTCTGGTCGAGCGAACCGTCGGTCTTATATCTTGCAACAAAAATATCTTCATTGGAAATGTTTGTCATGTAACCCGTTACAACAATTTTTCCGTTGGATTGGATGGTAACGTCGTGGGCGTAATCATAATCACCCGAAATATCCGTAGTAACAATTCCATCGGTATCGAAACTCGTATCGAGCGAACCGTCGGTGTTATATCTTACAACGGCTACATCAAGTCCTGCGATTCCCGCCACGACAATTTTCCCGTCCGATTGTATTGCAACTCCGTAAGCGCAATCAGTACCACTAATATCCGTAGTAACAATTCCATCGGTATCGAAACTCGTATCGAGCGAACCGTCGGCATTATATCTTACAACGGCGAAATCGGAATTGGCCTCGCCGACAACAACAATTTTCCCGTCGGATTGAATGGCGACATCGTAACCGAAATCATCTCCCGAACTAATGTCCGTTGTAACTTTTCCGTCGGTATCGAAACTCGTATCGAGCGAACCGTCCTGCCCGAAAAGCGCCCCGCTAAAAAACAGAACAAAAAACAAAAAAATAAATATCCGTTTCATCTCTCCTCCTCTGTAATATTTTTAATTTAAGAGTTAGCTTTTGTATAACCGTGAATTTTAGGTCGGTAACAAGAGAAAAACCTAAAATTTTCCGAAAAACACTTTCGTGAGTTTCGGAAGAACAAGTTCGCAAAGAAAGTTATTCATAATTTATGATGAAAATTGAAGGCGGATTTCACAAATATTTTTTTATTTCGCTTTTTTTGTGACGAAGGTCAAAATCGGGTTAAGCAAAAAATTTTACGAAAAGAATGGAGATAAAAGTCAGAACTATTCTTTACTTTTTTTTCATGATTAATCTTGACGTTTTTGTCAAGAATGATTAGTTTTACTCTTCAAAATTAAAAGGAAATGCAAAAAGGATGAGCGAAGAAAAAAAGTTAATAAACGACGTAACAAATTCCGATTACAAATGGGGATTTGTAACCGAAATTGAAGAAGAGTCTTTCCCGAAAGGTCTTAACGAAAAAATTATCCGAAAAATTTCGGAAAAGAAAGGCGAACCCGAATGGCTTCTCGAATGGCGTTTGAAAGCGTTCAGATATTGGCAGACGCTTGAAGAACCGAGTTGGGCGAAAGTCGAATATGAAAAACCCGATTTTCAGGACATTCGTTATTACGCCGCGCCGAAACAAAAACCCAAATTGAACAGTTTGGACGAAGTTGATCCCGAATTGCTCGAAACGTTCGAGAAACTCGGCATTCCGCTCGAAGAACAAAAACTTTTGGCGAACGTTGCCGTTGACGCGGTTTTCGATTCTGTTTCGGTTGCGACTACGTTCAAGGAAACGTTAAAAGAGCACGGAATTATTTTTTGCTCGATTTCCGAAGCGGTGCGCGACTATCCCGATTTGGTGAAAAAATATCTCGGTTCGGTTGTGCCTTACACCGATAATTTTTACGCCGCGCTTAACGCCGCGGTTTTCAGTGACGGTTCGTTCGTTTACATTCCGAAAGGCGTTCGCTGTCCGATGGAACTTTCCACTTATTTTCGCATCAACGCCATGGAAACGGGACAGTTCGAGCGCACGTTGATTGTCGCGGACGAAGGAAGTTACGTCAGTTATCTCGAAGGCTGCACCGCACCGCAACGCGACGAAAATCAATTGCACGCGGCTGTTGTTGAATTGATTGCGCTCGACAACGCCGAAATCAAATATTCGACGGTGCAAAATTGGTATCCCGGCGACAAGGAAGGGAAAGGCGGAATTTACAATTTCGTTACCAAGCGCGGACTTTGCGAAACGAACGCGAAAATCTCGTGGACGCAAGTCGAAACCGGCTCTGCGGTCACGTGGAAGTACCCGAGTTGTGTTCTTAAAGGCGATAATTCCATCGGCGAATTTTATTCGATTGCGGTAACGAACAATTACCAACAAGCGGATACCGGAACGAAAATGATACACATCGGAAAAAACACGCGCAGCACGATTGTTTCGAAAGGTATTTCCGCCGGTTTCAGTCAAAATTCGTATCGCGGTTTGGTGAAAATTCACAAAAGCGCGGAAGGAGCGCGCAATTTTTCACAATGCGATTCAATGCTAATGGGCGATAAATGCGGCGCGCACACTTTCCCTTACATCGAAGTGGATAACAATACCGCAACCGTGGAACACGAAGCGACAACGTCGAAAGTAAGCGAAGACCAAATTTTTTATTTGAATCAGCGCGGGCTTTCCACAGAGGACGCCGTCAATATGATTGTTAACGGGTTCTGTAAAGAAGTTTTCCGCGAACTTCCGATGGAATTCGCCGTCGAAGCGCAGAAACTTCTTGAAATCAGTCTCGAAGGAAGCGTCGGCTGATTTTGTTGTTTGAAAAATTTACCGAAAACAACCGTCTTTGCGCCGACCCGATTTTTTCGGCGCGTAACGGGCGACGATTTATTAATGAAATAAAATTTGTTCTGTAAAAATTTTGAATAAGAAATTAAGAAGGAAATAAAATGATTAAGATTAAAAATTTACACGCAAGCGTTGAAGGAAAAGAGATTCTACGCGGTTTGGATTTGGAAGTAAACGCGGGCGAAGTTCACGCGATAATGGGTCCGAACGGTTCAGGCAAAAGCACGTTGGCTAACGTTCTTGCCGGAAATCCCAATTACGAAGTAACGGAAGGAGAAGTTATTTTCAAAGGGAAAAATCTTTTGGAAATGCCGCCTGAGGATAGAGCGCGCGAAGGAATTTTCCTTGCGTTCCAATATCCCGTTGAAATTCCGGGAATAACCAATTCGACTTTTCTGAAAACCGCAATTGACGAAATACGAAAATATCGCGGCGAAAAGGAAATGACCGCGAAAGAGTTTCTCGATTTAATTCGCGAAAAGGCGGCGATTCTGGAAATGGACAATTCGCTTATCAGTCGCGCGGTAAACGAAGGATTTTCCGGCGGCGAAAAGAAACGCAACGAAATTTTGCAACTGCTTATGCTTAATCCTTCTCTCGCAATTCTCGACGAAACCGACTCGGGACTTGACATCGACGCGCTGAAAATTGTGGCGAAAGGCGTCAACACTTATCGCTCGCCCGAAAACGCAACCATAATGGTTACGCACTATCAGCGTTTGCTCGATTACATCGTTCCCGATTTCGTGCACGTTCTTTACAAAGGAAAAATCGTCAAATCGGGCGGAAAGGAACTCGCGCTCGAACTCGAAAAGAAAGGCTACGATTGGCTTAAAAACGGCGAAGGCGAATAAGAGAGGATAAGATGAAAAACGATTTTGAAATAAACGAAAGATTTGCTGAAATTTATCGCGATTACGCTCGGCAAAATTCGATTGAGCCGAATGAAACAGTGCTCGCTCTTTTGGCGAAAACGAAATTTCCCACGCTCAAAGACGAAGAGTGGCGCTTTACGAACGTTGCGCCGATATTGAAGAAAAACTTTGAGCCGACGACAAAGGAAGATAAAGCAAGGGGCGATTTGCGCGAAAAGATTAATCGCGCGCGTCTTCTCGATAGCGGCGCTCTGCTTGTTTTCGAAAACGGCTTTTTGAACGAAGAACTTTCCGATTTGAGCGAACTTCCCGAAGGCGCGGTTGTCGGCGGATTGGCGAATGCGAAAAAAGAGAATCCCGAACTTGTGGAAAAATTTCTCGGTAAAGCGATAAAAAACAAAAACGCTTTTGAAATTTTAAACGGCTTGTTCGCAACGGACGGCGCATTTGTTTACATACCGAAAAATACGGCTGTTGAAAAGCCGATTAGCGTTGTTTTCGTAAACGGCGCGGAAGGAAATCCGAAAATGATTTCGCCGCGGAATATTATCGCGCTTGAAGAAAACGCGGAAGCGAAAGTGATTTTTTCCTATAACGGCGAAGGAGAAGAATATTTTCTGAACTACGCCACGGAAGTCTTTGCAAGCGAAAACGCAAGTTTGCAACTTTATGAATTCAAAAACGAAAGCGACGCGGCGTTTCATATCGGTTCCACCGAAAGTTCGCTTGCCGAAAACGCAAATTACAATCATTACGAATTTGATTTGAGCGGCAAATTGGTTCGCAACAATTTAACTGCGGACTTGGACGGCGAAAATATCGAATGCCACTTTTACGGATTTTACGTTGCGAAAGAAAATCGCCACGCAGACAATCACACTTACATCAATCACAACAAGCCGAATTGTTTCAGCAACGAAATTTACAAAGGCATTCTCGACGACGAAGCGAAGGCGGTTTTCAGCGGGAAAATTCTCGTGGCGAAAGACGCGCAAAAAACGAACGCGTATCAATCGAACAAAACGATTTTGCTTTCGGACACAGCGCGCATCGACACGAAGCCGCAACTTGAAATTTACGCGGACGACGTAAAATGTACGCACGGCGCAACGGTGGGACAACTCGACAGCGAAATGCTTTTTTACATTGTCTCTCGCGGAATTCCCGAAGATACGGCGCGAACGCTTTTAATAAAGGCTTTTGCCGCGGATGTTCTCGAAGGCGTAAAACTCGAAGAACTCAAAGATGCGATTAATGATAAAATTCTGAAAGCGATTGACGAATAAATGTTCGACGTCGAAAAAATACGGAACGATTTTCCGCTATTAAGCCGAACCGAAAACGGCAAGCGGTTCGTTTATTTCGATAACGGCGCAACAACGCAAAAACCGCGCGCGGTAATCGAACGCATAAAAAAATATTACGAAGAAGAAAACGCAAACGTTCACCGCGGCGTTTACTCATTGAGCGCTCGTGCGACAGAGAACTTCGAAGCGGCGCGGGAAACGGTTCGAAAATTTTTAAATGCAGAAAATTCATCGGAGATCATTTTCACAAAAGGGACGACCGAAGCGATAAATTCGGTCGCTTCCGTTTTGTGTAAAAGCGGAACGCTGAACGACGGCGACGAAATAATTGTTACGGAAGCGGAACACCACGCCAATATTGTGCCTTGGCAAATTTGCGGTAAAAAATTAATCTTGAAGCCTTTGCCGATTAACGACGACGGGACGCTCGCAATCGAAAGGTTTTCCGATTTCGTAAACGAAAAGACTAAACTCCTTGCGGTTACGCACGTTTCGAACGTTACGGGAATTGCGAACGATGTTGAGAAACTCGTCGCGCTCGCGAAAGAAAACGGCTTGATTACGCTTATCGACGGCGCGCAAGCGGTTTCGCACGTTAAAGTTGACGTGCAAAAAATCGACTGCGATTTTTACGTTTTTTCGGGACACAAAATTTTTGCGCCGACCGGCATCGGCGTTTTTTACGGCAAAAAAGAAATGCTCGAAAAACTTCCGCCTTATCAAGGAGGCGGAGAAATGATAGACAAAGTTTCGTTCGAAGAAACGACTTTCAACGAATTGCCTTACAAATTCGAAGCGGGAACGCCCAATATTTCCGGCGCTCTCGGACTTGCGGCGGCGTTGGAATATTTCACCGCGCTCGATTTTAACGAAATGCAAGCGTATGAAAAAGAACTCTCGGATTACGCTTTTGAGCGGTTCGAAAAAATCGACGGATTGAAATTAATCGGTTCCGCAAAGGAAAATCGCGCGCCCGTTTTTTCTTTCGTAATAGAAGGCGTTCATCATTACGATTTGGGAACGTTGCTCGATGCAAACGGAATAGCGATAAGAACCGGACATCATTGCGCACAACCGCTTATGAAACGTTTCGGCGTTAGCGGAACGGCACGCGCGTCGCTCTCTTTTTACAATACGAAATCCGAACTCGATTTCTTTTTTGAGAAACTCAACAAAGCGATTGAAATGTTAAAGTGAAAATCGTAACCAATCATAAATAAAATTTGAAATTATGGAAGAGAAAATCGACAAAGAAAAAATTAAACAAGACGTTATCGAAGTATTGAAAAACATTTACGACCCCGAAATCCCCGTGAACATTTGGGATTTGGGATTAATTTACGAAGTGAACGTTGACGACGAAGGAATTGTGTTCGTCAAAATGACGCTCACGGCGCCCGCTTGTCCCGTCGCGGAAGCGCTACCGATGCAGGTCAAACAGGAACTAATGAAACTACCAAGCGCAAAAGGCGTTTCCGTTCAATTGGTTTGGGACCCGCCGTGGTCGCTCGATATGATGTCTGACGAAGCCAAACTAACTTTGGGTTATTTGTAAAATGCGTTTTAGTCCGCAAGAAGAATACGGCTTGCGATGTATGCTTGCAATCGCAAAAGCCCACGGAGAAAACCGTTCGCTCACCATTCCCGAAATCAGCGAAACGGAAAAAATTCCCGAGCCGACGGTCGCGAAAATTTTGCGCCTTTTGCGAATTAACGGATTTCTCATCAGCGAGCGCGGACACACCGGCGGCTATGCGCTTTCACGAGCGCCGGAGAAAATTTTCGTAAACGAACTTCTTCAAACGCTCGGGGGAAAACTTTTCGACGAAACGTCCTGCGAAAAATTTCATGCGGACTCGGAAATTTGTATTCACATAAAAAATTGCAACGTGCGCGAGTTGTGGAAAACTCTGCAAGAAGCAATCGACAAAGCGCTTTCGGGAATGACGCTCTCAGACTTGGCAAATCTTAAAATAAAAAACAGCGTTGAAAAAAACAGTGACACGTGACGAGTTTTTTGAGGCTGAGAAACTCAATTGCGAATTTCAAATAATTGATAGTTTTCAGCGTTGAGTGTACGGCGGATAGTCGCTCGCTTCCGAATTTCATTTTTACCTTTCTTGTAAAGTGGCGTAAGATAAAGAAATCGCCAATGCGCTCTCTTGAATTAAGAGGGCTTTTTGCGTATCTTTTAAGTTCTGTATTTTCATAATAATAATCGGGAAAAAATGAAATTTCGCGCTTTTTTCGTGCTTTTTTTTGCTCTTTCGTCAGTTCTGTTCTCGGCGATAAAAATTACGTCCGTTAAACAAAATTTTAACGAAAATCTTTTTGCGGAGAACCATTTCCCTTCGTCCACGCGGACAGCAATCGCTTTATCCGAAAATTGGACGGTTTATCCCGAAAACAATCCCGAAAAGAAAGCGCGGATAAGCATTCCCGCCGTATTTGAAACCGACGCGACACTTGTTTTTACAAACAGATTTGTTTTAACTGACGAACAAATCGAAAACTACGAAGTCTATTTACATTCGGACGGACTGAATTACTTGTCCGAAATTTCCATAAACGACCAAAGTTTCATCAAACTTCCTTACGGAGGTTTGCCGTTTGAAATTGCCATACCGAACGAAATTTTATTGTCGAACGAGGAAAATAAAATTACGGTAAAAATAAATTCCGCGCTAACTTCCAATTCAACCGTTCCGCAGTTGCAAAGATTTTTATTTCCGAATAGTTACGGCGGAATTCTCGGAAAAATAAAGGTTTTGCTCGTTCCTAAAAATAAAATCGTTTCGGCGAAATACGACTTTTCGCTTTTTACGAAAAAGAAAAAAAATTATGCGAATTTAACTTTCCGCGTTAAAACGCAAACCGAAACAAGCGGCAAGTTCAAAATAAAAATCTCGCTTTTTAACGACTCGCTACAAACAATTGCCGAAGCGCAAGCGGAAGTAACTGGCACGTCGCCGAGCGCCGCAGTAGAAGTTTTAATTAAAAATCCGCAATTGTGGACAACGAAAACCCCGCGCGGTTATTACGCGAAAGTGCAATTTTTTGCGGCGGAAAAATTGACCGACGAAATTTCGCTTTATGCGCCTTTGCTGAAAATTGAAAAAAACGAAAACGGACTGACACTCAACGGTAAACGCTTGCAACTACGCGGCGTAACTTACGTTCCGTTTTCGAAGGAGAGCAATCCCGAATTTTCGTACGAACAAATAAAAAAAGACTTTGCGCTTGCAAAAGGGCTCGGCTTTAATTTCATCAGATTTGCAAATCAAATTCCCGACAAAATCGTTTTGG
Organism: uncultured Melioribacter sp.; assembly: GCA_964479645.1. Lineage (GTDB taxonomy): Bacteria > Bacteroidota > Ignavibacteria > Ignavibacteriales > Melioribacteraceae > WGAL01. The sequence goes on along the minus strand of CAYZMW010000054.1, from coordinate 11,519 downwards.
CTCTTGCCGAAAAAGCGGGCTTTCTTACCTCGGTGGAAATTCCCGTAAATTATTTACCCGAAGCGTTGCTCGAAGATGAAATTTTCTCGAAAAACCTCGCCGAATTTTCGCGCGAATTCGTAAACGATTTTTCCGACATTCCGAACGTTGCGCTTTTAGGTTGCGGCGGTTCGTTGCTTCCTGGCTCGGAGGCTCAAATAAATTATGCGAACAAATTCGCTCGCATTGTAAAAGAGAATTCGAACAAGTTTTCTTTCGGCTCTTTTCTCGCTTACGCAAACACCGATTTGGATTTTGTCAATATTGAAATTTACTCGCGTTTCGATGCCGCAAAACTGCGCAATGAGATAGCGGGGAAAAACGTTTTTATTACCGGAACTTACCCTGCGTTCGAAGGCGGCAAAAGCGGTTCGCTTGTAAAAAATTCATACGAAGCGCAAGGCTCGTTTTTCAAGAAACTTCTTGCGTTTGCGTTGAAAGAAAAAACGCCGGGCGTGTTCATAAATTCGCTTGTCGATTATTCGGGCGATTTCAATTCGCTTTACGCGTCGTATTCCGAAAATCGTTTGTACAAAATCGGTATTGTCGGCACGGATAGAAAAGCGAAACGCATCGGTTACAACGTTATTCGTGAAAAACTCAAACAAGGCAAGAACGTTGTAATTCCGCTCGGACGCGCAAAGTCCGATTTCCCATTGCTTTTTGTCGTGCTTCCTTTGTTTCTCGCCGCGTTGATTGCCTTTGTAATAAACTCTCGCCGAAAGTTCCGCGAAGACGCCACGCGCGCTCTTTTGCGTTCTTACAATTTCTTTTCCGACATTCGCGATATGCGTTTGCTTTCGGGTTTTCATTCTTACTTTATGTTCGTTGTGAATTCCGCAACGTTCGCGCTACTTGTAATAAACGTCCTCTACTTTTTACGTTCGAATATTGTGCTTGATAAAGTTGTGGTCGCGCTCGGAAGTCCCGCGGTTTCGGATGCCGTGGCATTTCTCGCTTGGCGCCCGGTGGAAGCGTTTTCGATTATTTTCGCATTCTTTATTTTTCTTTCGTTGGCAATTGCGCTTACAATTAAGTTCTTTTCGATTTTCCTGCGCGGAAGATTTTTATTTTCAAGCATTTTCTACACGGTCGTTTGGGCGTTTATGCCGATTAACTTATTAATTCCCGTGGAATTGCTTTTACTGAAAATGCTCGGACTTAACGTTGTTAATTTTTGGATTTATCTTTTCCTTGCGTTTTATTTAATTTGGCTCGTGATGCGTTTGTTCAAAGGCGTTTACGTTATTTTCGACATTCGACCTTCGACGGTTTACCTTTACGGCGTGGGACTGATTTTATTTATTTTCATTGCGATTGCATTTTATTTTCAAACGACGGCGAACGCTTACGATTATCTTTCGAACGCCTTGGCGCAAATGAAATTTTTGATGTGAACTTTTCCTTTTTAATTTATGAAAATTTAGGAGTTGCGTAATTGTATATATCTAAACTTGAATTGTTCGGATTTAAATCTTTCGCGAACAAAACGGTTTTAACTTTCCAAAAAGGAATAAACGGCGTAGTCGGACCGAACGGTTGCGGCAAAACGAATATTGTGGATGCAATTCGTTGGGTGCTCGGCGAACAAAAAAGTAGCACCTTGCGAAGCGACAAAATGGAAAACGTTATTTTCAACGGAACGAAAAAACGTAAGCCGCTCGGAATGAGCGAAGTTTCGATGACGCTTGTAAACGACGACGGGACTTTGCCTACGGATTACAGCGAAGTGACAATTACGCGACGAATTTTCCGTTCGGGCGAAAGCGAATATTTGCTCAACAAAAACGTTTGTCGTTTGAAAGACATCACGAATCTTTTTATGGATACGGGAATGGCGACAAACGCTTATTCGGTAATCGAATTGAAAATGGTCGAAGGAATTTTGAACGACAAAACCGGCGAACGGCGAAAGATGTTCGAAGAAGCCGCCGGCGTCAATAAATACAAGCATCGCAGAAAACTCGCCTTGAAACGCTTGCAGGAAGTTAAGTCGGATTTAACGCGCGTAAACGATATTGTTTCGGAAGTGGAAAAAACCGTTCGCTCGCTCGAACGTCAAGCGAAAAAGGCGGACAAATATAACGCGCTTCAATCGGAACTGCGCGAAAAGGAACTGGATTACGCCGAACGCAGATTTTCGGTTCTTGAAAAAGAATTGAAAAACTTAAAAGATGCGCTTTCGCAATTGAAAGGCGAACGCGCGGAAACCGACGCGGCGATTAGGGAAATTGAAACGGAATTGATTTCGATTAGAAATCTCGCGGGTGAAATCGAACGGAAGTTGCGAATTAAACATCAGGAAATCGGGCGCGCAAACGAAAAGAAGCACGAAGCGCGACGCAATATTTCAGTGGCGGAAGAGCGCAAAATTTCGCTCGAACGCAACATCGAACGTTACGAAGAGGAAATCGAAGAACTGCAATTGCAAAGAAGTGAAAACTTCGAAGAAATCGAAATAATCAAACGAGCGATTTCCGATTTGTCCGATAAAATCAACGCTTTGCAAATCGAAATTAACGAAAACACCGAAATCATTGAGGAAAAACGCTCTTTGCTTTCGGAAGCGCGCGAAAAATTTACCGAAAAAGAAAATTCGCTTCGCAACATTGAAATAAAATTAAGCGGAAAGAAAAACGAAATAAACGCGCTTGAAAAAAATATTGAGCGACGAAACGAGCGAATAAATCAACTGAACGAAAAGATTAGTGCGCTTACGGGCAACATCGCCAAAACGACGGGATTTATCGAACAACTTGAAAACGAAAAACGCGCGGCGGAAGAAGCCTTGGCGACGAACGAAAAAGAACTTGCCGAAGCGAAGGCTAAAAAGGAAGCGTTGGAAAAAGAAGCGGCGGAATTGCGCGAAAAAGAACTTGCCGAAAAATCGTCGCTCGAAGCGTTGAAAGATAAAATCGAATTTATTCAATCCTTGATTGACAATCTCGAAGGCGTTTCCAAAGGCGCGAAAATATTGATGGAAAATTCGGAGTGGACGGAAAAAGAAAAAACGCTTTTCGCCGATGTGGGAAACGCGGAAGAGAAATACAGATTTGCGCTTGAAGCGGCGCTTAAAAACGTTTTGAATAATTTGCTCGTTGAAGATTTGACAACGCTAAACAGCGCGGTGAATTTTTTGAAATCGAACGAACTCGGGAAAGCATCTTTCTATTTGCTTAAAAATCTCGGAGAAACGAGCAAAACGATTTTCGGAAAAATCGACGATTACTTTCGCGAAAAGAAGAACAGAAAAATCGAAACCGAAAACGGCTACGTCGGACGCGCGATTGATTTCATTCGCACGGAAGAAAAATGGCGTCCGTATTTCGAAAAAATTCTGCGCAATTACGCAATTGCGGAAACGCTCGAAGATGCGATTTCGCTTGCGGGTAAATATCCCGATTTTGTTTTCGTTACGCCGGAAGGCGACTTGGCGCGCGCAGACGGAATAATTGAAGCGGGCTCTTTGCCGAAACTCGACGATTCGATTTTCGGACGCAAGCAACTTGCGGAAAATTTGAGAAAAGAGTACGAAGTCCGCAAAGCGGCGTTGGAGGACTTGCGAGCGGAAATTTTAACGCTCGAAGAAAAGGCGGCGGAAATCGATTTGGAGGCAATTTCGGAACGCGGGAAAAGAATGGTTAACGAGATTAACAATATCGAGAAGCAAATTTCCCGAATGGAAGCCGAACGTGAAAAGTTCGAAGAACAAATAGAGGAAGCGCGAAAGGAAATCAAATCGGAAACCGACGAAGCGAACGCGCTTTCGGAACAGGCGGAAATATTGGGCGAAGAACTTGCCGAAATCGAAAAGGAAAAATTTTCTCTTTCGCTTGAAATCGAAGAAGAGCGTGATGCGCTTGAAGCGAAACAAAAAGAATACGACGAACTTGCGCGCGCACAAAACGAGCGTCTTGTTAAATTGGAACGTTTGAGCGGCGAATTACGAAACGAGAGGAATAATCTTGAAACGACGGAAAATCAAATAAAGAAAATCGACGCGACGCTTGAACGCCTTAAAAATACGATAGAAAAGAGCCGCGAGGAAATTTCCGCCGTGGAAATATTGCTTGAAGAAAGCGAGCGCGAACTCGGTGAAGCCGAAGAAGAACTCGGCGTTTTGATTTCGGAGCGAAAAGAAATAGAAAGCGAACTGAACGAAATTAAAAACAGAAGTTCGGCGCTCGAAAGTCAATTGCAAAGTTTAAGGCACAAGCGCACGGAGATTTCCGACAAAATTCACGAACTCGATATGCGCGCGGGCAAACTTGAATACGAACGTAACGGCTTGCTCGAACACATTCGCGAAGAATATTCGGTTACGCTTGAATACAAGGAATTCGACGACAACGAGGAATTCGATTTCGACGGCACGCACGAAACGATTACGCGCTTGAAAAATCAAATTAAAAATTTGGGACCGATAAACTTGTTGGCTTTTTCCGAATACGAAGAGGAAAAGGAGCGACTCGATTTTCTGCTTGAACAGCGTAACGATTTGATTGAATCGGAAAAAGACTTGATTAAAACAATCGACGAAATAAACGAGAAAGCTCAAACGCAGTTTATGGAAATTTTCGAGCAAATTCGCGAAAACTTCAAAATCAATTTCCGTACGCTTTTCGACCCGGGCGACGAAGCCGATTTGGTAATGGAAGAAAACGACGACCCGCTCGAAGCGAAAATTGAAATTATCGCGAAACCGAAAGGGAAACGTCCTACAACAATAGACTTGCTTTCGCAAGGCGAAAAAACGCTTACGGCTACGGCGCTTTTGTTTGCGTTTTATCTTGTCAAGCCTTCGCCGTTCTGTATTTTGGACGAAGTGGACGCGCCGCTTGACGACGCGAACATCGACCGCTTTACGCGTTTGCTGAAAAAGTTTGTTGAGAGAACGCAGTTCATTATTGTAACGCACAACAAGCGAACAATGGAAGCCGCCGACGCAATGTACGGCGTTACGATGGTCGAGGACGGCGTTTCCAAACTCGCGGCGATTAAGTTCGACGAATTGGAGGCGGCGACGCAATGACGAACGCGCCGAAACAAACCGTGAAAGTCTTTATTGACTTCGACGGAACAATTACGACGGAAGACGTAGGCGAAAAATTTTTCGTAACGTTCGCCGACAAAGAAAAAGCGTATGCGATTGTCAACGAGTGGCTCGACGGCAAAATCACGTCGCGACAAACGTGGGAGCGACTTTGCGCGCTTATCGAAAATCTCGATATGAAAAAATTTGACGAATTTATTAACGGAATTTCTCTCGACCCTTATTTTATTGAGTTTGTCGAATTTCTCGAAGCGCGCGGCATTGAGCCTATTGTTTTAAGCGACGGACTCGATTATTACATCGAGCGTATTTTGAAAAAATACGGATTGGAACGGTTGAAAGTTTATTCGAACAAAGCGATTTTCGAAAACGGACGTTGCCGACCCGAATTCCCTTACACCGACGAAGAGTGCGACCTTTGCGCCAATTGCAAGCGCAATCACATAATTGCGAACAGCGCGGACGACGACATTACGTTTTACATCGGCGACGGATTTTCGGACGCTTGTCCCGTGCAATACTGCGATTTTGTGTTCGCGAAAAGGACGCTTCTGAAATATTGCGAAAAGCATCGTATTACCTTTTTCCCTTATTCCGATTTCGGCGACGTTCGCAAGCGAATGGAAGAACTTTTTTCGCGACGCCGTTTAAAGAAGCGTCACCGCGCATTTTTGAAACGAAGAGAAGTTTACCTGAAAGGTTAAATTGGGCGAAAAAATTTTCATATTGGCGGGCGAGGCTTCGGGCGATTTGCACGGCTCGGCGCTTATTGAAAAATTAAAAAGGAAAAATCCCGAACTCGAAATTTACGGCGTCGGCGGCGACGCAATGATCGCCGCGGGCTTGCACGCAATTTATCATATTAACGAACTTGCTTTTCTCGGATTTTCGGAAGTCGTAAAACACTTGCCGAAAATTCTCGCAATCAAAAAAAATATTTTGCGGTTCATAAAAGAGAATGAAATTCGCACCGTTCTGCTGATAGATTATCCCGGTTTCAATCTTAATCTTGCGAAACATCTGAAAAAACGCGGCGTAAAAGTGCTTTATTACATTTCGCCGCAACTTTGGGCGTGGGGAAGTTCGCGCGCGAAAAAGATGAAGGAACGCATCGATAGGCTTTTCGTTGTTTTTCCTTTCGAAGTCGATTTTTTCTCACGTTTCGGAATTGACGCGGAGTTTGTCGGGCATCCGCTCACCGAAAGAATTGACGTTTATGAATTTTTTCCGCGTGAAAAATTTTTCGAAAAATACGGTTTAAATTTATCGCGCAAAATTCTTTTGCTTATGCCCGGAAGTCGCAAGCACGAAATCGAAACGATTTTGCCCGAAGCGTTTGAAGCCGCAAAGCGTCTTGCGGGAAAGCACAATTTGCAAATCGTAATTTCCGCCGCGCAAAATATCGACGAAAATTTTTACCGTAAATATTCAGCCGACGACGTGAAAATCATTAAGGGGAAGACCTACGAACTTTTGCGTTACTCTGAGTTCGGACTAATAAAATCGGGCACTTCCACGCTCGAAGCGGCTCTGCTCGGCTTGCCTTTCGCGGTTCTTTACAAAACGGGAAAATTGACTTACTTTCTCGGAAAGATGCTTGTCAAAATCAATTTTATTGCGCTTGCCAATATCGTTGCCGGCGAGAAAATCGTTCCCGAATTAATTCAGGAGGATGCGCGCGCGGAAAATATTTACGAAACTGCGGACGCTATTTTAAGCGATGAAAATAGAATGCGCGAAATGAAAGAAAAACTTGCGACGGTAAGAGCGAAACTCGAAGAAGAAACGGCGCGCGTAAATTTGGCGGAAAGAATTTCGGAAGAAATCGTATGAATGCAAAAGAAATAAAGCGAAACGTTTTGCAGTCGCTCGGAAATTTTCTTGTGCCCGCGCTTGCGTCGATGCTTGCGAAAACGCTGAAAATAAAGATTGAAAACAGAGAGCCGCTCGATAAACTTCTCGCGGAAAAGAAAAATTTTATCGCCGCGTTTTGGCACGGAAAAATGTTTGCGGGGTGGTACGTCTTCGGCGGACGAAATTCAGCCGCACTCGTAAGCAGAAGCAAAGACGGCGAAATACTTTCTCGCGCGCTTAAAAAATGGGGCTATCGCGTAATTCGCGGTTCGAGCCACATCGGCGGCAAAGAGGCGCTGCAAATTATGGAAGATGCGATAAAGCAAGGTTATTCGCTTTCGATTACGCCCGACGGTCCAACGGGTCCCCGCGAAAAAATGAAAGCGGGCGCAATCGTTTTGGCAAAGAAAACCGGCGTTCCCGTAATTCTTGCGGGAATTTCGTATAAACGTAAACGCGTTTTCTCGAAAAGTTGGGATAAATTCGAATTGCCGAAATTCTTTTCCGAAGTCCGTTTGGTTTTATCGGAACCGATTTACGTTGAGAGCGATTTAACGTTCGAAGAAACCGACGAAATAATAAAACGCGCGGAAGAAAAGTTAATCGAATTAAATAAACTCGCGGAAAGCGATTGATAACACTACTGAAAATATTGCTTTTGCCGTTTTCTTATTTGTTCGAAGGCGTGATTTTATTGCGCAATCTCTTTTACGATAAAAATGTTTTTCGAAGCGAAAAAGTTAACGCAAAAGTTTTTTCCGTCGGAAATATTACGGTGGGCGGAACGGGAAAAACGCCGACGGTAATTTATTTAACCGAAACGCTGAAAAAAATCGGCGCGAAGCCCGGAATACTGAGTCGCGGTTACGGAAGAAATTCGAAAGGTTACCGACTTGTTTTCGACGGCAAGCGTTTTTTGTGCGATGTTAACGAATGCGGCGACGAAATCATTCTCGAAGCGCGTTCGTGCAACGTACCCGCCGCAGTTTCGGAAGCGAGAACCGAAGGCGCGCGGAAATTAATCGAAGCGACAAAAGTAAACGCGATAGTTTTGGACGACGCTTTTCAACACAGAAAAATCGCCCGCGATTTGGATATTGTTTTGCTCGACGAAAATTTTCTTGCGACCGCGTCTTTTCTCGACAAACAACTTCTGCCGAGCGGCTTGCTGCGCGAACCGTTCGCTTCTCTTGAACGCGCCGATGTCGTGATTATCAACCGTAAATTCAATTCGCCGCAAAACATTCCCGATAAAATAAAGCGATTTCTCAAAGACAAAAATCTCTTTTACGCGCATTACGAAATAGACGGATTTTACGACGTCAAGAACAATGAACGATTTACCGCCGAAGATTTTGCGGGACAAAGAAGTCTTGCCGTTTCCGGCATTGCGAAACCGCAATCGTTTTTCGTTTCGCTTGAAAAACTCGGTATCGGCATTACGGAGAAACTCGCTTTCCGCGACCACAAAAATTACGCTTACGACGACGTTCAGTTAATTCGCAAACGCTTTTACGAATCCAACGCTTATTCGGTAATTACGACCGAAAAAGACGCCGTGAAACTGACGAACTTTTCTAAAGAATTGGACGACATTGACATTTATTATTTGAAAATAAGACTTGTAATTGAAGACGAAGCGAAATTCGAGGAACTTATAGTTTCATCCATTAACGGAGAATAATCGAGAAAGTCTTTAAAATAAAAACGGTCCCCGCAAACGTGGGACCGTCGTTGAAATTCGGTGTAAAAGATATCCTATTTGTTCTTATATTCCGCATCCACAACGGCAATGGCGGTGACGTTGATGATATCGTCAACGCTCGATGCGCGTTGCAATACGTGAATGGACTTTTTCATTCCCATTAGCACGGGACCGATAACCGTGGCGTTAGCCAATCTTTCCATAAGTTTATACGCAACGTTACCCGCCGCAAGATTCGGAAAGATAAGTACGTTTGCGTCGCCTTTTATTGCTGAAAAATCGAACAACTCATTCGCCAGTTCGGGATTCAAAGCGACATCCACTTGCATTTCGCCGTCAGCTTGCAAATCGGGCGCACGTTCCTTGATGATTTCGACCGCTTTTTTAATTTTTTCGGTTTCATCGTTGCGTACGCTACCGAAATTGCTGTACGAAAGCAACGCCACTCTCGGCTCGATATCGAAACGTCTTACCGTTTCGGCGGCGGCAATGGCTATTCTCGCAAGTTCGTCGGAATCGGGATTGATATTAACGGTTGTATCGGCGAAGAACAAAACTTTTCGTTGCAAAACAATGATATTCATACCCGAAACAATATCAATTCCCTTTTCCATTCCCACGCTTTCAAGAGCGGGACGAATGGTGGAAGCGTAGTCGCTTGTCATTCCGCCGACAAGAGCGTCCGCGTAACCGAACTGCACTAACATCGAGCCGAAATAAATCGGTTCTTGCATTCGCTTAAACGCCTTTTTATACGTAACGCCTTTGCGTTGACGTTTTTGATAATAATATTTAGCGAATTCTTCGAGCCTTTCGTCTTTTCCCTTCGGGTCGCAAATCTCAAACTCGCCTTCGACGTAACCGAGTTTATTAATTATCGAAACTATTTTTTCGCGATTGCCCAAAAGAATCGGACGCGCTATTTTTCCGTGATAAACTCCGTGCGCCGCGCGAATTATCGTTTCGTTTTCGCCTTCGGGATAAACGACACGCTTTGGAGACATTTGCGCTTTGTGAATCATCAAACGAACTATTTCTTTCGAATATCCCAGACGTTCTTTCAATCGTTCTTTGTATTCTTCCCAATCGTAAATTTGCTTTCGGGCAACTCCCGAATCGATTGCGGCTTTCGCCACCGCTGGCGCCACTTTCCACAATACGCGCGGGTCGAACGGTTTCGGGATGATATATTCGCGTCCGAACTCAAAATGCTTTCCGCCGTAAGCGCGCGAAACAACATCGGGGACTTTTTCTTTCGCCAAATCCGCCAATGCACGAACCGCCGCCATTTTCATCTCTTCGTTAATCGTAGTGGCTCTGACGTCGAGAGCGCCGCGGAAAATAAACGGAAAACCGAGAACGTTGTTTACTTGATTCGGATAATCGCTTCTGCCTGTCGCCATAATTACGTCGGGACGTGCTTCAACCGCATCTTCGTAAGTAATTTCAGGGTCGGGATTAGCCATTGCGAAAATAATCGGCGAATCCGCCATCCCTTTTACCATCTCCTTGCTTACAAGGTTCGCTTTCGAAAGTCCGAGAAACGCGTCAGCGCCTTTCATCGCCTCCTCGAGCGATTCAAATGCTTTTTCCTGAGCGAAAAGCGCTTTGTATTTGTTCAAATCGTTGCGGCCTTTGTGAATGTGGCCTTTCGAATCGAACATCGCGATATTTTCGCGTTTTACGCCGGCGGCGACGTAAAGATTGCTACAAGCGATTCCCGCCGCTCCCGCGCCCACGACCACGAGGCGCATATCTTCGAGTTTCTTTCCCGCAATTTCCGCCGCGTTGATTAACGCCGCGCACGAAATTATCGCCGTTCCGTGCTGGTCGTCGTGAAACACGGGAATGTTCATTTCTTTTTTCAAGCGCTCTTCGATTTCAAAACATTGCGGCGCTTTGATGTCTTCGAGATTTATTCCCCCGAAAGTCGGTTCAAGTTGTTTTACGGTGTTGACGAATTCGTCAACGTCCGTTGTTTTCACCTCGATGTCGAACACGTCGATATCGGCGAAACGCTTGAACAATACGCCTTTTCCTTCCATTACGGGTTTGCCGGCGTGCGGACCTATATTTCCGAGTCCCAAGACCGCCGTTCCGTTAGAAACAACGGCAACAAGATTTCCTTTTGCCGTGTACTTATAGACGAGCGAGTCGTCCTTTTCGATTTCACGGCACGGTTCGGCAACACCCGGCGTGTAAGCCATCGAGAGTTCTCTCGATGTAAAACAAGGTTTCGAAGGGATCACTTCAATTTTACCGGGACGCCCTTCGCTGTGGTATTTCAACGCTTCTTCTTTTGTTATTGACATTTTGTTTGCCTCTGACCTTTTATATGTCGTTTAAATTGGACAATTATGTCTTACAAAATTAACCAAATAAAAAATCGGGATAAAGATAAAAAAGAAGTTTTTAAATAAATGTGCAAAAACACGTGGATTATTATTAGTTTTTTATGAATTTTGCCACGCCGCGGCGGGATTGAAAGAATGATGAATTTTTCGCGTCATTGCGAGGACGCGCCGACGAAGTCGGCAAGGACGAAGCAATCTGTAGTATTACTGCGCCGAATAGTCTTTCGCTGACAATCCGATAGATTGCTTCACCCCGCCTACGGCGGTGTTCGCAATGACGGACGGTATTTTTCCCTCCGTGGCGGAACAACATTCAACATTCATAATTTTTTAATCCCGCTACGGCGGGACAACATTCATCATTCATAATTAATTAAAAGAAATTATTTCCTTCCCGATTTTGAACTTTTCCGTTCATTTTTTATTTTGCCAAAGGTTTATCCGTTTTCTTTTTCTAAAAAAAATATGAGGAACGGCAAAATGTTACGCCCGCGTTTTTCTTATCTCAAACTAT
>CAYZMW010000053.1:0-22363 GCA_964479645.1 uncultured Melioribacter sp. | reverse complement strand
CGACTTTTGGTTTTACAAAATGGCGCAAAACGGCTACGTTGTTTTTACGCTCGATAATCGCGGCTCGGCAAATCGCGGACTTGAATTCGAGCAAGCGACTTGGCATAAACTCGGCACGGTTGAAATTCAAGACCAACTTGCAGGCGTGAAATATTTGAAATCATTGCCTTTCGTTGACTCTACGCGAATTGGAGTTTTCGGGTGGAGTTTCGGCGGCTATATGACAACTTCGCTGATGACAAGAACGAACGCTTTCAAAGTTGGTGTTGCAGGCGGCGCTGTGATTGACTGGCGATATTATGAAATTATGTACGGCGAACGCTATATGGGAACGGAAACGACAAATCGCGAGGGGATGGAAGAAGCGAGTTTGCTTAATCACGTAAAAAATCTCAATGGACATTTATTAATGGTTCACGGCACAAGCGATGACGTGGTGGTTTGGCAACACACATTACTATTTTTGCAAAAAGCGACACACTTAAATAAACACTTGGATTACTATCCATACGTAGGACACAAACATGGCGTTTACGGAATAGACGCGATTAATCTTTATCAGAAACTCACGGAGTATTTTTTCGAGTATTTGTGACGGTAATCACCGATTAACCAATTATTATTCATTATATTTGACACAAATGCAAATTTTTCTTAATTTGATTACTCGATAAAAAGACAAAATTATATTATTTTATTAACAACAATATAAGGAGTGGGTTATGAGATTTCTTTCCAAATTATTGCCCGTATTTGTTTTGGGGTTATTCGTAGCTTACTCCGTCCAAGCACAAACACCAATTACGCCTTCGGACGGCGCAACCGCAGTCGTAGCATCGACAAATGCGGTTACTTGGACGGATTTTGACGACGGAAACGGAAACGGTCCGTATGACGTCGATTTCGACGATGACGCGGGGTTCGGCTCGATCGATTATTCCGCGGCAAATACCTCCGCAACTTCGTTAACAGTTGCCGTAACTTACAACACCACGTATTATTGGCGTGTCAGAGATACCGATATTGACGGGGCGGGTACCGACGGTTCTTGGCATTCCTATTCGTTTACCACCGAACTTGCTACGCCGAGTTTGGTTGATCCGAGCGGAACGTATGCGGCAAATACCACGCTAAATTGGAATATGTCCGGAAACTATTCGAATGTTGATTTCGCGTATGCTGTGGCTACCGATAACGCTTTTACGAATATCGTTGCAAGCGGAACGGTTTCGGGCGCATTGACAACCACGGTTTCGCTTCCTTCGGCCGGGGAATATTATTGGCGTGTGGTTGCCACTGTGAATGACGCAACCGCGGCAAATAACGGCGAGACAAAAACAAGTTCTACACAACATTTTACTTTGACAATTCCTGGTCCCGCTTTAACAGCACCCGTAAACGGGCTTACAGGTGTTTCTATTGAGCCGACAATGCAATGGCAAGCCGTTACCGGAGCTGTTTCTTACAAACTTTATGTTGACGATGCAAGCGATTTCGCGACGCCGATCTATGAGGCGAACGAAGGGACAAATCTTTCCCGTGCATTCACGGAAGCGATAACTAATTTCCCGTTAAATAATGGTGCTACTTATTATTGGAGAGTTGCCTCTGTGGATAACGCAGGAAACGAATATTTAAGTTCCACTTATCATTTTACGACTTTCCCCGATGTTTCCCCTACACTCAACAATCCTGGAAACGCCGAAACCGTTTATGTAAATCCTGTAATGTTGGGATGGTCTATTAATCAACCTACAGGAACTTTGAAATTCAAGTTACAATATCAGGAAACGGATATTTCGGACGTCACCGAACCGACCGCAGGCGAATGGGCCGCCGACGGAACGGGAAATGACGCAACTTCCGTAATCACAACGAATACGACTTATTCTTTATCCGTTCACGGCGGGAAAAAATATTATTGGAGAGTAATTGTTCTGAATGCTTCGAACGAAGTGGAAGATTACTCAAGCGTTTATTATTTCATTACTTCAGGCGGAGCAAGCGTAACGGTTTATCCTTCGTATCCGATAGGCGGAGCAACGGTTTATACGAATTCGCCCACACTTTATTGGTATGTTGACCAATATGCTTCGGGAGTTACTTACCAGGTAAGATATGCAACAAGTAACAGCGTGGACGCCAACGGCGAATTGAACGACGCAAGCGCCGTAAGCGAACCGACGAATGCAAATATAGCGACAGCAACAAGCGCATTGTATAAAACTCTTTCCGGTTTGAACCCCGGAACAACATATTATTGGCAAGTTCGCGGTTATTATGCCGCAACGGGTGAATATAGCGACTGGTCAACTGTCGAATCTTTCACGACGAACGGAAGCGGAACACTTGTAGTCCCGACAGTTTCGTATCCGACGGGCGGAGTGACGGTTTACACCACTTCACCTTATTTATATTGGTATATACAGGGAACAGGCTTGGGATTGACGTATGACGTTGAAGTTGATAACGATAATTCTTTTGCAACTCCAGAATATACTGGATCTACAACAACAAATGTAACGTATATTCAAGCTTCAGGTCTAACACCTGGAGATACTTATTATTGGCGTGTTCGTTCTAATAACGGGACTTCTACATCCGCTTGGTCAAGCACGGGACAATTTTCGGTTGACGGCGGTGTGACTAACGGATATCCCGTTGCAACATACCCGACCGGCAATCCGACCGTTTATACGCCGACACCAACGCTTTATTGGTATCTCGAAGGTTCTTCGCTCGGTCTTACCAAGTATGTGGTAAGATGGAAAGAAGGAAGTAATTCCACCAATTGGGCGACGGATTATGACGGAACCGCGGATGTTACAAATCTTAACACGACTTATTACACGTTCACAAGTAATCTGACTTACGGTTCTACATATTACTGGGCGGTAGCGTCTTATGACGGTTCGACGTATTCCGCTTGGTCAGCAGGTTCGTTTACCGTCGTTGGTCCCGGAACCGCAGGCGCTCCCATACTTTCCGCGCCCGAAAACGGAACAACCGTTTACGACAGAGATGTTACTTTGTCATGGTATGTAAACGGTAGCACGACGGGAATTCAAAGTTATGAAGTTACATATAGTACGTCGGATGTTTTTGAATCGTCAGTTACAACAACCACAACTACCACATCCAATTCACTTGCTCTTACCGGTTTGACACCCGGCGCAACATACTATTGGAAAGTTAGATCTTACTACGGCGGTTCGACTTATTCGGGATTTTCTTCCACGTATCATTTTACGGTTAATCCAGGCTCCAGTCCCGTCACACCATTACCTGGAAGCCCGAATAACGTGGATATTGCCGTAAATTCACCCGTTCTCAGTTGGATATTACCCGCTCAATCGGAAGCACAATTGACTTATACGGTCGAATATTCAACTACACCCGATTTTTCAAATCCGATAGTTGTTGACAACGTTGAAAATCCGTTTGTTCAAATTAGCGGACTTGAAGCGAATCAACATTATTATTGGAGAGTTAAATCGGCAGCGGGTGATAACGAATCGTATTATTCGCCTGTGGGTGATTTCACAACTTACGGCGTTACTGCGGTAGGTGATGAAGTTTCGTTGCCCGAAACATATCAACTTTCTCAAAATTATCCGAATCCGTTTAACCCGACGACGATAATTAAATTCCAATTGCCCAAAGAATCTTTCGTTTCGTTGAAAGTTTACGATATCACGGGCAAGGAAATCAAAACATTGTTGAACGGTAATATTTCCGCCGGTTATCACAGCGTTAGTTGGAATGCAACCGATAACGACGGACGAAAAGTAAGTTCGGGAATTTATTTCTACAGAATCACCACCCCCGAATTTTCCTCCGTTAAAAAAATGATGTTACTAAAATAATATAAATTAATGGGGAAATCATGTAGATTTCCCCCTTTTTTAATAAATTAATTAAGATAACAAGGTTCTATTATATTATAAATTGCGGAGGTGAGAAGATGTCTAAAATAGCAGCTTTTTTCTTTGTAACTTTCTTTATTTTGGTGACGATTTCGGCTTTGGTGGCATGCCAAGCCTTTATAATAAAATAAATTTTTATACAATTTGTAAATAGCAAAAAAGGCTGCATTGTGCAGCCTTTTCTTGTTTTTAGTAAGAGAAGAAATATAATTTTGTTAGCGAATTCCTAACATTCTATTGATTTTAGGTTTGTCGAAACCGACGATAGGACGATTATTAATTAAAATCACGGGTACTCCCGTTTGTCCCGTACGGCGTTGCATATCGCGCGCGGCTCTTTGGTCACGCGAAACATCCACGTCGGTAAACTTGATTTTTTTTTCTCTGAAATATCTTTTCGCCGCATTGCAAAATCGACACGTCGGCGTAGTGAAAATAATTACTTTCGGCTGTTTTTTTTGTTCCATCGATACTCCTTAAATTTTTTAGCAGATATGATTCAAGAGTGCTAAATTGGTTTCATAAACGTTTGTAAATTAATATTTTTTTAATTACAATCAAAAATCATGTTTTTATTTATTTGAGGTTAGAATGCTCAAAATATTAACTATACTTTTGATGGTGACGGCATGTTCGAACGCGGGTGAAAAATCGGGAGAACAAATTTTTATAAGGGTTAATCAACAAGGTTTTAATACCGAAGATTACAAAAGCGCCGTTGTTCTGAGTAACATCGATTTGCAGGGGAAACGTTTCTTCGTAGTGGATAAAATCGGCGACGTGGAAGTCTATTCCGATTTTATTTCGAAAAAACTTCGTAAGTACGCGGATTTTAATTTTGTTTACGAAATAGAATTTTCCGACGTCAAAGAAAGCGGCAAATATTATCTTCAAATAGAAGGAATTACTTCTCCCGTTTTTTCCGTTGGCAAAAACGTGTATTCCTCTTTTGCATCCGATATGTTGGAATTCTTTAAAGTGCAGCGATGCGGTTACACGAATCCCGAATTACATAATGTTTGCCATATTGCGGATGTTACCGAGTTGGTGGATAAAAACGGACGTCGAAAAGAAAAGTTCGATGTAACCGGCGGTTGGCACGATGCGGGTGATTATACGAAATTTGTAAATACCACGGCTTTTTCCACCTATATGCTTTTGTTTGCGTATGATTTCGCTCCGCAAAGATTTTCGTTCGATAACAATCGAAATAATGTCCCCGATATTTTGGAAGAAGCGAAAATCGGTCTTGATTGGCTTTTGCGCGCCAATTATCATAATAAAGAATTGATTACTCAGGTTCAAGATGAAAAAGATCAATCGGTGGGTTGGCGAATGCCGGAAAAAGATCCGCTTCAATTCGACAGACCCGGTTTTTTGGGGATTGGGAAAAATTTAATAGGAATATACGTCGCCGCGCTTGCTCTTGGTTCGCGAATATGGAAAGAAACGATAAATTTCCCGGAATTTTCAATAAAATTGAAAGAGACCGCCGAGACATTCTATTCGTTGAAAAACACGGTTGACGATATCGACACGACAGGCACGGGCTTCTATCGCGATAAACATTATTCGGGGAAACTCGCCCTTGCCGCTATTGAAATGTATTTGTTAACAAAGGATGAAAAATATCTGACTGATGCGGAAAATTATGGCAGAGATGCGGGACCCGAAGCATGGTGGGGCTGGGGAAATGTTGCCGCGCTCGCGGACTACAAAATTGCGCGGTTTAATCCCGATTTTACGGAGTTATTAAAAAAATCTCTTGAGAAATTCGCAGAGCATTCCAAAAAGAAAGATTTCGGTGAGTGTGTTGATCTTTACTGGGGAAGCAATATGAATTTGCTTGGCGCGTCTTTAATAAATATTTTGTACGAAAGATTGACGAAAGATAATAGTTTCGATAAAATGGCGACAATTAACAGAGATTATATTCTCGGGAGAAATCCGTGGGGAATAAGTTTCATTTACGATAAAGGTGAGAATTACGTAAAACATTTTCATCATCAAGTCGCTTTTTTTAATAGTGGGAAATTACCGGGCGCGCTAAGTGGTGGTCCCGTGATGAAATCCGTTTACGGGGATTTGAAAATAAAATATCTTGAAAACGACCGGTACGTGAATTTTCAAACGGATAGTTCTTATTACAGAGATGATAGGAACGATTACGTATGCAATGAACCGACAATATCCGCGAACGCGACCGCAATATTTGTTTTCGGAATGATTAAATGAGAAAAAGAGTGTTTCATTTTAAAACAGAAAATGATATCGGACGTATTTTTATACAAAAATGCGGAAATTTTGTTTAATTTGTCCTTTTTTTTGGTACGTTTATTGTTGAAATAAAGAAAAATTTATAGGAAAAATTATGAGTATGCCAATTAAATTACAGAAATCCGGTTTTAACTTTATTGATAAAAAATGGGGCGGCGTCTATGAAGGCGGCAGTTATCTCGTAATAGGCGCAAGAAAATCGGGACGTACGTTGCTTGCTTTGCAATTTGCGAAAGCCGCAGTGGAAGAAGGAGAAGTTTGTCTCTATTTCACGAATATGCGCCCTAAAGATTTGATGATACAAGCCGCGGCGCTGAATTTTGACATTCAAAAATATATGGATAAAAACCTGATAATTGTTGTGCGCGTTGCTTCGCCCGAAGAAATTTACAATGCGGGGATAAGCGACGATTTGCTCATTGAATACTTAAACGATATTATCACCGTGAGTAAACAGTATAATCCCCAAAGAATAGTTTTTGACGAATTAACTCCGTATATAAGTTTTAAGAACCTTGATTCCTTGAAACGTGCTTTTGTTCACGTCTTGGAAGAAATTGAAGACAGAGATATCACAAGTATGTTCATTATAGCCGAGCCCGCCGCAAAGAAAGCGAATGAAATTGTAGATACGGTGGTAAGTTTGGTCACAGGTGTGATTTATTTGAAAAAAGAAACGAGAAAAATCGATAAAAAATATTACGGCGGTACGGTTATTATTACACCTAACGTCGGACATACGGAAGGGCAATTTTCAGAACAATATAAGATTACACCGTATAAAGGCGTGTTGGTGGATTTGGAGGACGAAGAGGAAAATTTATCGGTTACCGAAGTGGAAAATAGAGCGAAGCAAAACATACCGCATATTTATGACGCTCCCGCCGAAGAAGTTTATGCAAGGGATTTGCACGGAGGCGATTCCAGCGAAGAAGAAAATGTAAGAAAAACGAATTTCGACACATCGGTTCAACCGCATAAAATAGTTAATGTTAACGCCGCTAACGTTTACAATTACAACGATTTTTCTTTGATAATTAATAATCAAATCGTGCTTTTTAGAAGTACGGGCGAAAAATTCAATATTCTTTCTTTCGCGGTTTCAATGGTTTTACTTGAAGCGAAAGGAATTAGTCTCGAACAAATTAAAGCCGTCATTGTTTCGGCGACCAAAAGACGCGAAAAAATTTGTTACATAGGGGACTTGACGCTTGTATTAATTCCGCATAGCACGGACGAGCGAATAATGGAAATTGTAAGTGAAATTTATTCGGGAGTTCTCTCGCTCGGTTTTTCTGAAAATGAAATGGAAAACTTAATTAGACTTTTTAATTACGAAATCGACGAAAACCTTGACAGAGCCGAAACGATTTTGGATTATCTTACATCTCCGACGACTACGGAAAATCTTTACATATCAATAAAGGATTTTCTTTCGTGATTTTACGTGCGACAAAAATATTGTTGTTTCTATTAGTTTTTTCGGCGATTACCGGCGTGGCGCAGCGTAATCCCGAATATTTCAAACGCTATGCAATCAAGCAGATGCGCATCGGTAAATACTCCGAGGCTATCGACGTGCTGAACAAATATATTGCGCAAAATCCGCAGAAAGCGGACGGTTATAATTTACGCGGGTTATGTTACGAAGCACAAGAAATGTATAATTACGCCGTTCTTGATTTCAGACGCGCTCACGCTCTCGACCCGAACGACCCGGAAATAAAAAAGAATTTAAACAGAGTAATATCGGTATGGTACAAAATTCTTGAAAAGAAAATAGAAGGGCACAAGCGCGAATTGGCTATTAATCCCGAAAGCGCGTTCGATTATCTCGAAATCGGAAAATGTTATCGCTGGATGGAGAAGTGGAATCTTGCGGAGCAATGGTACGACGAATATTTGAAGCGCGACCCGAACGCTTCGCCCGACGAAATAATCAGATACACCGAAATACTTGCAAAAACAAGGCATATCAAAAAAGGGGAAAAAATTCTAAAAAAATATGTTGAAAGATATCCCGACGACTGGAGGCTTTGGAGCAGATACGGCTATTTTACATTGTGGCTCGGAAAATATAAAACCGCCGAGGACGCTTTTCAGACGGCGCTCAGTTTTAAGCCGTTTTTTAAGGAAGCGGAAGACGGTTTGGATTTGGCTCGACGCAAAGGGTATTTGACTCAGTATCACGGACGTTCGTATGACAAGGTTTACTTGATTGACAAGTATTATCGAATTTTGAGAAGAAATCCCCAAAACGACGAGATTCGCTTCAGATTGGTGGATGAATTGTTGAACAAAAAGAGATATGCCGAGGCGAAAGACCAACTTGATATTCTTGCCGAAAAACACGCGGAAGAAACACGTTATAAAAAATTGAAAGAAAGATTGGAAAAATATTATCAATCGGAAATCGATAAAAAAGAAAAACTTTTGGAGAAAGATCCGACAAATCGGGAAGCCGTCCTTGCGGTTGCGGAAAATTATATGAATCTCGAAAAATATGAAAAGGCTCTTGAAATTCTTAATCGCTACATTGAAGAAATTCCCGACGATTTGGAAGCGCGATATCTTTTGGCGAAAACCTATATGTTGTTGCACGAAGAAGATAAAGCATACGAAATAATAAAAAGCGTTCTCGACGACGGAGGTAATCAAACCAAATATAAATTGCTTGCGGGACAACTTGGAGTTTGGACAATGGACGAAAGCGAAAAACCCGCCGAATATTTGAAAGACGTCTTGCGAGAAGAACCGAAAAACATTACCGCCGCCGTTGCCTTGGGGTTGTACTATTACAATAAAGATGTTTTGGACTCGGTTGAATATTACGTTGACCTTGGAAAAACGATTGATAAAAATGATAAGGATTTGCAAGAATTAGAGAACATGCTTGAGCTGTTAAAACTTAAAAAAGAATATGAAAAATATCTGATTGTGGTAAGAGAAGCCGATTCGCTTGCACGCGAAGGGGATTATCGAGAGGCTATTGAAAAATACAATTATTATTTCGACAAGCCTTCCGAATTGAACATGAACGATTATCCCGTTTTGCTTTCTCTCGCGAGTTGTTACGCTTCGCTAAACGAGTACGATTCCGCCGCATATGTTTATGATAAAGCTCTTGAAATCAATGACGATCCACAAATAAAACTTGCGAAAGCGAAAATGCTTTTCTGGGCGGGAGATTCCACCGAAGCGTTAAACGAATTTTTGGAACTGGAACGCGAAGGAGTTGAAGCGCCTGAAGTTAAGGTTTATCTCGGCGACTTGTATGTTCGTCTTGCGGAATACGACAGTGCAAAAACAAAATATCTCGAAGTGCCCGACTCATTGTGGGACACGTATTATATCGAGCGACGTTTGAGTTGGTTACCTCCCGAAGAAGTTTCCTCTGGCGGAGGATTTTTCTCGACGCTCGGTTACGATTTGTTTTCCTATTTATATTTAAATCCTCAACTTTACTATTTTAACGATTTGCTCGATTTTACTTACGCCTTTATCGGCTTACGAGCAAGTACGGGTTTGTTCCGATTCCTTTCGGTCGGCGCGGGGTATCGTTACGGTTTGCTTTCGGACGGCAATTACGATAATTATTTTCATAGGGTGATGATTTATCTCGATTTGGTGCCAAGCAAAAAATTGAGTTTTTCGTTCGGCTTCGGTAAAATGTTCGGCGATTATTATGACAGACGCGAATATGAATTCGTTGCGAACTATCAAGATTCTTCGCGTTACAGAGCATACAAATTATACGGATTGTATCAATACGGCGACGGCGCGGAAATTTTTTATTCGCCGTATCTCGTGCCGTATAAAATAACAGGCGAATTATACAAAATAGGCGGACATTACAATTTTAGAAGCGGACTTGTGCTGCGAGGCTTTTGGAGCTTTTTGCACGCTTTCGCTTCGACGGCGAACGGCAATAACTGGGGAAACGAATTTTTGCTGAGACTCGGCAGAAGATTTCACGAGAATTACATTATCGGTTACGAATTGGATTACATAGATTTTCAATTTACTTCGTCATATTACTATTCTCCTCAAGAGTATATCTCCCATTCGATTTGGGGAGAGTGGAAATTTTACGATGAAGATAATTGGATTTTAAGAGCCGGCGGCAGAATAGGTTATGTGCCGCAAACCACTTATTTCATTTGGGACGGCAGAATCGATGCGGAATATCATCCTTACAAAAATTTGTTTGTTACGGCATTTGCATTTTACGGACAATCTCAACGTTATTATCTCGGTTATCGTTCCAAAGCGTTCGGTGTCAGTGTGAGTTGGTCGCCGTTTTAATAGTGTAAATTCAAACAATTATGGGAAATATTTAGATGAAAACTTTAATGATTTATGCTAAAATATTAAGTTGAAAAGAGTTACGGAAATTCTTATATTATGGGGAAGAGTATAAAATTAGAAAATTTTACGCAAGAACGGAAAAATAGATATTATGAAAAACGAAAAATTAAAAATAATTCTCGACAATCGCGAAATTGAAGCGCCTCATCGCGATTTTAAAAAAGAAAAAATTCGCTCGGCAATTATCTCGGGCGTTCTTTCTCTTATTTTGATTTTAATTATAGCTATCACTTTGCCGATGACCGTACTGCCTTTGAGCGGGTTGTTCGTTTATGCGTCCATTGTTGCTTTGGTGCTTTTTCTGTTCTTGTTGCTTGCACGGTATTTCACGTTGATTTGGTTGTCATATTTTTACATGACGAAATATACGGTAAGCGAAAAACCTTTTTATACTCCGTTTGTTTCGATTATCGTTCCCGTTTATAACGAAGGTAAAGTTTTAAGAAATTCGATAGAATCGCTACTGAAACTCGATTATCCCAATTATGAAATTATTATCGTAAACGACGGTTCGACCGATAACACCGCCGAAGTCGGCGAAGCGCTTGTCGGCTTGCATAAAGGAAGAAATTCTTGGGTAAAAGTTTCGTTGATTAACAAACCTAACGGCGGAAAATCGAAGGCGTTGAATGCAGGAATTCAATATTCCGAAGCCGAATTCGTTTTGTGCATGGACGGCGATTCCACGCTTTCGGCGCAAACTCTTAAAATGGGTATGAGACATTTTACCGACCCTGAAGTCGGAGCGGTTGCGGGTAACGTAAAAGTGGAAAATCGCGGAAAGCCTCTTTTGGATTTGCAAGCTCTCGAGTATATCGAAGGTTTGAACATGGCGCGTTCCGCACAAGGTTTTTTGAAAATGGTAAACATTATTCCTGGTCCTATCGGTATTTTTAGAAAACGCGCCTTGCATGATGCAGGATATTATTCGAGCGACACGTTCGCCGAAGATGCGGACTTGACCCTTAAAATTCTTGCGAAAGGTTGGAAAATAGAATACGAGCCTGAAGCGCAAGCGTGGACGGAAGCTCCCGCTTCGCTGTTTCAGTTGCTCAAACAACGTTATCGCTGGACGCGCGGAATATTGCAGGCGATACGCAAACATAAAAGATTTTTATATAATCCGATTATCAATTTTAACAACACACTTGTATTGTGGTCGATGGCGTTCGAAGCGTTGCTTTGGCCGGCAATGAACATTTTTGCAAATCTGTTTTTCATTACCGTAGCGCTTTTGTACGGAATGACGAGCTTGATTGTTTTTTGGTGGTTCGGTATTGCAATCCTTGACTTCATGGCGGCGATTTTCTGTGTAGCCGCCGAAAAAGAGGAAGCGCGCTTGATACCGTATTCGCTTATTTATCGTATCTTTTTCGTTTTAATGATTGACATTACAAAAGGAATGGCGACGGTCGAGGAGTTTCTCGGGCTTGCGATGAGCTGGGGAAAACTCGAACGTATCGGCGTTTCGAAAAAATAAAAATTAATAAGAAATTAATCTTAGGAGCATAAAATGGAATTAATTCCGATACTTTCTTTAATCATTTTGGTGGCGACAATATCGACCTTTATTTTGTCGATAGGCGCTTACATTTTGTATAAGATGCGCGAGAAGAAAGGTAAAGCGGTCGAACAACCCAAACCCGAAGCGATACCCGCGGAACTTGTTACTCCGCAAGTTGCACCCGAAGCGGGAAGAACGACAAATATCGGTTTGCGTTCTACATACGGGCAAAGCCTTTATTCAACTCGCGGTGATTCCACTTCGCCGATGTTCGCCACGGATGCGGGACAAACAAGACCCGAAATGCGCCCGACTGTTTTGGGACTTTCGATGGATGAAGAATCTCGTATGCCCGTTTCGGGCGCGGCGCCCGGCAGAACCACAATTAATGCCGAGAAATACGAAACACGCGGACGTTTCAGCAGATACACTTCTGCGGGATATTCGAACGTAGAGGAAACAAAAAAGAAAAAAGAAGATGAGGAACCCTTAAGGTGGCGTTAAAATTTTGGAAAAAGAAAAAAAAGAAAAAACCCGAAAATTCGCCCTACGTGAACGGTCAATCGTCGCAATACGACGAAACGCAAGATAAAATCACGGGGATGCGGGTCAATTTTTTCATGATATTCTTTGCGGGAATTGCGCTCCTTTTTGCCGCTATTATGTTTTATCTCTTGATTATTCAGGGCGCATTCGGCAGAATTGAAATTTCCGAAATTACGCCTACTGAAAAAAATATTAAGGAAGCAATCGAACAAAGAACGGAAGTGGCGCTTCTTTATTCGGGATTTACCGAAAAGATTTTGCCCGAAGGAAGCACGTGGATTAGCGACATAACCACGACGTGGGAACATTTTCTCTCAAGCCATAATATTAAGTACGATATTATTTCCGATATGGATATTGAGGTGGGAATTCTATCTCAATATAAACTTCTTATTGCGCCGGGGGCAAAAGCCATCAGCGACAGAGAAAAAGTGCAAATACGAAAATTTCTTAAAAAAGGCGGAAGTATTTTCGCGACTACGGGTATCGCCACTTTTTCGCCCGACGGAAAATGGGACGGCTGGGATTTCTTCACCGAAGTTTTCGGAATGAAATTCACCAAGGAAATCGACCCCGAAGAAGGAACGCAAAGAATTCACACTATCAGAGGTAATTTGCCAATTACAGCGGGCGTTCCTACTGGTTACACGTTAAACATTGCAACTTGGGACAGACCGATTTACGCCGAAGTTCTTGAACCCCGCACGATACAGGCAAGTTATTGGTACGATTTCCGTCACGAACGCGGACTTGTGCTTGAGAATATTCAAAAAAGCGCGGGAATTTCTTTCGGACATTACGGAAAAGGACGATTTGTTTGGTACGGCTTCGAACTGAATTCCGTTATCGGTTCTCAGGAAGATTATATTTATTTCGACAGATTGTTTTACAGTTCTTTAAGTTGGCTTTTGCATTTGCCTACATTGCAATTTATCGATTGGCCGTCTCCGTACAAAGCGGCGGCTATTTTCGTTCCCACAATTGTTGACGAACCGCAGAATTTTAAGAATTTAAGCGTTTTGCCCGCGTTTACGGAATTCACCAAATCGGTTTTTACCGATGTTAACAATATCGGTTTGCTTAGAAAACAATTGCGCAAAATTTCGGAAGTCCGCGATATCGGGTTGATTCTTGATATCGGTTATATGGAATCTTTCGACGATACGACAAACAGTCTTTTCACTTTGGACGAACAACGCGAAATTATCAAAGACGCCAAAGCCGAAGCGGATTCGATTTTGGGCGTGAACGTAACCAAATTAATGCCGTTAAACGGTTTTTTCAATAATAGTACTCTGCAGGCGATGTCCGAAAACGGAATGGACGTGGTTTTTGCGGATTCGCTTACGGACAGACTTGTTCCCAAGACGGAAATTTACGGCTGTAAAAAAATTCTTGTGCTTTCCAATACTTCCCGCGACGATTATGTGATTTTGCGCGATTTCCATTTGAAAGAACCCGAATTCCAAGAATACACTTATTACGAAGATATTGACAGGATATTTTTTACAGGCGGTCTTTATGTGCTGAAAGTTCATACCGACGGACAGTTGAGAGCCGAAAATATTGCGGTTCTCAAAAAGGTTTTGAAATATTTGCAGGAAAAGGATATTTGGGTTACTTCCATCGACGGCTTGAAAGATTGGTGGTTTCGCAAACAAGGTGTGGAAATTCGTCAGGAAATCAGAAGCAAAAGACGTCTTGCCGTTGAAATTTCAAACCCGAGCGATTACGACATGTACAATTTTGTCGTGAAAATTTTTATCAACAAGCCGGTTTATAATGTGAGATTGTCTTCGGATATTATTAATACGAAAATTGACGAATATAAATACGACGAAAAAACACAAATTTTGTACATTTACGTTGACGAATTAAAGAGTCACGATACACGTTCACTTTTGGTCGATTATGAAAATTATGAAGATAAACGCTAAAATTAAGACATTAAAAATTTTTTTGAGCATTCTTTTCCTCTTGACCGCGGTTTATGGATGCGTGGAAGCGGTTTCGAACCCGCCTGCGGAAGCGGGCGAACTTAAAATAAGTTATCCCGTTACCGGCGATACGGTTTACGTGGGAAGAAACGAAATTCATTTGTTAAATCCCGACCCGAAACTTGGCGCTTTCGATGTTTTTGTCAACGGCGAACTGGTGGGAAGTTTTCATAAAGACGACACGCTTTATTTCACCGTCACGAACGAAGCGGTGAATTCATACGTTGAGTATAAAGTTAACGGATATTTGGACGGCGGCGGTGTTCAGGAAAGCGCTTTGCAAAAAGTTTTCGTAAGCGGTGCGCCCAACGCGCCTTCCGATTTGATTTTATCGACTTTCAATGAAAATGAAGTGCTTTTACGTTGGCACGACAATTCCGATAATGAAACGCGTTTCGAATTGTTCAGAAGTATCGGGGATAATGAACATTACGGTTCGCAACCTTATAAGGTTTTTGTCGCTAATACTACGAATTACAGAGACATCGGTTTGGACGCTTACACTGCATATTACTATAAGGTTCGTGCATATAACGAATACGGTTATTCCAAATTTAGTAACGAAGTCAGTTCCAACGGGGAATCGGGACGCGACGCTCCGACGGATTTGAGAGCCGAAGCGCTTGGCGCCACGGTCGTTCGTCTGACGTGGCACGATAATTCGCTTACGGAAAACGCTTTTCTTATCAAGAGAGCGATTATCGGTTCGAACGGCGATTACGGCGATTGGTACGACATCGCCACCGTTCCCCCGAATACCACCGAATATTTCGATGAAGGTTTGCAACCGAGTACGGCTTACGCATATCAGGTTTTCGCGCTTTTACCGAGCAGTGAGCCTGGATCCAACATCACAACCGTTGTAACTGGTTCGGCGAACATTCCGCGTCCGACTAATTTAATTGCGGAATTCGATATGGACGTAAGAAAAGTGAAATTGACATGGAGCGACAACACGAATCTTGAGTACGGAACGGAAATCGAGCGAAAACTTGACGGCGGCGATTACACTTTCGAGAAAATAGGTGTTACGGGCGCGGACGAAACCGTTTTTTACGATTCGAATTACGCAACCAATGTTACATATGTTTATCGTGTACGGTACATTACTGGCGACGGCGGCTTTAGTATGTATTCGAATACGGATACTGCTTACGTTCCCACTCTTCCGCCGAAAGAGCCTTCCGATTTGACCATCGCCGAACTTTCGCCCGGAACGGCGTATTTGCTCAGTTGGAAAGACAATTCTTTTGACGAAGACGGTTTTGAAATATGGCGTGCAACCGCTACCCAAGAATATTCGTTGTTCAAAACGGTTTCGGCAAATACCACCGATTATACGGTTGTCGGATTAAATCGTGACACCGTTTATTATTTTAAAGTTTTGGCGTACAGAAACACACTTAAATCGGGTTTCTCCAACGAAGTTCGCACGTTGCTGATTGCTCCTACGAATCTTACCGCGGTTGCTGACCCAACTCCGAGAGTTATTTTAACTTGGCTTGATAATTCGCACAACGAAGGTTGGTTTGAAATTCAACGGCGATATACGGGCGGGGGAGAGTTTCAGCGCGTAGGCGTAACCGCTCCTGACGTTACGACTTTTACCGACGAGAGCGTTTATCGCGGAACAACGTACGATTACAGAATTAGAGCGGCGAGCGAAGAATCCGTATCCGCGTGGACGGAAATAGTAACGGTGCAAATTCCGAGCAAATGACGATGGAAAAGACGAACGGAATATCGTTAAATATTTTTCGCATTCCGAGCGTTATTACGGATGCGCACGGAAAGATAATTTCCGCAAATAAACAATTCGAAATTTTATTCGGTATTAAAATCGAAGAAGGCGACAGTTTAATCAAACTGTTAAAAAAAAAAGCCATGAAAGCGATGTTCTTTGGCAGATAATTTCCGATTCGACGAAACCTATCGAGAAAGAACTTTTTTTTATTTCTCCGAACGGAATTCGCGAACCCGTGCGGGTAGCGGCTTTTCCGCTTGTTCGGAATGAAATTTTAATTACGTTCGAAACGGAAATTTTCCCTGAATTCGATAACGGGAAAATTAAAATCAATATTTCGGAAGTAAAAAAAATCGTTCCGAACGAGAGACTTACGGAAGCGCTTGAATTAATTGAAAAAAATTACCCGCTTTCGGTTATAGAAAAGAAAAAAGTTCTTGATAAGTTGAACCGTTTGTCAATAGCCTTTTGGATAAGCGACGCCGGGGGAATAATCACGCTTGCGAACGAAAATCTTGATGAATTCGTAGCGGTGGCTCTTCCCACGGGCGAAAAGGAAAAGGAAGTGTTTTTTTCGAAAGCGTGGCAATCGATAGAAAGACTGAACTCTTTGGCGAAAGAAACGAAGGCTATTGCGATACACGAGCAAATTGCGTTTGAAAACTTTGCGGGCTATTTTTTCGACGTGATTAAATTCCCCGTGGTCAATTCGGAAGGCGATGTCGTGGCGACGTGCGGAATTATTCAGCCTTCGACGACGATTTCGATTTACGATAAAGAAGAAACGCCGACGCAATTCGCTTTTGAAAATTTTCCCGTTACTTCCGCCGTATTCGATTACGAAGGAAAATTGATAAAATGTACTAACGGTTTTGTCGAGAGACTTTCCGCCGCGGATAAGAAAATTTTGATTGGAAAGCATTATTCGGAATTGTTTTCGAAAGATTTGACGGAAGAATTAAACGATTTCATAATAGATGAAAAACGCCGCGACGCCGAATTTACGCTTGATATTGAAAACGACGCGCAAGAGAAAATTTCGGTTCGTAAAATATTTAATTCTAAGGACGTTTTTATCGGTTCTTTAATTATTTTTAAGGAAGAAAAAAAGGACAATTGTACAAAAATTTTGGAATTTGAAATGATAGACGCGTTATTGAATGCAACACCCGACCCGATGTTTATTTACGATGTCGAAAATTTGAAATTTCTTGCGGTTAACGACGCCGCCGTGAAATTTTACGGATATTCGCGCGAACAGTTTTTGGAAATGGATCTGACCGACCTTTACACTCCCGAAGATATTCAAACGCTAATAGAATTTAATAACGACGAACATTCGGTTCTTGAAAAACCCGTAAAACATAAACTTGCCGACGGTTCGATGGCAATTGTTCAATTAAGCAGAAAGGAAATCGAATACGAAGATAGGAAAGCGTTTATCACTTACGTTCGCGATATTTCTAAAAGAGTGGAATCGAACAAAAATTTGCGCGAACTGAAAGTTTTGTTGGAAATTTCGGACGAAATTTTAATGGAAACCGACGCCGAGGGGTTTATCGTTAAGGTTAATAACGCCGTAGAAAAGGTACTCGGTTATTCGTCTGACGAAGTTAAAGATAAAACGTTCATCACGCTTCTTTCCGAAAACGACCGAGCGAAAATAAACAAAAAAGTTTTTCTCGATAAACTCAACGAACAAAAAGAGTTCGAAATTACGATAAAAAACAAACGCGGAGCTTCCGTTCCCGCGCGTCTCGTTGTCGTTCCGCTTTTCGACGTTTTCGAAAAGGTTGAAGGTTACGCTTTGATTATTAAAACCGAGAAAAACGACGGGAAAGAATTGTCCGTAAAAGCGGAAACCCGAAGCGCGCGAATTGACGAAGAGAGCGGAGCGAGTATCGACGTTTCGTTTCTTTCGCATTTGTTTCACGAAATTTTAACCCCGATAAATGTAATTATCGGATTTACGCAAGAACTTTTGGAGAGCCTGGAAAATCCGACCGAAGAACAACGCGAATCGGCGCAGATTATTTCCGAAAATCAACGCGCGCTGATGCAATTGATAGATGCCGCCACGGAATATGTCGCTTTGGAGCAAAACCAAGTGCGCGTTAAACCCGAAGAATTCGGTATCGTGGAAATTCTCGACAAAGTGGAAGAGAGCGTTAGCAAGATTGCACGCGCTCACGATGTGGAATTGAAATACGGAAAAATTTCGTCGTCCATTACGCTTAAACATGACAAACGGTTGGTAATAAATTTCGTCTCGATGTTTTGGGAATTTGCGGTTCGAGGAACGAAAGAAAAGCAAGTTTATCTTACGGCGAAACCCGAAGGCGATTTTGTAATAATTGCCGTGCGCGATATTAAAAACGAAATCAGCGAAAATCTTTTGCGCGCGATGAACGAATTTTTAACCGAAGATGAAAATTTGGTTCGAAGAAATTACAATGTTTCCCGTTTCGCGGTGCGTTTGTTCAGAAAACTTTCACAATTGCTCGGCGTGGAGTTTTCCGAAATCGAGAAAAACGGCGCGCCGAACGCTTTCGGTGCGAAATTTCTCGCGGAATACGGCGAGCAAGACGTAAGAGACGAGCCGACGATAAAACGGGAAAGTCCGCAAGTGGAAAAAATTCCCGAACCCGAAATTAAACGCGTGTCGGAAACCGCAAGCAAGCGTGAAAGCGCTTTTAAGTCGCAGAACGTGAGAATTTCTTCGAGTAAACCGAAAAAACAAGCGGGCGAAAAAAATATAGAGTTAAATAAACTCTCTTGCTTGTTGCTCGAAGACCAAGTCGATTCGCAATTGCTTTTCAAACAACAAATGAAAGAACTCAAAGAAATCCAAATTTTCGCGAAATTCGAAGACGCGCTTCCGATTTTGAGACAAAAGAAATTCGACTTTGTGGTTATGGACATTAACTTGCTCGGCGATTACAACGGACTTGAAGCCTTGCGCGAAATTAAAAATATTCCGCAGTGCAGAAATGTTCCCGTAATTGCTTCCACCGCTTACATGATGCCCGGCGACCAAGACAGATACATTGCCGCCGGTTTCGACGATTTTATTCCGAAACCGATTATGCGAAACAAATTGATTGAAAGTCTTAAAAAAGTTTTGTGATTTCAAGAAAGTTTATTATCATTGCGATATGAAATTCGAAAAAAGAAATAACGTAAACGTAACTTGGTGGTGGTGGAATAATTTTATTCCGCTATCCTAAGCTTACATAAATAATTTTACAAGCCGCGGATAGTCGGAGACTGTTCGCGGCTTTTTGATTTTAAAGCCGCGTTTAAATCAAGCGCGGCTTTTTTAGTTTTTTACTAATTAAAAAAAATTAAATCAATAAAAAAGGAGTTAAAATCATGAGAGAAAATGCAATCCATTTGTCGCCGAAAGAAATGCCGAGACAATATTACAACATCTTGCCCGATTTGCCTTCGCCGCTTGCGATGCCATTAAATCCGCAGA
Organism: uncultured Melioribacter sp.; assembly: GCA_964479645.1. Taxonomy (GTDB): domain Bacteria; phylum Bacteroidota; class Ignavibacteria; order Ignavibacteriales; family Melioribacteraceae; genus WGAL01. The sequence goes on along the minus strand of CAYZMW010000053.1, from coordinate 2,523 downwards.
CGAAACAACCGATTTCGCCCGAAGATTTATCCGCAATCTTTCCGATGGAATTAATCGAGCAAGAAATGAGTCCGCAACGCTTTGTTGATATTCCCGAAGAAATTCTTGAAATTTATTCATTGAGTCGTCCCACGCCGCTTTATCGCGCTTTCAGATTGGAAGAACTTTTGGGAACGCCCGCGAAAATTTATTACAAATATGAAGGCGTAAATCCAGCCGGAAGCCACAAAACCAACACGGCGATTGCGCAAGCGTATTATAACAAACGCGCGGGAATTGAACGCATTGTAACCGAAACGGGTGCAGGACAATGGGGAAGCGCGCTTTCGATTGCAACTAAACATTTCGGTTTGGACTTGAAAGTTTTTATGGTCAAGGTCAGTTTTCATCAAAAGCCTTACAGAAAAACGCTGATGCAAATGCACGGCGCGGAGGTTGTGGCAAGTCCGTCCGATTTAACTCAATCGGGACGCGCCATCTTGGAGCAAGACCCCGATTCGCCTGGCTCTCTCGGTATTGCAATTAGCGAAGCGATTGAAATGGCGGTGCAAGACGAGAAAACGAACTATTCGCTCGGAAGCGTTCTGAATCACGTAATGCTTCATCAAACGATAATAGGCGAGGAAGCGAGAAAACAATTGGCAAAAGTTGACGAGTATCCCGACATAATTATTGCAAGCGCGGGGGGCGGAAGTAACTTTGCGGGATTGAGTTTTCCGTTTTTGCGCGACAAATTGACGGGCGACAAAAAAGATTTGCGCGTTATCGCGATTGAACCCGCTTCGTGTCCCACATTGACGAAAGGAAAATTCGCGTACGACTTCGGCGATACGGCGGGATTTACGCCTTTGTTGAAAATGTTTACTCTCGGACATACGTTCGTACCGCCTTCAATACACGCCGGCGGATTGCGTTATCACGGAATGGCGCCGACCGTTTCCAAACTTTTCGAAGAAAACGTAATCGAAGCGCAAAGTTTTCACCAAGTGGAAGTTTTCGACGCGGCAAAATCATTTTTGCAGACCGAAGGCATTTTACCCGCGCCCGAAAGCGCGCACGCAATCAAAGGCGCAATTGAAGAAGCGTTGAAATGCAAGGAAACGGGCGAAGCGAAAACAATTCTCTTTAATCTTTCGGGACACGGCTTTTTGGATTTGGGCGCTTATGAATCTTACATCAACAATAAATTGGAAGATTATCAATTGCCCGAAGAAACAATTTTACACTATTTCGCCGACTTGCCGAACGTGGAATAAAGCACATCCTTAACCGTAAAAAAGAGGACGCCGTAAAGGCGTCCTTTTTTATAAATTTAAATATGAAGAAAAAAACGGAACGAATTATTTTTCAATATAATCGTCGGAAATAAAATTACTTGTGTCGATTCCGATTGAAAGCCATTTTTCATTTCCGAGAATTGCGAATTTCGCTTCGGCGGAAGCGAAGGCGAGATTGCCGCTTTCGTCCGTAAGAAGCGATTTAATAATCAATTCGTCGCCGTTTCTTTTCGAAATCATGCTTTCGACGTAAACGCGCGTATTTAATTTTATCGCTTTATGATATTGCGTAGTCAATTCAATCGTCAAAACTTTCAGATTGTTCATCCACGCCGTAATTCCCATCGCTTCGTCAAGTACGGCGGCAATCGCTCCGCCGTGAGCGTATCCGGGCGGTCCTTGCGCCAAGTCGCCGAAAATGACCGAGGCAAAAACCTTTTTATGTTCGGGCTCGAAAAAATATTCGATTTGCAGACGTTCTTTTTCGCTTGTTGAAACAAACGAAACAATCGATTTGTCGATAGTGATTTTTTTCGCTTTTTTAATTTTATTTTGCAACATTTTATCCTTTCTTTTTCCAATGCGGTTTGGAGATTAATTTGTCCAGCGTCCATTCGATATCGCGTTTGCGCGAGCCTTCGCGATGCGCGCATTCGTCGAACGGACAGAATTCGCACATCTTCGGTTGGCAATAATCGAGATGAATTTTTATTTCCGTTCTCGGGAAAACGACGCCCAATTCTTTTCTTATTTGTTCTTCGATTTCGTGCGCTTCTTTTATAGTTAAATAATACGGTAGAACAAGGTGGAAATCAATGTAAATTTTATCGGCTATCTGAAAATAGCGGAGTTCGTGAATGTCAATCCAATACGGTTTTCGAAGCATAACGAGGCGTTCTGTTATTTTTTCGAGAATTTCTTCGTCCGATTCGAGCATCAATCCGCCGATGGATTCTCTGATTAATTTGTAACCTGTAATGATAATATTAAGCGAAATAATAATTGCGAAAATCGGGTCGAAAATTTCAATTCCCGTAATCTTTACGAGCAACAATCCCACAATCACGCCGCCGCTTGTAAACGAATCGGTTAAGATATGCTTACCGTCGGCAATTAAAATAAGCGAGTTTGTTTTTTTACCTTTTTTTACGAGGTAAAGTCCCAAAATTAAATTCACCAAAACGATGCCGATTATTATAATAATTGCCGAACCGAGATTTTCGAGTTCTCCGCCGTAAATCATTCG
>CAYZMW010000052.1:0-13168 GCA_964479645.1 uncultured Melioribacter sp. | reverse complement strand
AAATAAGAAAATCGAAGTAAATCTTAAAATGAAATAGTGACAAGTGACGAGTAACGCGTAACAAGTTAGTATTTATTTGTAGAGACGCGCTATAGCGCATCTCTTTTTGTAATGGAACACGGACGATGCTGATTTTATTGGATTTCCGCTGATTAAAAAAATTCGCGTCATTGCAAAAACTGAAAAACTCGCGTCATTACGACCCCGCCTTTGGCGGGACGAAGCAAACTATCGAATTGTTAGCAAAAGACTATTTGGCGCAGAAATATTACGGATTGCTTCGTCGACCTCCCGCCTTCTGCGGGAGGTCTCCTCGCAACGACAGAAAAATTTGCGTCTTTGCGACCCCGCCAACGACGGGGGAAGCAATCTGTCAAATTTTCAGCGAAAGATTATTCAGCGCAGTGATACTACAGATTGCTTCGTCACCTCGCCAGAGGCGGGTTTCCTCGCAACGACTGTGTTTGTTTGGGTTTGGAGACGGCGCGTCCTCGCAAGAACTGTGGCTGTTTGGCGCGTCGTAAGAAATCTATCGGAATTTTCTATTCTTTGAATTTTAACCTTACGCTCGTATTAAAATTATTAGACATCGTAATAAAGTTGAAACTCGAACGGATGCGGGCGCAACGCAAGCGCCTGAACTTCGCGTTCAAATTTGTAATTTATCCATGTTTCGATAACGTCTTCGGTAAAAACGTTTCCTTTTAACAAGTACTCGTTGTCTTCCGCAAGCGCTTTCAATGCGTTTTCAAGCGACGAAGGCGTGGAAGGAACGTTTTCCAATTCTTCCGGCGGCAAATCGTAAATATCCTTGTCAAGCGGTTCGCCGGGGTCGATTTTGTTCATGATTCCGTCAAGTCCGGCCATAAGCATCGCCGCAAAGGCAAGATAAGGATTGGACGACGGATCGGGACAACGGAATTCAATGCGTTTCGCTTTCGGAGATGCCGAATACATCGGAATTCTGACCGCGGCGCTTCTGTTTCTTTGTGAGTATGCGAGATTTACCGGCGCTTCGAAGCCCGGCACAAGTCGTTTGTACGAGTTCGTCGTCGGATTGGTGAACGCAAGAAGCGACGGCGCGTGTTTCAATATTCCGCCGATAAAATACAAAGCCGTGTCACTCAAACCGGCGTAGCCGTTACCCGCGAAAAGCGGTTTGTTTTTCTTCCAAAGACTTACGTGAACGTGCATGCCGCTTCCGTTGTCTCCTTCAATCGGTTTCGGCATGTACGTCGCTGTTTTGCCGTATTGTTTCGCGGTGTTTTTTACAATGTATTTGAACATAAGAAGTTGGTCGGCCGATTTCAAAAGCGGTTGAAAACGCAAATCTATTTCGCACTGTCCGCCGCTTGCCACTTCGTGGTGTTGCGCTTCAACGGGAATTCCTACGTTCATCAAATTAATTACCATTTCGTTTCGCAAATCGTTCAACGAATCGACGGGCGGCACCGGGAAATAGCCTTCTTTGTAACGCGGCTTGTGTCCGAGGTTCGGCGCTTCGTCGCGTCCCGTGTTCCAATTGCCTTCGACCGAATCGACGAAATAAAACGTACCGTTAGGTTTGCTGTCGAAACGGACGTCGTCGAAAACAAAAAATTCCGCTTCGGGTCCGAAATAAGCCGTATCGGCAATACCTGTGGATTTCAAATACGCTTCGGCTTTTTGAGCAATACTGCGAGGACAACGCGTGTATTTTTCTTTTGTTGCCGGTTCGTAAACGTCGCAAATCAAACTTATTGTCGGCGCTTTGATGAATTGGTCAACGAACATCGTTTCCGGGTCGGGAATAATGAGCATGTCGCTTTCGTTGATTTTTTTCCATCCGCGAATCGAAGAACCGTCAAAACCGAAACCGTTTTTAAACGAATCGGCACCGAATTCCGAAACAGGCACCGTAAAATGTTGCCACTGCCCGGGAAAATCCATAAACTTCAAATCGACGAACATTATATCGTTTTTCTTAATGTAATCAAGAACTTTTTGAACCGCGCTTTTCTTCGCTGCCATTTTAATCTCCCAAATTTATTTCCGTTGTTTCTTTTACGTTCGATAAAACGAAGTTGGTTATTGTTCGAACCACTCCGGGCCAAGATTGTATTTTGCTTAAAAGTTTTTCGAGTTCCGCCGTGTTGCGCACAAGCGCTTTAATAATGTGCGAACCTTCGCCGAGTATTGCGTGGCATTCCAGAATTTCAGGCGAACGTTTTGCGCGTTTTCGTAAATCGGAATAGTTTTTCGACGATTCCATAACAACGACAATAAACGCCATGATGTCGTATCCGAAAGCCTTGCGATTTACTTTCGCGAAATATCCTTCGATAATTCCCGCCTCTTCGAGCTTACGCATTCTTTCGCTTAACGACGGAAGCGAAAGACCGACTTTTTCGGCTATTTCGTTTCGCTTTGCGCGCCCGTTTTTTTGTAAAATCCTTAATATTTTTTTGTCCGTTGCGTCAATCATTTTAATTCTTTTAGTTGATATTAAATTCCCAACTAAAAATATAAGGTAAAATAACTTTAATTCAAAATAAAATTAAGTCAAGAGGAAATTATCGTTCTTTTTTTTGAATAATATTTGAAAATTATTAAATTCGTTTCCGAATTCGAAAATGATTAACCTATCGATAAATATCGTCCTTGCTTTTAGCCTACAATTCACTTCGAATACTTTCCACAACAAACAAAGAGGTAATTTATGAGTAATGACGTTGCAAAATTCATTGAAGCTCGTGACTTTCTGCTTAATGTTAAAAGTTACGAAGAAGCATACGCCGGGTTTAAATGGCCGCGCGTAACGAAATTCAATTGGGCGAACGATTATTTCGATGCAATGGCTCGCGACAACGAACGCAACGCTTTGATTTATTGCGACGAAGCGGGGAACGAATCGATTGTAAGTTTCGACAAGATGGCGCGCCGCTCTTCTCAAGTCGCGAATTTTCTAAACGATTTGGGACTTCAGAAAGGCGACCGCGTTTTAATAATGATGGAAACATCGGTTGAAATTTACGAAATCATTCTCGGCATTATGAAAGCGGGCGGAGCGATTATTCCCGCCGCCACGTTGCTCTCAAGCAGTGATATCAGCGATAGAATTGAGCGCGGCAACGTTAAATTTATTGTTGCCCATTCCCATTTTACCGAAAGAATTGATCAAGCAGGCGACAATCTGAAAATGCTTACCGCAAAAATTTGCGTAAAAGATGAAACGATAAATCCCGAATGTTCAAACGCCGATGTGGTTGGTCCGAAATGGACGGATTACGCGGAAGCGGAAAATTACAAAGACGTTTTCGAACCGCCGTTTATTACTTACTCGACCGACGATTTGTTTTTATTTTTCACCTCGGGTACGACGGCAAAACCGAAATTGGTAATGCACCCGCATCATTATCCGATTGGACATTTAACAACGATGTATTGGCTCGACGTTCAGCCGGACGACATTCACTATAATATCAGCGCGCCGGGTTGGGCGAAATTCGCATGGAGCAGTTTTTTCGCACCGTGGAACGCCGGGGCGACGACTCTCACAATCAGATATTCACAGTTCAATCCGAAATTCGTTCTCGAAAAAATTGCGAAATATAAGGTTACAAGTCTTTGCGGTCCGTTAAGCGTGTGGAAATTATTCTTGCTTGAAGATTTGAAGAGTTACAATTTGTCGTTGAAGAAAATAGTAAGCGCGGGCGAACCGCTTAACCCCGAAATCGTTAATAAAGTTAAAGAATACACGGGTTTAGATTTGCGCGAAGGCTACGGACAAACCGAAACGACGGGTTTGGTCGCGACGTTTAAGGGAATGAAAATCAAGGACGGCGCAATGGGGAAAGTTGCTCCCGGCTACGAAGTTAAAATTCTCGACCCGACGCTTGACGAAGTTCCGCCGAACACCGACGGACAAATTGCGGTGGCGACGTTCCCGGTTCGTCCGCTCGGATTACTTTCGGGCTACGACGACGAAGCGCGCAATCGCGAAATATTCAAAGGCGGTTGGTATTTAACGGGCGACACGGCGTACATGGACGAAGAGGGCTACATTCATTTTATAGGACGCGTTGACGACGTGTTCAAGAGTTTGGATTACAGAATAAGTCCGTTCGAAGTGGAAAGCGAAATTATGGAACACCCCGCCGTGCTTGAAGTCGGCGTTATTCCGACAATTGACGACCGCGACCGTATTGTGCCAAAGGCGTTTATTGTTCTAAAACCCGATTTCAAACCGACGAAAGAAATGGCGCTCGAAATTTTCCGTTTCATTCGCGACCACATGGCGCCGTACAAACGTCCGCGTTCGATTGAATTTATGGAAGCATTCCCGAAAACTATCAGCGCGAAAGTAATGCGCAAAGACTTGCGCGCTTACGATAAAAAACTTAAAGAGGAAGGCAAACGCGGAGAGTTCGAATTTTTCGAAAAGGATTTTGCGGAAGAGCTCAATTTGAGAAGAAAATAAACAACTCTTTTCCCTTTGACGAAGCGGGCGCAACGCCCGCTTTTTTTATGTGAAAATTTATCGGTTTTGTTACGTGTACGAATGCGCGCTTCTTCGTAAATTGAAAGTTCGGAAAATAAAATTTACGGAAACGAAAAATGAAAAAACTTTTCATCGACGGAGAAACGTTAACACTCGAAAAAACGGACGCTTTTCTCCGCGACAATCCGAAAGTAGCGCTTACGAAAGACGCGAAAAGGAAAGTAAAAAACGCGCGTAAATTAATCGATGCGTGGCTACGCGACGATAAAGTCATTTACGGCGTAACGACAGGTTTCGGTGAATTTGCAAATGTTCGAATTTCGAAAAACAAACTTTCGGAATTGCAGGAAAACTTAATTCGAAGTCACGCCGCGGGCGCGGGAGAGCCTCTGCCTCTCTTTATTGTAAAACTGATGATGCTCTTGCGCGCAAACGCTTTGGCGAAAGGAAATTCGGGCGTACGTCTCGAAACGTTGAATTTATTAATCGAAATGATGAATAACAATATTATTCCCGTCGTTCCTTCGCAAGGTTCGGTCGGGTCAAGCGGAGATTTGGCTCCGCTTTCGCACCTCGTTCTTGCAATGATAGGCGAAGGCGATGTCGTGATTGCGGAAAATATTTTCGACGACGTTTCGAAATACAAAAAAATCAAAGCGAAAACCGCATTGAAAAAATTCGGACTTTCGCCCGCGAAACTCGAAGCCAAAGAGGGGCTTTCCTTAAATAACGGAACACAGATGATGACGGCGTTCGGCGCATACATTTGTATCAAGGCGCGGGAACTTGCCAAAACGGCGGATATTGCCGCGGCGCTTTCGCACGAAGCATTGCGCGGCACGGACAAAGCGTACGATTTGCGTCTGCAAAATTTGCGTCCGTACAAAGGACAAATAACGACTGCGGAAAATATGTTGGAGTTAATTAAAAACAGCGAAATCAGAAAATCGCATTTAACGAACGACAACCGCGTACAAGATTCGTATTCGCTTCGTTGCGTTCCGCAGATTCACGGCGCGTCGCGGGACGCAATCGATTACGTTTGCTCGCAAATTGAAATCGAAATGAATTCGGCGAACGACAATCCGCTTATTTTTCCGAACGACGGCGACCACGTCGAAGGCGGTAATTTTCACGGACAGCCCGTTGCTCTTCCGCTCGATTTTATGAAAATTGCGCTTGCCGAACTCGCAAACGTTTCGGAACGAAGAATAGAACGACTTACGAACGGTTCGTTAAGTATGTTGCCCCGCTTCCTTACGCCGAAAGGCGGTTTGAATTCCGGCTTGATGATTGCGCAATATACGGCGGCGTCTCTTGTGTCGGAAAATAAAACCCTCGCTCATCCGGCCAGCGTTGATTCGATACCGACTTCGGCAAATCAAGAGGACCACAATTCAATGGGTTCGATAGCGGCGCGACATTGTTATCAAATATTGAAAAACACTCAAAAAGTAATTGCAATCGAATTACTTGCCGCGGCGCAGGGAATAGAATTTCTGAAACCGCTGAAATGCGGAGACGGGACGAAAATCGTTTATTCCGCGGTTCGCAAATTGGTTAAGCCGATAAAAAAAGACGTGATTTTATTCAAGGAAATGAATAAATTGATATCCGCCGTCGAAAGCGGTTCGATTTTGAAATCGGTTGAAAAGAAAATAAAATTAAAATAACAAAAGGAAGAAGTGATGAAAAAAATATTTACAATGTTGGTTCTGATTTTGGGCGCGTTTGTTCTAAACGCTCAAACGCTTGAAATCTATGAAATTCAAGGCGAAGGAATGACGACGCCATACGAAGGACAAACCGTTACGACCAATAATAATATCGTTACGATGGTTTTGGGCAATAGTTTCTTTATGCAAACGCCCGATTCTCGCAGCGATAACAATCCGAACACGTCGGACGGGATAATGGTTTATCTCGGACAAACGCCCGAAGTGGAAGCGGGCGATATGGTAAACGTGACGGGAACGGCTACGGAGTATTACGATATGACCGAAATTTCCAATCCCTCCGTTACGGTGGTTTCGCACAATAACCCTTTGCCCACCGCGGTTTTGTGGGACGAAAACACGCCTTCGCCAAATCAACCTTGGCCTGAAAACGAAATAGAGCGTTTCGAAGGTATGCTCGTCGAATTTTACAACGGCGTTGCGGTTTCGGGAACGAATATTCACGGCGATTTTTGGGCTGTCGCTAAGTCGCAACGCACTTTCCGCGAACCAGGCATTGATTATCCGCACAGAATAAGCGGGCTTCCCGTTTTCGATATGAATCCCGAAAAATTTGAAATCGATACTTTCAGTAGCGATCCGACATTGGTAAAAGGTGGAAACGTCATAACGCACGTAAAAGGATGCGTGCGTTATAGTTTCGGCGATTACGGCATTTATCCGATTGAACTTGAAGTGGATACCGACATTACGCCCGATGTCGCAAGCGACCAACCCGAAAATCAATATTCGGTGGGGACGTTGAATTGCCATGTTTTGAACGATGACGATAATGCGGTTTTACAAACGCGCGTGGCGAAATTTTCGAAATATATTCGCGAAGTTATGAAAAGTCCCGATATTATTGCGCTTCAAGAGGTTGAGAATAATAACGTGCTGCAAACATTGGCGAATAAAATTCATTCGGACGACGCAAGTTTGAACTACACGGGCTACATTATCGAATACGATAATTTTTCGGGATTAAACTTGGCGTTTCTCGTAAAAGACGGGATCACCGTAACCGATAATTTTCTCGTGGGTGAAACCGCAACGTTCAACCTCGGAGGCGGTACTTACGACACTTTCGACCGTCCGCCTTATATGCTTTACGCACAAATCGACAATTTCGCGTTTCGCGTTTTAAACGTACATTTGCGCTCGCGTAACAGCATCGACGACTCGCAAGACGGCGAATTTGTTAGAGTAAAACGTCACGAACAATCGCTTTGGTTGGCGAATTACTTGCAAAACATTCAAAACAGCAATCCCACGTCAAAAGTTGCGATTGTCGGCGATTATAACGCGTTTGAATTTACCGACGGTTACGTTGACGTGCTCGGTCAAATTACAGGCGACCCCGACCCGCTCGGCGCATTGTTCGAAGTGCAAAATATTGTAAATCCGCCGCTCGTTAACTTAACGAAAAATGACGCGCAAACGAATCGCTATTCTTATGTTTATGAAGGCGACGCTCAAGCGCTCGATCATATTGTGGTTACTTCCGCGTTTAATAATTATGTGAGATATTTTAAGTTTGTTCATGCGAATTCCGATTATCCCGAATATTTCGAAAATGACGCCTCCAGTCCGATCGCCACTTCCGACCACGACGGCGCGGTGTTCAGATTTACGACATATCCGATTGGAGTTGAAGATGGAGGAGTGCTGCCGACGAAATTCGTTTTGAACCAAAATTATCCGAACCCGTTTAATCCGACAACGACGATTACATATTCTCTACCCGTAACACGGGGCGTAGAGACACAGTATACTGTGTCTCTACAAATATTTAATTCATTGGGCCAAAAAATCGTAACGCTTGTAAACAAAGAACAAGCGCCAGGGAATTACAGCGTGCAATTCAACGCCGAAAATTTACCGAGCGGTGTTTATTTTTACACGTTGCGCGCGGGTGATTTCGTCTCGACAAGGAAAATGATTTTGATGAAGTAAGTTTTTAATGGGACGCTGATTGAATCGATTGATTATGATGAATACTGATAATCGGTTAAAATTATAAGGCGTAAGTCAAATTAGCGTCCTATTATCATTAAAACACGGATAACAAAGGATTTTCACGGAATTTGAATTTTTCGTCCGCGAGGAGTGAAGCGACGAAGCGATCTGTAGTGCCGTGCGCTAACTAAAATAAACACAGTCTTTCCGAGTCCCGCCTGTGGCGGGACGAAGGAATCTGTCGCGCTGTGTGCTGAATAATCTTTTGCTAACAAACCAACAGATTGCTTCGCTCCCCCGACACTGCGGGGTCGCTCGCAATGACATGAATTTTTTTGTCTTTGCGAGGAGACCCGCCATAGCGGGTCGACGAAGCAATCTGCCGCACCGTGCACGGAGATTTCTTTTGTTGACAATTCGACAGATTGCTTCTCCCCGCCAAAGGCGTGGATCGCAATGACGGATTATTTCAATTTTTGCTGAAAAACCGACAGATTGCCGCGCGTCACCGCACAGCGTGTCCGCCCGCAAAGACGGACGGTGTTCGGCGAGGTCAACAATAACCGAGACAACCTAAATTTTTCTCCTCTTTCCATGTGCCGACATGAAACCAAAAAAGCGTTTTTGAATCATACGTGTTTCGATTTTTTCGGTTCGGAACAAATTACTCGAAAAAAAATTTAATTGTGGCGAAAAATGATTTAACTTTGAAAACTTAATAATTGAAAATAATGAAACAGCATAGGAGAAAAGATGAGTGAGAAAAAAGAAAATCATGCGAAGGTAATTGTCATAGGCTCGGGTCCCGCCGGATTGACGGCGGCGATTTATGCGGCGCGCGCGGAATTCGAACCGATTGTGTTCGAAGGAATGGAGCCCGGCGGACAATTGACCATAACAACTGAAGTGGAAAATTATCCCGGTTTCGACAAAGGTATTCAAGGACCTGAATTAATGGATACGATGCGACGCCAGGCGGAAAAATTCGGCGCGAAGCCGATGTTCAAAGAGGTTGTGGAAGTCGATTTGAAAGCGCAACCCAAAGTGCTTAAAACCGACGACGGCGAAGTTTACACCGCTGATGCCGTAATTGTCGCAACCGGCGCATCGGCAAGATTTTTGAACATTCCGAGCGAGGCGGAATATAAAGGACACGGTGTTTCGGCTTGCGCAACTTGCGACGGATTTTTCTACAAAGGGTTGAAAGTTATCGTCGTCGGCGGCGGAGATTCCGCTATGGAAGAAGCGAACTATTTGACCAAATTCGCATCGGAGGTTACGATTGTTCACCGTCGCGACGAATTTCGCGCGTCGAAAATCATGGTGGAACGCGCAAAGAAAAATCCGAAAATCAAATTCGAATTGAACAAAGTGATTAAAGAAATTCTCGGTGAAGAGCGCATGGGAACGAAAATGGTCACGGGCGCAATTTTGGAAGATACAAAAACGGGCGAAACCAAAAAGGTTGACGTTGACGGAATTTTCATCGCTATCGGACACGACCCGAACACGAAAATTTTCAGAGGACAACTCGAACTCGACGACGCGGGTTACGTCGTAACTCGGCCCGGTTCGACGAAAACCAATATCGAAGGCGTTTTTGCCGCGGGCGACGTTGCCGATAGAATTTATCAACAGGCTGTAACCGCCGCGGGAACCGGTTGTATGGCGGCTCTCGACGCTCAAAACTGGTTGCTTGAAAACGGTTACGACGATTAATCAATTGTACGAAAGTCCATTAATTTAAAAATACGACGGCGGATTTTTTCCGCCGTTTTTTTTAGAACACAAAACGCTCGGTTCTCTTTCTGTAACTTAATTCAAAAATCGTTATTTTTTCGCATCCGAAAAAAAAGACGTGATAAAAATGAAAACGATAATCGAACCTTTCAAAATCAAATCGGTTGAACCGATTAAATTTACAACAAAGGAAGAACGCGAAAAAATTCTCGTCGAAGCGGGTTACAATCCTTTTATGATTAAAGCGGAAGATATTATTATTGACTTGCTTACCGATAGCGGCACTTCGGCGATGAGCGCAAAACAGTGGGCGGGAATTATGGACGGCGACGAATCTTACGCAGGCTCGAAGAGTTTTTTCCGTTTCGAAAAAGCGGTGAAAGATTTGACCGGCAAGAAGTTTATTATTCCTACGCACCAAGGACGCGCGGCTGAAAAAATTCTTTTCTCAATTCTCGGCGGTCCCGGAAAATATTTTCCTAACAATACGCATTTCGATACAACGCGCGCGAACATTGAATTTACGGGAGCAATCGCGGAAGACTTTCTGAACGAAATCGGAAAACATCCCGAAATTCCCGGCGATTTCAAAGGAAATATGGACGTCGAAGCGCTTGAAAAATTTATCGAAGAAAAAGGCGCGGAAAATATTCCGCTTGTTATGATAACGGTTACTAACAATTCAGGCGGCGGGCAACCTGTTTCGATGCAAAATATTCGCGACGTGCGCGCGGTTTGCGACAAATACGGCATTCCGCTTTTCCTCGACGCTTGCCGTTTTGCGGAAAACGCTTACTTCATCAAACTGCGTGAAAAAGGCTACGAAAATAAATCGGTTAAAGAAATCGCGCGCGAAATGTTTTCTTACGCAGACGGCGCAACGATGAGCGCAAAAAAAGACGCCCTTGTAAATATCGGCGGATTTCTTGCAATGAACGACGAAGAACTTGCAATGAACGCGCGTAATCTGTTGATAGTTACGGAAGGTTTCCCGACTTACGGCGGACTTGCGGGACGCGACCTCGAAGCGATTGCGCAAGGTCTCGAAGAAGTTCTCGACGAAAATTATTTGCGCTATCGAATTAAAAGTACCGAATATCTCGGCAATAAATTGCGCGACGCGGGAATTCCGATACTTGAACCGCCGGGCGGACACGCAATTTATCTCGACGCGAAACGCTTTGCGCCTCATATTCCGCCGCACGAATATCCCGGTCAATCGATTGTTTGCGAACTTTATCTCGAAGGCGGTGTGCGCTCGGTTGAAATCGGTTCGGTGATGTTCGGGAAATACGACAAGGAAACGGGAAAACTCATTTCCCCGCCGATGGAACTCGTACGACTTGCAATTCCGCGAAGAGTTTACACGCAAAGCCACATCGATTACCTCGCCGAAGTTCTGATTGAAGTTTACAAAAAGCGGGATTCGCTTAAGGGTTACGAAATCATTTACGAAGCGCCGATGCTACGACACTTTACGGCGAAATTCAAACCGATTGAAAAATAAGGACGAATGAATGAAGATAACGAAAAGATACGGATTTAACGACGGAAGAAACGTTTGGCGAATTTTAATAACAGACACCGATAAAATCGTTTTGGAAACGCGCGAAACCGAAAGTAAAGAAGTTTTTTACAATTGTCTCGATTTTCACACGGGCGAAATTATTTTTAAGGAAATGCAACTCGACGAAAAATATTGGATAGGAATAGAGACAATAAAAAACGACGTGATTTTCTTTCACAAATTCGCATCGCCCGATATGCCCGGACACAAACAATTAATCGCTTATTCGATTAATGAACAAAAAACGCTTTGGCAATCGGACGAATACGTTTTTCTTTTTTATTATAAAGATAAAATTTACGGTTATCTCGATATTTTCGAAGGAAGAAAATTTTACACCGTAAATCCCGAAACAGGCGAATTTATTGAGGATTTGGGAACGGACGCTCAGTCGATAAATGCGCTGCGTGAACTTGCGCGCGAAGAAGAGGATTACTCCGACTATCGCTTCACTTACAAACTATACGAAAGCGAAGAAGCGGAAAGCATTGTCGGCAAACGCGTTCCCCTTTCCGAAATTGCCGGCGACGCCGAATTTATTGACTTTCACGGTCATCTTTTTTTCAATTATCACAGAAAACTATCAGACGGCAAAAAACTGCGAAACGAATTTACGGTTGTTGACAAAGCAACGGGGAATACGGTTTTCGAACTTACGCTGAACAAAGAAGCGAACCACTACGCGCCCGATTCGTTTTTCATTTATAAGAACAAATTAATTACGGTAATCGAAAAAAACGATTTTGTAGTTTTCGATATTTCGGAGAATGAAAGCGCGGTGTAATCAATTTGCAACGGTTCGCCTTGTCGTGATTTACGAATAAAAAAAGACGCGCTTTTGCGCGTCTTTTTTTTATTCATTGACCTTTTTCTTATCCTTGATTTCAATACACGTTACGCGTCTCTATTTTATTTCATCAGAATCATTTTCTTCGTTGAAACGAAATCGCCTGCGCGTAAAGTGTAGAAATATATCCCGCTCGGAAGTTTGCTCGCGTCGAATTGCACCGTGTAATTTCCCGGAGCTTGTTCTTTGTTTACCAGCGTTGCGATTTTTTGTCCCAATGAATTGTAAACTGTTAACGCCACATTTACGACAGATTGCTTCGTCGCTCCACTCCTCGCAATGACAGTTGGAATTGAGTAGGAAATCGTTGTTGTCGGGTTAAACGGGTTCGGGTAATTTTGACGCAGCGCGTATTTTGTCGGCAAATCTTCGTCCGATTCAACGCCAGTTAAGTTCAAAAGGACGGACGACGCATCGCCGATGTTTCCGTGAATATCTTCCGCACGTACGAAGTAATAACTTGCGCCTTCAAGCGGCGAAGCATCAACAAAGACGCTATCGGTTACAACTCCGTAAACGTCCAACGTGTCGAAATCGACTTCCTCGCTTCTGCTACGATAGAGTACGTATTGTTTTACGTCTTCTTCCTCGTTTAACGCCCAACTAATTCTTGCGCCGTCTTCTTCCAACACTGCTTTCAATCCGCCCACTTGCGAAGGCGCAAGATTATCCACACTGTGTCCGTATTTAATTGCCGAACGATAAAATTCGTTCGGATTTGAGGTTAACGCAGTAATGCGAAAATATGTGTTCCCTTCGTATTCCGGCGTTTGGTCGTTTAACGTCGGAGCGGTGAAAGAATAATAATTTAACTGCGATGCCGGAACGTTAGCGATTGTTTCCCAAGCAAAGCCGGAACC
>CAYZMW010000051.1:0-16973 GCA_964479645.1 uncultured Melioribacter sp. | reverse complement strand
GCAAACCGTAATTTCTATTAACGTAATACGGATAAGGGAATTCTTCGGAAAGGAAATCGGCGATTAAATCACCGCCGATTGCCGAACCGCCCAAACCGCTAACAATTATGTTTTTTATTTTCTCAGTGTCAATTCCCTCAGCTGAGAACTCAGTTCCCCACGCTTTTTCTACTTGCCCGTAAGAATTTTTTAGCACTTCAAATTGATTTTGCGGGTCGTAATTCTTCACCGTTTCGTTTATCATCATTCTTCTCCTAAAATTTTTTCTTCGAAATTCAATCCGTACGTTTGCACGAAAATTTTAAGTTCTTCAACGATTTCAGCGTGCGTGTCTTTTTGCAAACACTTGTTTGCAAGCGATTTGGCGTCCTTCTCAGTCATGTTTTTAATTATTCTTTTCACGTATGGAATCGAGACCGCAGAAACACTGACGTTCGGAATACCCAAACCGACAAGCAACGGCACGGCAAGCGTATCAGCCGCCATTTCGCCGCAAATCGTAACTTCCACCCCGTAGCGCTTTGCGTGACGCGCGACATACGAAATCGTGTGTAAAACGGCGGGATGAAATTCTTGATATAATTCGGAAACTATTTCGTTCGTTCTATCGACGGCAAGTAAATACTGCACAAGGTCGTTCGTGCCAAGACTGAAAAAATCGACGTACTTTGCCAACTTATCGGATAGCGCGGCGGCGGAAGGAACTTCAATCATTACGCCGAGTTTTATTTCATTATCGTAAGGAATATTTTTCCCGCTCAATTCCGTTTTGCATTGTTCGATAAGCGCAATGGTTTCCTTAACTTCTTCGAGCGCGGAAATCATCGGCAATAATATTTTCACTCGTCCGAAAGCGGACGCGCGAAGTATCGCTCTTATTTGCTCTTTGAAATGCGTTTTATTATCGAGCAAAAATCTAATTCCGCGCCAACCGAGGAACGGATTACTTTCTTTTACGTCAACGGGCAAAACCTTGTCGCCTCCGACATCGAAGACGCGAATTACGACTTCGCTGTTGGGACAAGCCTCCGCTATTGTTTTATAAACTTCAAACTGTTTTTCTTCGTCGGGAAGCAAACCTTCATCCGCGAAAAGTTGTTCCGTTCTTACAAGCCCGATTCCGTCGGCATTGTTTTCAACCATAAATTTCAGTTCTTCAAGAACATCGAGGTTGCCCATCACTCTGATTTTCTTGCCGTCGAGCGTTTCGCTTTCGCTTCTGATTATTGTTCGAAACTCTTCTTTAAGCTCTTCGAGTTTTTCGATTTTCTTTTCGAACTTCCTTAAAGTTTCTTCGTCGGGATTAACGTACACGCGCCCGTAAAATCCGTCAACAATGAGCGTATCGTCATCCTTAATTTCAATCGAAGCGTCGTGAACGCCGACAACCGCGGGAATATTCAGCGAACGCGCCAAAATCGCCGTGTGCGAAGTCAGTCCGCCGAAATCGGTAACGAACGCTTTCGCATTGCGCTTGGAAAAAAGCACCGTGTCGGAAGGCGTGAGCGATTCGGCAACGATAATTCTATCATACGGAACTTTCGATTTCCATTTTTCCTTGCGAATGTTTCGTATAATTCTGTTCTTGATATCGTGAACGTCGTGCGCGCGCTCTTGCATATACGGGTCGTCGGACGCATTCATCATTTTTTCATATTTGGAAATTTCGTCTTCAACGATATAAGCGGGCGCAAGTTTCTCGTCGCGAATTCTATTCTCTATCGTTTCTATTAAAATCGGGTCGTCCAAAATCATTATTTGCGCTTCGAATATAACCGCTCTGTCCTTCCCGAGTTTTTCAAGCGCAAGATCAAGAATTTTTTGCAATTCCTTTTTCGATTTCGCCAAAGCCTCTCTGAATTGCTCGATAGCCTCGTCCACGTTTTCTATCGTGGTTTTTTCCGCCCTGAAAACTTTTTTATCGAAATAATACGCCTTGCCTATCGTAATTCCCGGCGCGGCGGCAACGCCTTCGAGCAACAAATTGCTTTTACTTTTTTCTTCGTTATAATTCATCGAACCCCCTATTAAAATAATCCGTTATTACGCGCGCGGCTTCTTCTTCATCTTCGCCCTCGAACCGCAATTTGAGCGTAGCGCCCTTTTCGGCGGCAAGCGTCATTACCCCGATAATGCTTTTGCCGTTAATTTTCATTCCGTCCCGATAAATGTAAAAATCGGATTTAAATTTCGACGCCAATTTCACTATTGTTGCCGCGGGTCTCGTGTGCAAACCCGCGTCGTTTATTATTTTCACTTCTTTTTCAATCATTTCAATTTTGACGCTTAATTAATTTTTCAACAAGCCAAATAAAAACGTCGCGCTTCTCTTCCCTAATATTTTTAAGTGAACGAATAGCCTTCCGTGAATATTCGTCAATTAAATTGCGGGCGTCGTCAATTGCGCCGAGTTCTGTAAAAATTTCACGATACAAATCTATTTCGTCTTCCTTCGCACCTTTATTTTCTATAAAACGTTTAAGCTCTTTTTTGTTTTTCCCTTTCGCTTTTTCGTACGCTCTGATAAACAAATAAGTCTTCTTCCCTTCAAGCAAATCGCCGCCGACTTTCTTGCCGAAGTGTTTTTCGTCTCCGATTAAATCGAGCAAATCGTCCTGCAATTGAAAAGCCATTCCAAGATTTAGCGCATAATTCGACAAAGCGCGAACTTCCTTTTTTGCGCCGCCGCCAAGTTTCGCGCCGATTTCACAACTCGCTTGCAAAAGCGCCGCGGTTTTTTTTCTTATCATTTCAAGATAATCTTCAACCGAAAATTTTTTCGCCGTTTCCAAATCCTTGTCGAGACTCTGCCCTTCGCAAACTTCAATCATCGCCGATGTGAAATCCTTTACAACGTCAATGTCTTCGCCTCTACAATCTTTGAGCAAGTACTTGTAAGCAAGCGCAATTAAACTGTCGCCCGCAAGTACCGCCGTGCTTAAATCGTATTTAACGTGAAGCGTGGGCAAACCGCGACGTTTATCGGCGTTGTCCATTATATCGTCGTGAACCAATGTGAAATTATGGAAAAGTTCCACCGCCACCGCCGAGTTATAAACGCGATTAATTTTCGCGCCGACGGCTTGCGCCGAAATTTGAACAAGAAACGAGCGCAAACGTTTTCCGCCGCCGTTTGCAATGTACGACGCAGGCGCATAAAGCGATGCGGGCGAAAGTCCGTCGAACGCTTTCTCTATTTTGCTTTCGATTAATTTCCTTTGTTTTTCGTAAAAAGCGGAGTAATCTTTATGCGACATAAACAAACTTCCATTTTCATTTTGTTTAAATAATAAAAATAAGAATTTCCCCCAAAATAAAACGGAAGAATAATTTTTCGAATTCCTTAAACATTATCCGAATAACAAAAAACAAATTACGGAATTTTAAGCGAATAGGAGATTGATTCGACCGCGCGATTATGATTATGACTGATTTTCGATAGATCACGGAGTTTCCTCTAATTATGAATGTTGAATTTTATCACGCTCAAGCGGGATAAAAAAGCTAAATGAAATTGTTTTTTAATTTTGCCTTTTGAATTTTGAATTATTCACTGTTAATTGTTAACTGTTCACTGAGGAGACGCGCTTTAGCGCGTCACTACAATTATTTTGATTTCCCTTTCTTCAACCTTGCTCTTAGCTTTAACCTTTAATTTCTTATATTTAAAAAAGTATTAAAAAAAATTACGGAGTATGAATATGAACGCGGAAATGAAAGAATTCATAGAAGGCATTCCCAAAGCCGAGTTGCATTTGCACATCGAAGGAAGTTTCGAACCTGAGTTGATGTTTGAAATCGCGCAACGAAACAAACAATCGATTAAATACAATTCGGTTGAAGAAGTTCGCCAAGCGTATAATTTCGGCAACTTGCAAGATTTCCTCGATATTTATTACGCCGGCGCGGGAGTTTTGCTTTACGAGCAAGATTTTTACGACTTGACTTGGGCGTATCTTGAACGCGCAAAAACGAACAATATCAAGCACACCGAAATTATGTTCGACCCGCAAACGCACACCGACCGCGGCGTGGAATTTAACACCGTTTTTAACGGAATTTATCGCGCGCTGAAAGACGGCGAAGAAAAACTCGGTATTACGTTTAAGATAATTTTTAGTTTTCTCAGACATTTGAGCGAAGATGCGGGATTTGAAATTTACGAATATTTGCTTGACCACAAGGATAAAATCGACGCAATCGGTTTGGACTCGTCGGAAGTCGGAAATCCGCCGTCGAAGTTCGAGCGTATTTACAAGCGCGCAAAAGCCGACGGGTTTTTCCTAACCGCGCACGCCGGCGAAGAAGGTCCCGCCGAATACGTTTGGGAAGCGTTGGATATTCTGCACGTTGATAGAATTGACCACGGCAATCACTCGCTCGACGACGAAAAACTCGTGGAACGTCTCGTGGAAGAACAAATTGCGCTCACGGTTTGTCCGCTTTCAAATTTGAAATTGCGTGTGGTTAAGGATATGAAAGAGCATCCGCTTAAAACGATGCTCGAAAAAGGTTTGTTCGTTACCGTTAATTCCGACGACCCCGCATATTTCGGAGGATATGTTAACGACAATTTCATCGCTGTCGCGGAGGCTCTCGATTTGACGAAAGAAGATATTTACACGCTCGCGAAAAATTCTTTTCTCGCAAGCAACATCTCGGACGAGGAAAAGGAACGATACGTAAAACTCGTGGATGATTATTACGCGGCAAACAAATAAATTGTTCAAGCGGAAAGGAAACTCTTGAAAAAAGGCGAAATTGTAAAACTTGAAATTACGGGCTACGCGTTCGAGGGAAAAGGCGTTGCGAAAATAGAACGCGACGAAAGCGATAAAAAATACGTGGTTTTCGTGCACGGCGCGTATCCCGGCGATATTGTGGAAGCGCGCATAACGAAAAAGAAAAAAAATTACGCGGAAGCGAAAACCGTCAATGTTCTTGCGCCTTCGCCCGAACGTATTAAACCGCAGTGCAAGTATTTCGGTACTTGCGGTGGTTGCAAGACGCAAGATTTGCGCTACGAAATTCAAACTGAATACAAGGAAGCGCAAGTGCGCGAAATTTTCGAGCATCTCGGGAAATTCACCGATTACGAATTTCTTCCGATTCTGCCCGCGGTAAAAATTTATCGTTATCGCAATAAAATGGAATTTTCATTTTCCGAAAAACGTTGGCTTACCAAAGAGGAAATCGAAAGCGGCGAAACGATTGAGAACCGCGATTTTGCGCTCGGACTTCATATCCCGCGCGTTTTCGATAAAGTTCTCGACATCGACGAATGCCATCTGCACACCGAAACAAGCGACGAAATACTGAATTTTACTCGCGAATTTTTCAAAAGGCGGAACGTGTCGATTTATTCCACAAAAACGCACGAAGGCTACTTGCGTCATCTCGTAATAAAAACGGCGCATCATACGCGTGAAACCCTCGTTAATCTCGTTACGGGTTACGACGATGAAAACCTTATGCGCGAATATTCCGATGCGCTCGTGCGCGCAATTCCCTCTGTTACGACTGTAGTTAACAACGTTAACCTACGCAAAGCGCAAGTCGCAACGGGCGATTACGAAAAGACTTATTTCGGCAAAGGTTACATTTTCGATTTTATTGGGAAATTCAAATACAGAATAAGCGCGAATTCCTTTTTCCAAACGAACACTTTGCAAGCGGAAAAACTTTACGACACGGCGGCGGAATTTGCCGATTTTTCGGGCGACGAAATTGTTTACGACCTTTACTCGGGCGCGGGAACAATTGCAATTTACGTTTCCGAAAAGGTACGTGAAATGTATGCCGTCGAAAACGTGGAGGCGGCTGTGGAAGACGCGAAAATTAATATGGAACTTAACAACGTGAAAAATATGAGTTTCATTCGCGCCGATTTGAACAAATCGTTTTACCCGATTGCGCGCGAAAGCGGTTTTCCCGCGCCCGACGTGATTATTGCCGACCCGCCGCGCGGCGGGATGAATCCGAGAACCGTGAACGATATTTTGAAATTCGCGCCGAAGAAAATAGTTTACGTAAGTTGCAATCCCGCAACACAAGCGCGCGATATTTCCCTTTTGAGCGAAGGCGGTTATCGGCTTGTGAAAATGCGTCCCGTCGATATGTTTCCGCACACGTATCACATTGAAAACGTCGCTCTTTTGGCGCGCGAAAAGTAAAGCGAAAATGAAACGAATGATTTTCGGATAAATTTTTTTCATTTTTTAGAACCGATTTCCTCTACCGAATTCTTGTTTGGAAAATTTGTCGCAATTCGCGAAAATTTGGCAAACAAAATGAAACACTGAAACCTAAATATTGTAAGCGGGGCAAAAAGTTTGAAAAAGGAGGTAAAGATATGAGTTTCAATTTCAACAAATTAACCGTCAAAGGTCAGGAAGCGATACAAAGCGCGGTGGAAATCGCGCAAAATTACAACAATCAAATCGTTGAACCGCTTCACGTTTTGGCGGCATTAGTTCAAGATAACGAAAACGTCGCCGTTTCGATTATCCGTAAAATCGGCGGCAATATTCAAGATATTCAACTTAAAGTAGGCGAAGAACTTGAAAAATTGCCGAAAGTCACGGGCGCGGGCATCGGCAATCAGCAACTTTCCGTGAATACGGCAAAGATGCTCGATAAAGCGGTCGAGGAAGCGAACGGACTTAAAGACGAATACGTTTCGACCGAGCATTTGCTTATCGCTCTTGCCGAAGATAGCGGCGAAGCGGGGAAAATTCTTTCCCGACAAGGGATTACGCGCACCGCTATTTTGAACGCGCTCAAAGATATTCGCGGCAATCAACGCGTAACTTCGCAAAATGCGGAAGACACTTACGAGGCGCTGAAAAAATTCGGGCGCGATTTAACCGAACTTGCGCGGCAGAATAAACTTGACCCTGTAATCGGGCGCGATGAAGAAATTCGCCGCGTTTTGCAAGTGCTTTCGCGCAGAACCAAAAATAATCCGGTTCTAATAGGCGAACCCGGCGTCGGTAAAACCGCGATTGCGGAAGGAATTGCGCACAGAATTGTTTCGGGCGACGTTCCCGAAAATCTGAAAGAGAAAACCATCGTCGCTCTCGATTTGGGCGCTTTGGTCGCAGGCGCGCAATTTCGCGGACAGTTCGAAGAACGCATTAAGGCGGTTATCAAAGAAGTTACGGCGTCGGAAGGAAGAATAATTCTTTTCATCGACGAAATTCACCAACTTGTCGGCGCGGGAAAAACCGACGGCGCAATGGACGCCGCAAATATTCTCAAACCCGCATTGGCTCGCGGCGAACTTCACGCAATCGGCGCTACCACGCTTAAAGAATACAAAAAGTATATCGAAAAAGACGCCGCGCTTGAACGTCGTTTTCAACCGGTTCTTATTGAAGAACCGAGCGAAGAGGACGCGATTTCGATTTTGCGCGGTCTGAAAGAAAAATACGAAGTTCACCACGGCGTAAGAATTACCGACGCGGCAATTGTCGCCGCCGTGCAACTTTCAATCCGTTACATTACGGATAGATTTTTGCCCGACAAAGCGATTGACTTAATTGACGAAGCGGCGTCGAAACTTCGCATCGAAATTAATTCGATGCCGGAAGAACTCGATAAACTCGAACGTCGCATCAAGCAATTGGAAATCGAACGCGAAGCGCTCAAACGCGAAAAAGACGAAGTTTCGGCAAAACGCTTGGAAGAACTCGTAAAAGAATTGAGCGAACTTGAAGAAGAGCGCAATAAATTGCGCGCGAAATGGCAACTTGAAAAAGAGCAAATTCAGAAAATCCGTCAAATTAAAACGGAAATAGAAAACGCCAAAGCGCGCGCGGAACAATTCGAACGCGAAGGCGATTTGGGTAAAGTCGCCGAAATTCGTTACGGAGTAATAACCGAATTGCAAAAACGCCTTGAAGAAGAAACGAAGCGTTTACACGAAATTCAAAAAGACAGCACTTTGCTTAAAGAAGAAGTTGATGCGGAAGATATTGCGGAAATCGTTTCGAAGTGGACGGGCATTCCCGTAAGCAGAATGCTCGAAAGCGAACGCCAAAAACTTTTGCGTTTGGAAGACGAACTTCACAAACGCGTTGTGGGGCAAGATGAAGCGATAACCGCGGTTGCAAACGCAATACGTCGTTCGCGCGCGGGTTTGCAAGACGCCAACAGACCGATCGGTTCGTTTATTTTCATCGGTACGACGGGTGTCGGTAAAACCGAACTTGCACGCGCGCTTGCGGAATTTCTTTTCGACGACGAACACGCAATGATACGCATCGATATGTCGGAGTACATGGAGAAACATTCCGTTTCCCGCTTAATCGGTGCGCCTCCCGGCTACGTCGGTTACGAAGAAGGCGGACAATTGACGGAAGCGGTGCGTCGTCGTCCTTATTCGGTTGTGCTTCTGGACGAAATCGAAAAAGCGCATCCCGACGTTTTCAACGTCCTTCTGCAAGTGCTTGACGACGGACGCTTGACCGACAATCAAGGCAGAACCGTGGATTTCAAGAACACGATTATTATCATGACTTCCAATATCGGTTCGCACTTGATACAAGAAAAACTTGCGCAATTTAATGAGAACAATTACGAACAAATAATTTCGGAACTGAAAACGCAATTGAACGATTTGTTGCGGAAAACTATCAGACCGGAATTTTTGAACCGTATCGACGAAGTGATTTTGTTCAAACCGCTTTTGAAGAGCGAAATGGGCGAAATCGTGGAAATTCAAATCGGACGCGTAAAACGTATGCTCGAAGAGAAAAACATGTCGCTCGAACTTTCGCCGAAAGCGAAGGAATTTCTCGTCGAACGCGGATACGACATCGCATACGGCGCTCGTCCGCTCAAACGCGTAATTCAAAATTATGTGGTAAATCCGCTTGCAACCGAATTGCTGATGGGCAATTTCGAAGCGGGCGACACGATTTTCGTCGATGTCGATCCAAGCGGAAACAAACTTGTTTTCTCGAAAAAATAAATCCGCTGAATAAAACACAAAAAGGGAACGTTGCAAAAGCGTTCCCTTTTTTTATGCTTAAAATCAGTAAATTGAGGTTGAGGCTGAGGTTAAGGTTGAGAAAAATAAATGTAAAAATAAATGTAGAGGCGTGCGAAAGCGCGCCCTTGAGCAATGGGACACGGATTTCTTTTAATTATGAATGTTGCCCCGCCACGTCGGGATTGAAAAAATTATAAATGATGAATTGTGTATTCGCGTCATTGCGATCCCGCCAAATACCGTCAGTTATTGCGAACACCGCCGTAGGCGGGGTGAAGCAATCTGTCGAAGTGTCAGCAAAAGACTTTTCAGCGCACGGCGCTACAGATTGCTTCGTCGTCCTCCCGCCTTCTGCGGGAGGTCTCCTCGCAACGACTGTGTTTGTTTGGGTTTGGAGACGGCACGGCGGATTGCTTCCTCCTTGCCGACTTCGTCGGCGCGTCCTCGCAAGGACTTGAAATTTCTAAATCCGTGAAAATCCGTTTAAATCGGTATTTTCCGTGTTCGATTAAAAACGGCGACAAGTTTCTCAATTCATACAATTCAATCAACCATTCAGCCGATCAATCATTCATTATTTTTTTAATTCCGCCGTGGCAAAACTAACTCCTTGTTTCTTACTTCTAACTTCTAAGTTGTCCATTCAACCGATTATTCATAATTAAAAAGCTATTGACGAATATTCGATAAATCCGTGTTAACTGCGTCAAAATAAGCGGGCATAGTGACCTTTAACACAGAATAAATTTACATATATGATATTTTCGTTTTAACCGATAATAAAACATAATCATTTTTAGGAGGCCAAAATGAAAGTGAAAACAATGTTTTTTATCGGTTTCATAAGTATGTTGTTTTCGTTGGCGTTAATTCGTGCCATCGTAACGACTGAAACCGATAAAATTCTTTTCCGAGAATTAGCGGGAACGGAGGAAAACCCCGAAGCGGCATCACGCTTTATGTTCGATATGTTAAGAGGCAAAACGGATTACATTCCTCCCCTTGCACGACAAAAAGCAATCGAACACACAAAAAAATTCCTCAAAACTAACAAATTCAGCAAACAAAAAAACATTTCTTCATGGAGTGCATTAGGACCTGGTAATATCGGGGGACGGATTCGTTCTTTGATTATACGTCCGAGCAACAACGACGAAATGTTAGTCGGTGCGGTAGCAGGTGGTATTTGGAAAACAACAAATGGCGGCGCGAGTTGGTCGCCAAAAAATGACGATGGTAATCCCATCTCGATAAGTTGTATGGCAAATATAGGGGATACTATTTTTGCGGGCACAGGTGAAGGTTGGGGAAATTATGATGCAACTTTCGGCGGCGGAATTTGGAAATCGACGGATTTCGGTGAAACTTGGGAGTTGCTTCAAAGTACGCTTTCCAATGACGGTTGGGATTTTAAGAACGTTCGTTCAATCAGAATTGCACCCGACGGAACAATATTCGCTGTTACCTTCGCATATAACAGACGAGATAACGGCGGAAACTATTATGAAAACGGAGGTCTTTGGAAATCGACGGATTACGGGAATTCGTGGGTGAAAATCAGCGCAAGTTCCATGACGAACCATTATAACGGTTCGGATGTTATGCCGATAACCGCTAATACCGTTCTTTATGCCACTTATTCGGGTTGGATTTACAGAACAATCGACGGCGGAAATAATTGGGAGTTAATTTCAAACGGTTTACCGAGGGTATCAGATTATAATAGGATTGCTTTCGCGCAAGATCCCAATGAACCCGAAATCGTTTACGCCGTTTTCGCAACTTATCTCGGAGACGGACTAAAAGGAATATACAAGACAACAAACGGCGGAGTTTCTTGGCAACAACTTGAAAATCCTCCGAGACTTTCCTCAACGAGAATGAACTCTTATTTGTGGAGTCAAGGTTGGTACGACAACACAATTGCAATTAATCCATTTAATTCCAATCAAATTTATCTTGGTGGTGTGGAAATGGTACGCTCTTTCGACGGAGGAAACACATGGGAACAATTCGTATATGGCTACCCGAGATACGGCGAACCCGTTGTTCATGTGGACTATCATGCCATAGTTTTTCATCCCTCGAAACCAGGTTACATCTACGTTTGTAATGACGGGGGTATTTGGCGAACAACCGACGGCGGTGATACGTGGAACACATTAAATAACAATTTGGAAATCACTCAGTTTTACGGAGGTGCTGTCGGATATGACGACGAAGAATATCAAGGCGGAACGCAAGATAACGGACATTTAAAATACACAAACGGAACATCGTGGATTGAAGTTCACGGCGGTGACGGTGGATACGCCGCGGTAAGTCAGGTTAACAGTAAAATCGCGTACGAGGAATATGTCTATTTAAGAATAAGTAAAACAACAGACGGTGGGAATACATGGGATTACTGTATTAACGGACTTTCGGATGCCGGTTCGGATGCAGAGTGTTTGTTTATAGCACCTTTCGCGATGAACCCGGAAAATTCCGACGTTCTAATTGCAGGTTCGAACAACGTTTGGGTTACGACCGATGCCGCAGAAAACTGGCTCTCTTCAAGTTCAACGCTTTCTAGCGGCGAAAAAATCAGCGCCGTTTCCATTTACAACTCTTCTTCTCCTTTTCTCGGCTTTGCGGGGACTACGGACGGCAGAATCTTCAAATGCAATGCGTTAGCGGGTGAAAATGATAATTGGGTGGAAATTACTCCTCCCGAAAATAATAAAGCGTGGGTAAGAAGAATAATTGCCGACAGGAACGACAAATCCAAAATTTACGCCGTTTATTCCGGATATAATAATGACGGTGTAACACCAACCAAACACGTTTGGTATTCAGGCGACCAAGGAGTAACGTGGACGGATATTTCGGGTAATCTTCCCGACGTGCCCGTTCATACGATTTTAATCAATCCCTCCGACGCAAAAACGCTTTATATCGGCACCGAAACAGGGGTTTATCAAACTCTTACAGGAGGTGAAAATTGGACGAAAACGGGTAGCGGGATGCCCGATTTCGTGCCTGTTCACGAACTTGTTTTGCAACAAGGGACAAACAGAATTTTCGCATTTACACACGGACGCGGTGTCTTCATGAGTGAAGCCCCATTACCTGTGGAACTTGCAACCTTTTCCGCATTCGTTAACGGCAATCAAGTCAAATTATTCTGGGAAACATCCACTGAAATAAATTCTTTTGGCTTCGATATAGAGAGAAAATCGGGATTCGAAAGTACTTGGGAGAAAATCGGACATATAAATGCACATGGAACTGTATTTTCACCGCAACAATACGAATTTACGGATTTCCCCGATATATTCGGGACTTTATCCTATCGTTTAAAACATACGGATAATGACGGCTCTTTTCAATATTCTTCTATTGTCACAGTGAAATACCAAGGAACAAACAATTTTGTTCTTAAACAAAATTACCCCAATTCGTTCAATCCTACAACGACGATTTCGTATTTAATTCCAAATTCAAGCGCTATTGAGAATTACGTCGGCAGCGGGACGAAGCAATCCGCCGTAAATGTAACGTTAACGGTTTATAACTCAGTCGGTCAAAAAGTCGCGACGTTGGTAAACAAGGAACAATTACCCGGTAATTACACAGTCAAATTTGATGCGAGTGATTTGTCGAGCGGCGTCTATTTTTACACTTTACGCGCGGGTAATTTCGTTGCGACTAAGAAAATGATTTTGATGAAGTAAAAATATTTTCATCTCTTTCGGATAAATTCGCCGATTGAACCGATAAACTAGCGTTTACGCTGATTATCGGTTCGATCGGTGTTTTAATTTTGTATCGGATTTAATCGTGTTTTATCGGGTATATTTACGTACCACTTTTTCACTTTATCATCTTTTTTAATTTCTCTATTTCGTCTCGTAAGAATGCGGCTTTTTCGAATTCCAAATCGCGCGCGGCGTTCATCATTTCTTCCGTCATTTCATCGATAATCTGCTGTTTCTGTTCGCGCGTCATATATTTCAGAACGGGTTCCGCTACTTTCGAAAACGAAGCGGTTTCATAGGCTTTCGCTTTGTCGCTTTTTCGCATATCGGCTATTGACGTCGAGTTCAAAATATCTTCGCGACTTTTGTAAATTGTTTTCGGCGTTATTCCGTGTTTTTTATTGTATTCGATTTGCAATTTTCTGCGGCGATTTGTCTCGTCGATTGTTTTTTTCATCGAGCGCGTAATGTTATCGGCGTACATAATCACCATTCCGTTTTCGTTGCGCGCCGTGCGTCCCACGGTTTGCATAAGCGACTTTTCGCTTCGCAAAAATCCTTCTTTGTCAGCGTCGATGATCGCAACGAGCGACACCTCGGGCAAATCGAGTCCTTCGCGTAAAAGATTTACGCCGATTAGAACGTCGAATTCGCCGGTTCTCAAATCGCGAATAATTTCCACGCGTTCAAGCGAATCAATATCGCTGTGAATATAACGCACCATTATTCCGAGTCGTTCGAGATAATCGGTTAAATCTTCCGCCATTTTCTTCGTAAGCGTGGTAACGAGCGTGCGTTCCCCTTTTTTTACGCGCTTTCTGATTTCCCCGATTAAATCGTCAATTTGATTTTTCACCGGACGCACTTCGATTTTCGGATCAAGCAAACCCGTTGGACGAATAATTTGCTCCACAACCACGCCGCCGCTTTTTTCAAGTTCGTAATCGCCGGGCGTTGCGCTCACGTAAATTATTTGATTTGTAAGCGCTTCGAATTCGTCGAATTTCAGCGGTCTGTTGTCAAGAGCCGAAGGCAAACGAAAGCCGTGTTCTACAAGCACTTCCTTGCGACTTCTGTCGCCGTTGTACATTCCTCTTATCTGCGGAACTGTTACGTGCGATTCGTCAATAATCAAAAGATAATCGTCGGGGAAATAATCGAGCAAGCAAGCGGGACGCGAACCGGGAGGACGCCCGTCCATGTGCCGCGAGTAATTTTCGATGCCCGAACAATAGCCGAGTTCCTTAATCATTTCAATATCGAACCGCGTGCGCTGTTCCAATCTTTGCGCTTCGACGTATTTTTCTTGCGAACGAAAATATTTCAATCTCTCTTCAAGTTCTTCTTCGATTGAAATAATCGCTTTTCTGATTTGGTCTTTTGTCGTCACAAAATACTTGGCGGGATAAACGGCGATGGAATCGACTTCGCGAATTACTTCGCCCGTTTCAGCGTCGATTACCGAAATTCGCTCGATTTCGTCGTCCCAATATTCCACGCGTACGGCTTCCTCGTACTGATAAGCGGGAATAATTTCAATTACGTCGCCGCGGGCACGAAAAGTTCCGCGCGAAAAATCCAAATCGTTTCGCACGTAGTAAATATCAATTAACTTTCGCATCAATTTTTTGCGCGGCAGTTCTTCCCCTTTTCGCAAAAAAAGAATTTGCTCGGCGTACTGTTCCGGCGCGCCGATACCGTAAATGCAACTAACGCTTGCAACGACAATCACGTCGCGGCGTCCTTCGATTAACGCCGTCGTCGCTTTCAATCGCAATCTGTCGATTTCCTCGTTAATCGAAAAATCTTTTTCTATGTACAAATCTTTCTTCACCACATACGCTTCGGGCTGGTAATAATCGTAATAACTGATAAAAAACTCCACGGCGTTATTCGGGAAAAACGTTTTGAATTCGCTGTAAAGTTGAGCCGCAAGCGTTTTATTGTGCGAAATTATTAATGTCGGTTTGTTAACTTGCGCGATGACGTTCGACATCGTGTAAGTTTTGCCGCTCCCGGTTACGCCGTAAAGAACTTGATGCTTCAAGCCTTTTTTGACGCCGTCAACAAGTTCGGCAATCGCGCGCGGTTGGTCGCCCGCCGGTTTATAATTCGATATGAGTTCAAATTTTTTCATTAATTCGCTTGGCAATTTAAGAAGAATGTTAAAAACGTTTTTAAATTTTGTTCCGTGCTGAACACAAATAAAACCGCCGTCAATAACATTCCGATGAACACGATTTTTTTCTTTATATTTGTTTTTGAAAAAAGTGCAAAAAAATAAAATTTTTTTTGAAACTTATTTAACCTAAACGAGTAAAAAGAATTGTTGGAAAAAGATTTTAACAAGTTAAGCGACGAAGAATTAATAAAAGAATTTCAGGATAACAACACGCTTGAAGCGTATGAAGTTCTTGTAAAAAGATACAAAGATTCTTTGATAAATTTCGTTTACAGATTTGTCGGCGACCGTGAAGCCGCCATCGATATCGTGCAAGATACGATGTTAAAATTCTACTTGAAAAAAGATTCGTATCAAACGATAGCGAAATTTTCCACATGGCTTTATACGATTGCCGCAAATTTGGCGAAGAACGAAATCAAGAGAAGAAAAAGACGCTCTTACTTATCGCTGAATACGACAAAAGACGACGATGCTTACGAAATCCAAGTGCCCGATAAAAGCGCCGTGGAACCGGACAGAGAAGCGCACAACAAAATTATGGCGAAAGACATTCAAAAAGCGTTGATGAAAGTAAATCCGGTTTACCGTGAAATGGTGATTTTGCGGGACATAGAAGGATTTTCGTACGAAGAAATCGCCGAGATGAAAGGTTTACAACTCGGCACTGTTAAGTCGAGAATTAACAGAGGAAGAAATCAATTAAAAAAATTGTTACAAAAATACGTCGAAGATTAAAATGAAAAGAAAACTTACGGACGACGAATTAATCGCGCTTTTGAAAAACTTGCCGCGCGCTGAAGCGCCGGAAAATTTCGAGTTCAACTTGATGACGCGAATTCGTAACGGCAATTTCGGCGAACTTGCCGAAGAAGAAAAAACAAGCTGGTTATGGATTACCTTGCCATCCGCCACGATAGTAACCGCCGCGGTTGTGATTTTGATGTTTATGTTCTCTTCGGTCGAACAAAAAAACACAATCCCGACCGTGCCGCAAAAAGTGGTCAAAGCCGAAACGAAAACGTATCTTATAGTTGAAAAAGAGCCTGCAAAAACCGACGGCGAAATCGAAGCGGTGAAAATCGTAAAAGCTCCTAACGATGTGGTTACGAAACAACGCGTACGCATTCCCGTTAACAAATCCGCGGGAGTTTCGGTTGATAATTTTCTAAATAAACCGATAAACGGAAATGGCGGCGCGGCAACTCTTGTCAGTAGCGAAGAAAAATTACCTTTTCAATTTCGCGAATTTCTTCCTTACACCGCAGTGCCGAAGAAAAAGGTCGAAAAAGCGAATAACGACAGCGTGAAAACCATTCGACAACAAAAATAATTTTGTTCCGCATAAAAACTCCCCCTTAATTTTAAGGCGCACAAAAGTGCGTCTTTTTTTTATGTATGATAAAACTCGAATAGCATTTAATTATAAATTATGAATAGCGCCATCCACGGCGGAATTATGAATTATGAATGTTGCCCCGCCACGGCGGGATTGAAAAAATTATGAATGAATGATTGATTGAGAGAAATAAGGGTTAAGATTACACGTCCTTGCGAGAACGCGCCGACGAAGTCGGCAAGGACGAAGCAATCCGCCGTGCCGTCTCCAAACCAAACAAACACAGTCGTTGCGAGGAGACCTCCCGCAGAAGGCGGGGGGACGACGAAGCAATCTGTCGTATAACTGCACAAACCTAAATAACCACAGTCATTCCGAGTTCCCGCCTTCGGCGGGACGATGGAATCTGTCAAATTACTGCGCCGAGTAGTCTTTCGCTAACAAACCGACAGATTGCTTCTCCCGCCTACGGCGGAATCGCAATGACTGACGGTATTTGGCGGGGTCGTAATGACGCGAATTTTTTCAGTCTTGCGATGACGAAACAATCTCGCACCGCTGCGCTTAACCTAAGGGTTTTTCAATAACCGGAAAATTTTATCTCACGATTATAAAGATTTCGTTTTTCGGATTAAGATATTTTTCCGCAACTTTTCTCACTTCCGCGACACTTACTTTTTTCAACGCGTCAAGTTCCTTTTCGGCACGGTTGAAATC
>CAYZMW010000050.1:0-17495 GCA_964479645.1 uncultured Melioribacter sp. | reverse complement strand
CGCAATTGTAAATATGTACCGCGCGCAGAAAAGTTAACCGCATTAACAACCACGCCCTCCTTGCAAAAAGTTTCCCGATATTGAACGCGGATTTTTCTTAATTATGAATTAGGTACCGCCATGGCGGATTTAAAAATTATGTTTGAATGATTGGCTGACTGCATAAAAAGTTGAGCGATGCAATTTTTTAAAATTGCCTTTTGAATTGAAGGGCTCCTCTTTGCGAAAAGATTTCCCAAGGGAAGCGGGAGAACGACGAAGCAATCTGTAGTATCACTGCGCCGAGTAGTCTTTTGCTAACAATTCGATAGATTGCTTCACCCCGCCTACGGCGGTGTTCGCAATGACGCGAATTTTTCGGTCGTTGCGAGGAGTGAAGCGATGAAGCAATCTGCCGCGCCGCGCGCTGAAAAGTCTTTCGCTGACAAACCGACAGATTACTTCCCCCGCCTTAGGCTTCAATTCGCTGAAAATATATCCGTCGCGTTATTCGATAATCCAAACGTTATTTTTCCGATTTACGTCGGGAATATCCGACCGTCCCAAATCGATTTCCGCGGGCTTTTCTTTTACCGGAATTTCAAACACCGCCGAATCGGAATTTTTCCATACGCGCGCGCTTGCTTCTTGCACCGTTTTTTCGCCGTCGGCGTAAATCGCTTCGATATAAACGCGCACAGGCACGTTCCCTTTTTTCCGAACCGCGACAATAACTTTCCCCTTTTCGTATTTTACATTTTCAATCGCCAAATCGGGATAACCGAATTCGTAAAACCAAGGACGCCAAAACCAACTCAAATTTTCGTTAGCGGTCTTTTCGAACGACGAGAAAAAATCGGTCGGCATCGGATGTTTTCCTTTCCAAGTGTTCATGTAGTCAAGCAACGCTTTTTTGAATAACTCCGCACCGAGCAAAAATTGCAATTCGCGATAAGCAATAGCGGGACGATTGTAAAACGTAACGCGCGGATAACCGAATTTCACCGAATACGAAGGAACGAAGGGCGGCACGTCGTTTTCCTTCCCCGCGTTGTATTCATAGGCTTGTGCAACACGCGTAAAATAAGGCGGGCGCGTGCTGTCCGTGTAAATTTCCGTAATTTGTCCCGTAAAAAATGTAGCCCAACCTTCGTCCATCCACGAAAAGCGGCGTTCGTTCGTCCCCATAAAAAACGGGAAATATGTATGCGAAATTTCGTGAAAAAGCAAACCCGCGAAACTTTGATAATTTTCGGGCGCGCCGTCGTTCGCCATCATCGGCGTTTCCATTCCCCCGCCTTTACCGGGGTTGCAATACGATGTCATTTCGGGATACGGAAACGGGAAACCCGGCAAATCGCGGGAAAGGATTTCAATCGACTGCGCGGAAACGTCGGCGGCATTGCGCCAGTGCGGAGCGTCCGCGGGATATACAGCCTGAACAAAAACCGTTTGATTATTATTCTTATCAACGACAATTGTCTTACCGTCCCACAGCATCGAATTTCCTATCGCAAAAGAAAAATCGGGGACGTTCTCAGCGACAAAACGCCAAACGTTTTTCGGCTTGTTCGCCGTCAGTTCGTTCAGTCTCAAATCGAGCGTATCGATAATTCGCACCGTTTTATTCGATTTTTTAGCGCGGAGATATTTTTCGTAAATCGGTTCGGATAAAACTTCTTCGGCGTTTTGCAATACTCCCGTAGCCCACATGATTTCATTTTCGGGCAATGTTATTTTTACATCGAAATTATTTTTCGGGTCGTTGTAAAATTCCACGACGCCTTGATAATCAATCAAATCCCAGCCGTAAACGTCGTCGTAAACCGCTATTTGCGGATACCAATACGCAACGAACATTTCGCCGTCGCCGTAATTTCCCGCGCGTAATTTTCTTTTTGTCGGAACTTCGAGTTCCCACTCTATTTTCACATCCGCCGTCGAATTCGGCTCTATCTTATTTTTTAAGAACACCGTTAAATTCGTGGAGCCGCGACGCACGTTGGCGCTTGTATCCGAGAAAACAACGCCGTCGATTTCAAGCGAAAGAATTTTAACGGGCGGTAAAGGTTCGAGCGTATTCCAATAATAATCGCGCTTCGCCTTGCATTTGTAAATGTCGTTATAAAGCCGAAAAACAAGTCTGTCCAACGTATCGGGCGAATTGTTGTGATATGTTATGATTTCTTCGCCGTGCAAAACAGCGGTTTCGGGATTTACTTCCGCCGTAATTTTATAATCGGCGAAATTCACCCAATATTTTTCGCCGGGAATTCCGTCGAGCGTTCGCGTTCCGTTTTCAATCGCGCTCTGTATTTCGCGCGGTACAAAAAAGGTCGTATTATTCTGCGCAAACGTAAACAACGCACTTAAAGCGATAAAAAACATCACGACAAAAAATTTTTGCGACGAGCCTTTCATTTTTACTCCTTTGTTTTTTCAGTCATTCCGCCGAACATCAAATCGAAATCTCTTTTGCGAGCGGGCGCAACCAAACTTTCGGGAACAACTTTCCAATTGCCGAAAAACGGCGGTTCAATAATTTTTTTCTCTTCAATCCATTTCATCATCAAGTAACGAAAATCGCGTTCGGTCGATTTCAAAACGCGCTTCGCGAGTTCTTCTTTCGGAATTCCCGCGCCTTTCGTCAAATGTCCGCCGCCGCCGTTGCCGCGATACGAATTTACCGCAACCGAATAAAATTTATTTTCGTCGAAGGGCGAGCCGTCGCTCATCGAAAAGATTTTTACGCGCGAGCCTTTCGGTTCGGTTACGTCGATTTCATAGCGAATGCCTGCGGCGCTTTCGAAATTGTAAAATCGTCCTTTCAATTGCGGCGATTGCGTCCTTTCTGAATAAACGATATTACCCTTTTTATCCTTTTCAAAATTCAACAAATGGTCTTTCGAAGTTTTCATTTCGTTAAACCACATATCCGCGGCGTATTCGAGCGCGGCTTTTATTTCCGAGCCTTTCAATTTCATCGTGTAAAGAAAATTTTCGTAATGATATAATTTGAACATATCGCCCACGTTGATTTCACCGCTGTCAATCTTGGCTTTCATCGAAAGCGGCGCGGCAAACGAAATATCCGCGCCCGTTAAATCGAGTTGCGCCGCGTGAATTAAATCGACGAATTTCGCTTCGCCGAAAAGAGCTTTCCGCGCGTCAAGCGTTTCCGTAAAAACTCCGAGCGGTTTAGTTACATAATTCTTAACCGCGTCGAATTGTCCGCGAAAAGCAATCAAAAACGCGCTGTCGGGTTCGAACATATCCGAATTAATTAATGCGGTTCTCAGGCTATCCAAATTTCTTTGCGCCAAATCGTAATAAAAATCGGCGACGGCGAAAGTTCGCGCGTAACTTGTACCGCCGAGAATCGCAACGGAATCGCCGTTTACTTCGTTTGCGACTTTGTAATTCCAGCCGTGATGATCGTGTCCGACAAAAACCAAATCGAAGCCGGGCACAAGTTCGGCGACCGCTTCCGAAGCGTTTTCGTTCATATAAACTTCGTTGTTGCCGCCGTAATCGAGTTCCACGCCCGCATGAAACAATCCTATTAAAATATCGGGTTTCTCTTTTTCACGAATGATTTTCACCCACTTCCGCGCGGTTTCCGTCATGTCGTCGAAATAAATTCCGCTCCACAAAATCTTCGGCAACCAATTCGGAATCGCGGGCGTTATTAATCCGAGCACCGCTATTTTCACTCCGTTCGCGTCAAAGGTTTGATAAGGCTGAAAATAAGGACGTCCGTCGTTTTCGTCGAGCGCGTTTGCGGCGAGCCACGGGAAATCGATTTCTTCGCGAAATTTATCGTAAACCGCATGTCCCGTTTCAATGTCGTGATTTCCGACGCTTGCCGCGTCGTAGCGCATAAAATTCATAACCTGTGCGTACAAATGCGGTTCGTTCGTCGCTTCGTAATTGTAATAATAAACAGCAGGAGTGCCTTGCAGAATATCGCCGTTGCTGAAAAGCAAAACGATTTGCGACGTATCCGCGCGCTCTTTTTTCACGTAAGAATAAACATGCGCAAGCGAATGTGTCAAGGGCTTTTGTTCCGTAAAATCGTAAGGAAAAATCGCGCCGTGCGTATCCGTGGTTTCGATAATTTTCACATGAACGTTTTGCGAAAAAGTAATCGAGACGAGTAAAATTAAAAGCGAAAAAGTCTTCTTAAAAAATTCGTACAAATTCATATTCTTTCCCATATTAAATAAATCGGCATAGGCAAAATAAGGAATTTAATCGGATTATGGATTTTCGGGAAAAGCGAAAACGCCGAATTGCAAATTCGAAGGTCGAAACGCGTGTTGCGCAGTTTTTTATACGCGAAATTTTCGCACGTTCGCCGCACTTGTTCCAACCGCCGATGAAAAAAATTTTACTTTCGTGAATGAAATTCCATTACGTGTTTTGCGGTATCGGTTTAAGTATTATCGTCGTTTTGCCGCCGAGAACCACTTTGATTTCTTTAATCTCTTCTTTAAAGAAACTCAAATTATTAGCGCCGTGCCACATTTCGTACGTGTAATTTTTAAATGGACGCGTCATACCGAGTGTTTCCCAGAAATTTTTCGGTAAATAGAGTCGGAATTGTCTTTCGCCGCCGGGAGGTATGTAATCCGGTTCGGGATATTCTTCCCGTTCCCCTTTCAACAAAACGTAAACCGTTCCGTCTTTCATCTGCAAGTAAAATTCGTCGGAAGTGTAAGTTGACAAGAGCGGTTTTTTGTCGTTATTAACCACCTTAATCCAAATTTCTTCCACTTTTAGTTGAGCGTAGGCGTAAACGCGGGGATTCATCGTAAAATCGCTTGTATAACTTGTGCCGTTAATATCGGAATATGAAACGATGCGAAATCTATCCGCCGATTCGGGGGGCATTTCTATTCCGAAAAAATCATTCATCGGTACGGACGAACAACCGACGAAAGATATTAACGAAACGACGAAGATTATCAAGGACGATATATTACGTAACATCTTCTCACCTTTTATTAAAAATTAATTTGCTTTTAATATAATATAAATTCGCATGCGGAAGTTAATTTTCAACACGGATTTCCGATTTCAAAATCTTGTCGATTACATGGCGTGCGACATGGTGGGGCGAACAAAAGACGTGTTTTTACGCGTTTTTAGTATTGCCAAAACTTTTCCCTGAACCGCGAAACTATTTCGCTACAATTCGGACAATACCTTCTTTCGGCGGATTTCCGCTAAACTCACGTCCGCCTTCCGTTCTGAACTCAATTAGCGTGTAAGTAAGTTTGGTTGTTCCTGGAGCAATAGCCTTAAACCTAAAGGTTAGTAAATTGCCCGAGCCTGTGAGACTGCGACGCGGCAACGTGTAAAGAGTGGCAAGCACGGCGGTATTGATTTCAATTTTCCCCGTCGCGTTAACCTGAGCGAGAACATTTTCGTCCGCGAAATTCGGAACGATAATCAATCCGAAATTTTCTCTTTCGACGAAACTTCCCTTGGTGACTTCGAGCAGTTGCAAATAATCGGGGTCGAACGCAACAACGAGATGAACCGCCGAAACGCTATCGACATCTTCAAGCCATGCGCTGATTGAATCCGTTCCGCCGACGCTCATATCCGTTTCGCTTTTGAAAAACGACATTGACGGACCTTGAAACGCATCGATTTCAAATTGGCGGGTTTCGGGACCTTCTTCCTGTCCCGCGCTTCGCGCCATCACTTCAAAACGATAGCGGCTTTCATCAAGATTTTCATACGTAACTTCGGTTTCTTTCGAATATTCGCTCCAATCATAATAAATCGTCGGAAAATTATCTTCGTCGAGTGCAAGAAGTCTGTATCTGAACTCAATACTGTTATCGCTACCCTGCCAACCGAAAGTGACATAATTCCGCGTTAAAACCGCGCCGTTTTCAGGACCTTCCACTATCTCAAGAAACGGCGGCGGATTATCAACCACGGGCGTGGAATTGCAACCGTTGAAAAAAATCAAGGAAGCGATTATACCGAAACCGATTAACAATATGTTTTTTCGATTAAGCATCATGCGATAACCTTATTTGAGAATTATCATTTTTTTCGTTGCCACATACTTGCCCGCGACAATTCTGTAGAAATAAACGCCGCTTGCAAGTCTTCTGCCGTTAAAATTCGCGTTAAATATCGTTTTATAAGAACCCGCTTTTTTAACTTCGTTAACCAAAGTCGCTATTTCGCGTCCCAAAATATCGTAAACTTTCAACGTAACTTTCGATTTTACGGGAACGTCGTACAAAATCGTCGTCGTCGGATTAAACGGGTTAGGATAATTCTGATACAATTTGTACGTGTTCGGCAATTCATGTAATGTATAAACAACCTTTTTCGAATATGTCGGGGAAAATTGTTTGTCGTACGCTATGTAACTTACCGAAAGCGAATCGCTGTGTTTCAACGCGTCGAAATTGCAATCGATTCGGGAAGTTAACGAATAATTTTTACCCGGCTCTCCCGAAAGTTTCGCATAATCGATAATCACTTCGCCGCGCGCGCTGTCGAAATATGCGAGCGTAATATCGTCGCTTGAAATCTTTTCGGGCAAGAACGCGAGCGAATCGAAAGTAAATACGTCGGGGTCGAACTTCAGGAGAACGGAAACCGCCGAGATTTTTTCATCGGGGATTTCAATCGGAAACGCGAAATCGTTTTCTCCTTTAACAAAAGTAATTTTCCTGCTCTCTTCGTCGGGCGAAAGAGATTTCGGCAAACCGCGGTACTCCGCATAATAATTCCACATCTGTTGGAAAACAACCAAATCGTTCAAATCGAGCACGTTATCCGGCTGAACTTCAAGCACGGGAATTTCTCCTTCGTAAGGATACATATCCGCGCCGGCGGAAGAATCCGAAGAGCTCCATGCATAAACGTATGCCGCCAAATCCGCACCGTCGATTCGCCCGTCCGTATTAAAGTCCGCCAATGCGTTGGTTTTGGCGTGCGTCGTAAATTCGGCGTTGTTTTCGAATTTATCGAAAACTTTCACTTTGTAGTAATAATCGGTTGAAGTTTTCAGTTTCGTCAAAACCGCTTGCGTTCCGTAAGAGTCCACGTTCGGAATCGAATCGAACGCGGAAGTTTCGGAAACGAACAATTCGTAACGAACGGGACCGCTCAAATCGGCGGCGCTATCCCAACTTGCGACCGTTTTGTTCCAACCGTAAAGGAAATTATCTTGAGAAATTTTAAATTGCGTGGAATTAAACTGCGGCGGTTTATTGTCCACAATAATAGAGTCGAGAGTAAGCGTATAAGAAACGCCGTATTCGGAATTAAATGTAACGCGGAAGTTTACATTGCCTTCGAAATTATCCAGTTGCCCTTTGGAATTCCACCACAAAGTATCCATCGAAGGACCGATTAAATTGAAATAATCACCGACAAGATAAGATTTGCCGTCAACGTAAGCGCCGTTGTTTACGCTGAATTCGAAATCGCGCAAATCGACGCGTTCTCCTGCATTGGGTAAATTATAAAGCATTTTAATCGTGCCTGTTTGTTCGTCGCCGAGCGACGTTAAAGTCGGATACGCTCCGATTAAGAAAGTCGTATCGCTTACGTCCGAAACGTCAAGTGCGTAAATATCCGTAATTCTTATTTTCGCTTCGGCGGTCGGAATATTCGGCACAGTCCACGAATAACTGCCCGTCGAGGCGTCGGTAACGGCAATCTCAATTCCGAACGAAGCGCCGCCGTCTGTGGAAAGTTGAATTCTCACGCTGTCGAGATAACTGCTTTCCCATTTGATATCTTCTGGCGAACCTACATTAAACGCCACGTAATCGTTAGGTGAAGTAAGTCTCAACGAAACAATCGAAAACGTTGTATCGCTTATATCGTAAACATTTTGGTAATCGAAATCTTTAATTCTTATTCTTGCCTTATTCGTCGGGGCGTTCGGAATTCGCCAATCGTATTTGCCTGAATCTCCCGCAACCGACGTTATGAAATTCCAACTCTGTCCGTCGTTGGCAGAGTATTCAATCGTAACATTATTTATATATGTGCTTGTCCAGCGAATCGTTTTAATATCGCCGACTTGTAATTTTTCGAAATCGCCGCCGTTAGGTTCGAGCAATTTTATATTCGCAATAATAAACGTCGAATCGCTTATGTCGTAAATCGAATGATGTTCGGCGTCTTCCACTTTCATTCTTGCCGCGGGTGACGCTTCGGTTTGAATTAGCCAATAATATTGCAAATCCGAAGCCGGAATTCCGTTTGCAATCGGCGTCCAAATATCCGAGCCAGCATTAACTTCGAGATAGAGATTAATGTAATCGACCGTGTTCGTACTTGTTGCCCACTCCACAAGATAAGACGTACCGAGTTGCTGTCCTTCGCCGCCGTTCGGGCTTTTCATTTTTATGTAACTTACGGTAAATTCATCGTCACTTGTATCGGAAATTCCCGCAAATTCGGCATCGACAAGTCTCAGCAAATAATGCCTTGACGCAATGCTCATTTCATCAGGAATTTCCCACAAAAATTCGCCGGTATCGGCAACAATCGGATTAGGATTAATTCTGCTCCAATTGACGGAATCGACCGTATATTCAATGTTAACGTAGTTTACAGACAATGCGTTCCAGTAAATAGTTTGTTCCGTTCCCGTTTGGTAAACACCGCCGCCGTTGAAATTCAATAATTTCAGACGGGCAATGGTAAACGGTTCGTTGGTAATATCGCTCAATAGCGGATTACGTGAATCGCGAATCATAACATAGCACGAATCGGAAGGTTCTTCGGGTATCGTCCAATAATAATGCACGGAATCCGCAGGATAATTTTGCACGATAGGTTTCCAGACGTTATCCGAGGTTCTGTAAAGCAAATCGACATAATTAATGTTCTGCGTGATGCTCCACCTTAATTCTTTTACAGTGTTTTCAAGCACTTTTTCGGGCGTGTTAAATACGAGCATTTCAAGTCCGCCGATAGAGAACATCGCGTCGCTTGTATCCGCTATTTCGGTGTTTGTCGTGCTTACGATTCTTACCAACGCGGAGTCAGTGGTAACTCCGGACGCAATCGACCAAACGTGCGTCGTATCCGACGATGTAACTGACGATGCGATTCTTGTCCACGTGCGTCCGCCGTTTAACGAATAATCTATGTTAACGAACGGAATAATATCGGAACTGACCGACCAAGTAATATCCCAATCCGCACCCGATTGAATAAATTCCCCGCCGTTCGGGGAAATAATTTGCAATTTCCCGATTGTAAA
Organism: uncultured Melioribacter sp.; assembly: GCA_964479645.1. GTDB lineage: Bacteria > Bacteroidota > Ignavibacteria > Ignavibacteriales > Melioribacteraceae > WGAL01. Next base: position 8,257 of record CAYZMW010000050.1, on the reverse strand, counting down.
CTTGGAACTTGCCGCTTTAATGTTTCCGTCCGATTCGGCGTCGGTAACAACAACAAGGGCATTCGTTGACGATACGGGCGGAACGCTCCATACGTAGTGCGTATCGGCGGCGTTTACGTTCGCGGCAATCAGCGTAAGTGAAGAATCGGCGTCGTTGCCGTTCAAAGAATAGAATAGATTTACTTTTTTAACCGAAGCGGCTTTTCGCCAGATAATCACTTTGTTTTGTCCCGACATCCAAACGTCGTTCAGCACGGGAGAAACCACCGTAAGCCAGCCTATCGAGAATGCGGAATTGCTTTGTGAAACAAGCGTCGTGTCTTCGCGGGAAGACAATCTGATAATTCCTTCCTCCGTCGAAATACCGGCGGGAACATTCCAAACCCATTGCGAATCGGAGGCAATCGCCGAAGTGGTAAGCGTATCCCACGTCGTGCCGTTGTCGGACGAAAATTCTATTTGTAAATTCGTAACGAATTCGCTCACCCATTTAATCGTATATGGCGCGCCCGCCTGAAGTTTTTCCCCGCCGTTCGGAGACAAAACTCTTAACTGCGAAGTGTAAATAACGAACGGGTCGGTCGTATCGGCGAGCGAAATGTTCGCTTTGTCGTAACAACGCACGAGCGCTTGATGAGTATTGACATCTTCGGGTAAATTCCAAACAAGCGTGTCGCTACTTGCCGAAACGGAACTCACGAGCGATTGCCAAATGCCTCCGTTATCGAGAGAATATTCGAAAGCGAGATTCGTAAGATGATTTCCCGAAGTCCAAATCACTTTTTCCTGCGAACCCGAGCGCCAATTCGTTCCGCTATTCGGCGTAACGATTTTCAACGTTGTACTGTAAAAATATGACGCGGATGTATCGGCAATATTGTAATTCGAACGAACATCGCTTAATCTGATTCTTAACGAATCCGAAACAAGATAAGAAGGAATTTCAATATAACCTTCGCCGCGATAAGATGAATCGATTTCCGAAACAATTACGTCGCCCGCTTTGCCGTTGAGCAGTTCCACAAGTACGCGGGAAGTGGCGTTACCGTTTGTCCAAACAACGCGAGCGTTTTGTCCCGCCACGTAAACTTCCCCGCCGACAGGTTGAGTTATTGCGACCCAACTTACGGTGAAATCGTTGGAAATACTCTGTACCGAGTCGTGCGCAACGCTTTGAATTCTAATCCGCGTTTCATTCGAACTCAAATTGCTCGGAACGTTCCAATCGAACGAACCCGTTGCCGCGTTTAAATTCGACGCTCCTGTAATTCCGTTCCAGGTTAAACCTTGATTTGTAGAAAAAGAAAGTTTAACCGCGCTAATTTCCGAACTTGCACTCCAAGCGATTTGATATTTGCTTCCCGCTTGGAAATACTCGTTACCCACGGGCTTCGTCAAATATAAATCCGCAATGGTGAAAGGATTGTTGCTTTGGTCGAAAATCGTCGCGTCTTCCGAATTCACCGCTCTGATCAAGCATTGCACCGAATGAATATTCGACGGCACATTCCAAACCAGTGTATCCGCCGAAGCGGTAACCGTATTGGCGATTGTGCTCCACGTTGCGCCGTTATCAAGCGAATATTCAAAATTCAAATAATTAATCAACGAACTCGTCCAACGAATCGTAACATTCGAACCGGCTTGTAAGAACTCTCCGCCGTTCGGGAAAACAATCTCCACGCTCGGTTGATATATTTCGAAATAATCCGAAACAGCATTAATTTCAGCGTTCGAATCGTCCGTAATTTTTACAATGACGGAATCGGATATATTATTCGGTATCGTCCAATCGTAAACGCCCGTCGAGGCGTTTATACCGCTTGCTATTGTAGTCCAATTAATCCCTTTACTAATCGAATATTGCAATGTTACCGTGTTAATTCCGCAAGCGTTCCACTTGATTTGCTTTGTTGTTCCCACTTGCCATTGTTCGCCGGCCGCGGGATTTGAAATCGAAATTTGTTTTACGGTTATCGGTTTCGGCGTAGTATCGTTAACAGATTGAAACGCGAAATCCGAGACCATTATGAAAAGCGAATCCGCACAAATAGAATTATCCAAAATCCAATCGTAACGGGAAGAATCCGCGGGATACGGCGTGGAATTGATTGCGTACCAATTAGCGCCGTCGGTCGTATAACTCAGTTGAAGATTTTCAATATCATCACTATTAAGCCACGATATCGCTATCGTATCGCCGCCTTGCACCTCTCCGCCGTTAACGGGGGTAAGTATTTTAAGCATGCTTATCGTAAATATTTCGCTACCGCTTAAAATCGCGAGATTGCTGTTTGCATCGCTTATTCTTACAAGAGCGGAATCAGTCGGTAAATTATTAACCGTCCAATCGTATTGTCCGCTTGCCGCGGTAACCATAGCGATATTGTTCCACGAGCCGCCGTTATCGGTTGAAAAATCTATTCTTACGTTCGAAACGTTGGAGCTGTTCGTCCATTTGATTGTTTTCACGTTGCCCGCTTGCAAATGTTCGCCGCCGACGGGTTCTTGCAAATAAAGCCAACGCACGTAAAGATCGTGCGAACTGCTGTCGCGTAAAAACGGATTATTCGCGTCTTCTATTTTAATTCTGAAATTATCGCTTGCAAAATTTGAGGGAATCGAATATTCGTAACTATCGTTTGTCGCAGGATAATTCGAAATCAGTGTCGTCCAATGCGCACCGCTATCCGTGGAATAATAAATATTTATTAACGAAATGTTGGAACTGGCGTTCCACGAAATTGTTTCGTCTGTACCCGCTTGCCAATATTCGCCGCCGTTCGGTGCAAGCAATGTCAAATCGGCGTTAGAAACTTTGAAATAACCCGAAGAATCGTCAACGTTCGAATAATCGACATCGCGAATAACCATTAAAATGCTGTCGGAAGAAAGAGCCGTGGGGATATTCCACGAATATTTTCCGAGCGTGGCATCAAGGGAATCGACCACCGAAAGCCATGTCGTCCCTTCGTCGAGCGAATATTTTATTGAAATCTTTCTAATATACGACGACGCGCTCCAAAGTATGTCTTGTGTGGAGCCTGCAAGCCAAACCGTTTGAGAATTCGGTTGAGTCAAATCCAAATTAACGACGGAGATATTGAACGCGGTTTCGTCGTAAATTTCTCCCGCGCCGTTAACGTCGTCAATTCTCAACGTCAATTTGTCCGTTACAATATTAGGGATAGTCCAATCGTAAGCGCCGGAAGAAGCATCGAGATTTTGCGCGAGATTTTGCCAAACGCCGTTTCCCGTATTATAAAAGAGATTTACATTCGAAACATTGGCGGAAGCAGTCCATTCAATTCTTTCAGTATCGCCGAATTGCCATTTCGTAGCGTTTGCGGGTGTAGTTATTTTCACGTTCGCTATTCTGAAAAACGCGTCGCTTGTGTCGGTAATCGTGTTGTCGTCAACGGACGTAATGCGCACTTTTACGCTGTCGGAATAATTTGCGGGGACAATCCAATTGTAAGAACCAGTATTCGCCGCAACCGAACTTGCAACGATAACCCATCCCGTAAGCGGGGCGTAATATTCAAGTTTAACGTTCGAAATATTGCTTGCCGCTTGCCATGTAATAGCGTGAGTAGTTCCCGAAAGCCAATTTTCTCCGCCGTTAGGCGTTAAAATTTTCAAACTTCCGATTTTAAATACGTTATCGCTAACGTCGTAAATCGCGCCGCCCGAATTCGCATCCGCCACTCTGATTAAAGCGTTATCCGTAAAAACGTTGTTCGGCACCGTCCAATCGTACGCGCCGTTTAATTGCGCACCCGAAACGATATTCGTCCAACTTGTTCCGTTATCCGTCGAATAATCGATATTCACTCTTGAAACGGAAGAACTTTGCGTCCAAGCGATTTGATACGTTTCTCCCGATTGTAACACTTCACCGCCGTTCGGCGCCGTAACGGTAATCGCGCCGACATTAAACGGATTTACATTGCTTGAATTAATATCGGGGTGATCGGTATCCGAAATTCTAATTTTTCCTTCCGTCGTCGAAAAATCGTTCGGAATCGTCCACGAATACGTGCCGCTTGCCGCGGTTTCCGCCGCGGAAATTTCACTCCACGTCGTTCCGTTATCCGATGAAACTTCGATTCTTACGTTCGTCACTATTGCGGAATTCCAAGTAATATTTTGCGTCGTTCCCGAAGTCCAATATTCCGAGCCGTCGGGCGTCTGCAAATCAAGAACTTCTATCGTGAAATCGGAACTCTGAGAAACAAGCGAACTTCCGTCGGCGTTCAATCTAATTCGCGCTTGCGAAGATGAAACGTTTGCGGGAATAGCCCATGCGTACGTTCCGCTTGCCGCGTTCGTCCCGCTTGTAATTGCCGTCCACGTAGCCCCGCCGTCAAGCGAATAATACAAAGAAACCGTCGCTATTTCGCTTCCCGAAGCCCAAGTAATATCAACGGTTTTCCCCGCCTGCAAATATTCCGTTCCGATAGGATATGTAAGTTGAAACGAATTTATAGTAAATACGTTGTCGCTGCTGTCCCTATGTTCGGGATTTTGAGAATCCACAATTCTTATCAATGCAGTGGACGTGTTGATATTATTCGGTATCGTCCAATTCAAAGAACCGACTGATGCGCTTAAATTCGTAACAATAGAAGTCCAGTTCGCACCGTTGTCAGTCGAATAAGACAAATCTATTTTATCGATATTCGCGGATGTCCATTGTATCGTGTAAGCATTTCCCGCTTGCCATGTTTCCCCGCCGTTAGGACTTACAACCAAAAGCTCGGTAATCGTGAAAATATTGCTCGTATAAGTTACGTTCGGGTCGTCAAGCGAAGTTATTCTCACCAGAGCGGTTGTCGAAGCGATATTGTTCGGAATTAACCACGAATACGTTGAAACGCTTGCGCTGATAGGCGATATTATTTCCGTCCAATTTGCGCCATTGTCGGTTGAATATTCAAGACGAACGTTATCAACGTTAATGCTGTTCCATGTAATATTGTGACGCGTGCCCGCTTGCCACGATTCTCCGCCGAGCGGCGATGTCAAGACAAGTCGCCCGATTGTAAAATTAGCGTCACTCGAATCTCTTATTTCGGGATTATCCAAATCTACAATTCTAATCAAACCTTCGACGGTTGAAATAGTGTCGGGAACATTCCACGAATACGAACCGTTCGAAGCGGCTATGTGCGAAGTAATCGTAAGCCACGTTGCGCCGTTATCGGTACTAAGTTCCACACTAATATTATTAACATAGGAACTCGACCAAGAAATCGTTTCGTTGCTTCCGACTTGCCAATTTTCCCCGCCGTTCGGAGCAACCACAATAAGATTCTTTATCGTGAACAAATCGCTCGTAGCGCTTACCGCGGGATAGTTGCTCGAAGTTATTCTGATTGCCGCTTGATTTGTCGCCGCATTCGTCGGGATAGTCCAAACGTACGAACCGCGCGAAGCGGAAATCCCCGAAATAATGTTGTTCCAATTTGAGCCGTTATCCGTCGTGTATTGAATATCGAGCGACGATAAATTATAAGCGTTCCATTTTATTTCCCTACGCGCTCCGGCTTGCCATTCGGTCGATGAAGAAACGTTGGTTATTTCTATGTCGCTTATCTTAAACGGCGACGCACTCGAATCGGAAACGCCGGCGTAATCGTCACTGACTATTTTAATTCGCGCGGCGCTCGAAATCGTATCGGGTAACGTCCACGAATAAGCGCCGTCCGATGCCGAAATTCCGCTTGCCACGGATTTCCAGTTCGCGCCGTTGTCTATGCTGTAATAAATCGAAACCGTATTCAACAATGTACCCGCATTCCAAGCGATATTTTGCGTCGAACGCGCTTGCCAATTACTTGCGTTCGTAGGAGAAGTTATCGTTAAATTCGTAATCGAAAAAGTTTGGCTTTCATCGTAAATCGCATTGGAATTCGGGAAATCCGATAAAGAATGATATACGCGAATCTTCGCCGAAGCGACATCGATATTATCAGGCACAGTCCAATTTATCGAAGAATCCGTGGCGGTAACGTTCGTACGAATAGCCGTCCAATTCGCGCCGTTATCCAAACTGTAATCCACGGATACGTTTTCAATGCTTGGGCTCGCGACCCACTTAATCTCATAGGTCTTTCCGCTCTGCCAAACGTCCGTTCCTACGGGCGAAACAACGGAAACCGAGCCTATTACGAACGCTTCCGTGCTGTCTTTGGAAAGCGGATTCGCGACATCCGTAATTTTAATTACGGCATTGGACGAAGAAATATTCGACGGAACGTTCCAGTCGTAACCGCCGACGGAAGCGGGTGCGGACGAAGTTATCACCGCCCACGTCGCGCCGTTGTCGAGCGAATATTCGATTTTAACGCTGGCAATATTTGCGCTCGTCCATTGTATTCGTTCCGTATTTCCCGCCGTCCACAAACTGTTCGCAGTCGGGGCGGTTAAGCTCAACGCCGAAATCGTAAAAGTATCCGAGACATCCGATATTTCGGAGCCCGTGGCGGCGTCAGTAATTCTGAACATCGCGTTTGACGTTGAAAAATTAGGTACTCTGAAACTGTAACTTTCTGCGGCGGCGGAATAATTATTTTCCAATGTCTGCCAATTACTTCCGCCGTCGGACGAAAATTCGATAATCAAACTTGTAACACTCGAAGTCGCCGTCCAAGTAAGAGTTTGAATGGAACCCGATTGCCAACTATCCGTGGAAACGGGCGAAGTTATCGTTAGCTTTCCTATTCTGAAACTTGTTGCGTTGGAATCGGAAATGTCGGAATGCGCCGCATCGGATATTTTAACGAAAGCATCCGATGAGAAAACCGTATCGGGAATCGTCCAAGTATAACTTCCCGTCGATGCTGTCACGCCCGTTGCAATAGTATTCCACGTCGTTCCGTTATCTGTTGAGAAATTAATATCGACACTTGATACGTTCGAGGAATTCCACGTAATGTTTTTCGACGTGCCTGCGTTCCAGCCTTCATCTCCTGCGGGCGAAGTCAATTCAAGAATTTCAACCGTCGCGGAAGCGTCGCTTATATCGTGCACGGTGTTAAAATCATCGTCGAACAAACGAACCATAAAGGTATTCGTGGAAATATTCGAGGGAATATCGAAATCGTAATTTCCAAGAGCCGCGGCGTAATTGTTCGCAATTGTCGTCCAATTCGTACCGTTATCCGTGGAATATTGAATCGTAACGGTATTAACGTTATATGAGTTCCATTGAATTTTAGTCGTTTCTCCCGCCTGCAAAAACTCTCCGCCGTTCGGCGAAGTAATAATAATATTCGCAATGGAAAACACATTGTCGCTGACATCGGATATTGTTGCATTTGCGGCGTCTTCCACTTTTACAAGCGCGTTGCCCGAAACCGTATTCGGGACCGTCCACGAATATTGTTCGTCGGATGCGGTTATGCCGCTGGCAATAGTTATCCAGTTAGTCCCGCGGTCGGTGGAATAATAAAGATTTACGTTTCCGACCGAAACGATATTATTCCATCTGATTGTTTTAACGGAATCGACTTGCCACTTTTCCCCGCCGTTCGGCGAAACCAAAGTTATCGAGCCGATTGAAAATGTTCCGTTACTTTGGTCGAGAATATTCGAATTCGCTTGATTTACAATACGCACCAAGGCTTCGTTCGTCGGTGTATTCGGGACTTCCCATTTATACTGTTTATCGTTAGCCGTAATTCCCGAAGCGATTTCGTTCCACGACGTTCCGTTATTTGTAGAATATTGCAAATTTATTTTTGCAACCGTGCTGTGCGAATGCCAAGTTATTAATGTTGTGTCATAAACGTTGTACGCTTCACCGCCGTTCGGCGATTTCAGATACAATAAATTTATAGTAAATACGGAAGAAGTAGTATCATCAATAAACGAGGAGGGATTATCAGCATCGCTTATTCTCAAAAGAGCAGTATTCGTATACGTGTTAGGTATCGTCCATTCGTATGACTGCGAAGAAGCGGGGGTTGAAGCAACAACAGTTTGCCATACCGCTCCGTTATCCGTGGAATAATCAATTTTAACATTCGTTACTTGCGAACTATTCCATGCAATTGTGGCGACACTATCCGCTAAATAAAATTCACCGCCGTTCGGCGAAAGAAGTTCAAGTCGCTCTATTTTGAACGATGCGTCGCTAACATCCGATAAATCCGGATACTGCGCATCAGTAACTCTGATTAAAGCGGTTGACGTAGGAATATCCCCGACCGTCCAATCGTAAGAACCGTTAGCCTGAACGTTGCTTGCTATG
>CAYZMW010000049.1:0-1627 GCA_964479645.1 uncultured Melioribacter sp. | reverse complement strand
CGTTTGATTTTGCCTTTCGGAAAGCGATTTTATTAAAAAAGATTTCGACGAGCCAGGCATTTCGGACGTAAAAATGCGCGTTCCCGACTTTCGGGAATGGATTTGTTCGGCAAGCGCGCCGAAAGTTTCGGTGAGAAGTTTATCGAGCATTAAAACAATAAATTTAATGCGGAAATATTAAAAAGCCTTTTCAATAAACAAAACGATTTAAAATAAAAACGGACGGTTAGACCGTCCGTTGAGAAAAATATTTCTTGATTTACTTTTCCTATCCCGTCATTGTTTCTTCTTCGTCGCTTTCTTTCAGCGCTTTGGTTGTTGCGTTAATCATTTCTTCAAGTTCGTCTTCGTAGAAGAATTTACTCTTGCCGAATGCGGGCTTCAAATCGTCAAGCCAAATCGCTTCGGTGTCGAACTTCGCGAAGAACGGACGTTTCACCCATTCGGGACTGCGCGCTTGAATGAAATTCAAAACGAAAACTTTTTCGCCAGCAATTTCCGTGATGCCGTCAATCGCCACTTTTCCGGGCAAAGCCGACATCGAAGGACCGCGAACAGTGCGCATTAAGCCCGAAACTTCGGTGAACGCGTTTCTGTAAACTTCGAACGCGCGGACAAGCGGAACGGCGAAGTAATCTTTTGCGCCGGTGTCTCTTTCCACAAAGAAATAGTACGGAATCATTCCGAGTTTCGTCTGCTCTTTCCACATTCGCGCCCAAATTTCGGGGTCGTTATTAATGTGATTGATTAACGGCGATTGCGTTCTGATTTCCGCGCCCGTCGAGCGAATTCTGCTTACTGCCTCGCGCAAAATATTCGTGGAAAGTTCAATCCAATGATTAAAATGCGCCATAATCGCAAGATGTTTTCCCGAGTGAACGATTTTTTCAAACAAGCGTAAGATTGCGTCCGCGTCCTTATCCGTTACGTAGCGATAGGGCCAATACGAAAGCGATTTCGTGCCTATTCTGATATTTTTAATATGGTCGAATTCGGGCGCAAGCAACGGTTCGATATAAAGCGAAAGTTTTTCGGCGCTCATCACCATCGGGTCGCCGCCCGTGAAAAGCACGTCGGTAACTTCCTTGTGGCGTTTGAGATATTCTTGGAAACGTTTCGATTCGTCCGTTGCGAATTTCAAATCGTTAATTCCCACAAACTGCGCCCAACGGAAACAAAAAGTGCAGTAAGCGTGACAAGTTTGTCCCGACGAAGGGAAAACGAGAACCGTCTCCTTATATTTGTGTTGAACACCCGGCACAACGTTTCCGTCAAGCAAAGCGGTATTCACGCTTAATTGCCCAGCAGGATGGGGATTAAGTTCCATTCTAATGGAATTGGCAATCCGCGTTATTTCTTCCTTTGATTTCCCCGAAGTAATTGCTTCCGCCATTCTATCGAAACGCTCCTTATTAAGCATTCCTTTTTGCGGAAATGTCAGTTGAAACATCGGGTCTTTCGGAATATTGTTCCAATCTATCAGTTCTTCCGTTACATAATTATTCGTCCTAAACGGAAGCACGGCGGAAATTACTTTTAAGTTGAATTTTTGTTCGTCGCTTAATAGGGCGATTTGAGGGATTTGCTCATAATTTCTAACGTTATAAAATTTAAGTTTCTTACTCTT
>CAYZMW010000048.1:0-2130 GCA_964479645.1 uncultured Melioribacter sp. | reverse complement strand
AACAAAAAAGCCTTGAAAACATTACGTTTCAAGGCTTTTTCTTTTGTACGCCCGGGAGGATTCGAACCCCCAACCTTCTGATCCGTAGTCAGACGCTCTATCCAATTGAGCTACGGGCGCAAACAAAATTTTCAGAACAACAAACATATTATTTTGCAGTAAGAAAATCAACATAAATTTTCCGTAATATTCTCGTATTTTTCACTAATTTAGTTCAAAAATTACGGAAGGGAAATTTTTGTGTTTTTTGAATTGCGCGCTGATACGGATTTCACCAAGAACGCCGCGAAGTTAATCTTCGCGTTTACTATTTTCAGATTGATTTACATCGCATTTATTCCGATTACTCCGCAAGAAGCGTATTACTGGTATTATTCGCTTCATCCCGATTTTTCTTACTTCGACCATCCGCCCGTTGCCGCATATTCCATTTGGTTGGGAACGCATCTTTTCGGCGATAATTTTTTCGGCGTGAAGTTTATGGCGGTTGTTTGGTCGGCTCTAACAATGACGGTTTTATACGCAACAGCGCGCGAATTCGTTAACGCGTTTGTAAAAGAATTAAACGCCGACGCCGACGCCTTCTTATCGTTGCTACTCTATTCTCTTACGATATTCGGACATCTTTACGCCGTTACGCTTGTGCCCGATACGCCTCTGTTGTTTTTCTGGATATTGACAGTTTACTTCGTTCAAAAAGTTTTAATAACGGGAAATCGCAAGTATTGGTACGCCGCGGGCGTTGCGCTCGGCTTCGGACTTACAAGCAAATACACGGCGATAGTTTTGCTCGGTTCGGTTTTCTTCTTCTTTCTCTTCTCAAAAAAATATCGCCGTGAAATTTTCACGCCGTATCCCTACGTTGCGACGCTTCTTGCGTTTGTGGTTTTCTCGCCCGTAATTTATTGGAATGCCGAACACAATTGGGCTTCGTTTCTTTTTCAATCCGTTAATCGCGCTGAGCACGACACTCATCCGCTACAAACGAAATACATCGTGCAACTTTTTTTCAGTCAATTGTTTATGCTCACGCCGTTGATTTTCGTTTATTTTTCAAAAGCGATATTTCGCATAATAAAAAATTGGCGCGCGTTCGAAAAATTTCATCTTTTGTTTTGGTCGGCAATCGTAATAATTACGGGATTTACGCTTGTCAGTTTAACTTCGCTGGTTAAAATGAATTGGCTTCTGCCCGGATATTTAACATTGCTTATAATCATTGCCGCAATGTTTTACGATAAATTTACGAAACCGACAAAAGCGATTAAATTCGGCGCATATTTTTCGCTTTTCTTAATCGTTACCGCTTATTCGATAATGCTTGTGCCGAATGTTCCGCTCGGCGAAGGGAATACGTGGAGCGGTTGGGAAGATGCCGCGCAAAAAATAAAAGAAATCCAAAAAGAAAAGGGTGGCGCGAAAGAATGCTTTTTATTTGCCAATTCGTATAAATCCGCCTCGTTACTTAAATTTTATTTGAAAGATGAAAATCAAGAAACGTACAGCGCAAATATATTCGGCGGCGACGGATTGCAGTTCGGCATTTGGGGCGTTCCCGATAGTCTGAAAGGGAAAAATGCGCTTTACGTTTTTACGGATAGAAGAGAATACAAACCGCAATTAAAAAAAGTGGCGAAATATTTCGATTCGCTTGAAAAGGTGGCGGAATTCGAATATAAATTCGCAAACAAAATTCACGTAAGGACGATTTATTGCTACTATGCTCAAAATTATCACGGACAAAATAGGTAAAGAACGCGTCGTAAGATTTCTGAAATTCGGAATAGTCGGCGCAAGCGGAATTTTCGTCAATATGTTTTTCCTATGGTTGATGCACGAAAAATTCGCCCTGCCGCTTGCCGTTGCATCGCTTATCGCCGTTGCGTTCGCCATTCTGAACAATTTCCTTTGGAACGATTTCTGGACGTGGAGCGACAAAAACACGGAGAAAAAATATCCGTTTTTTCACAGACTTTGGCGTTACTATCTTTCCGCTTCGCTCGGTTCGGCGATAAATTACGTTACGCTTCTGATTTTAACGGAAATCTTCGGAGTTTATTACTTGCTTGCAAATTTAATAGGAATATTCTTCGGCATGACTTCCAATTTTCTGCTCGGCGAATTTTGGGT
>CAYZMW010000047.1:0-10421 GCA_964479645.1 uncultured Melioribacter sp. | reverse complement strand
GTTATGTGCTATTAAAAACTTGACTTTTCAAACCCTATTAAGCATATTTCATTTTTAATATGAATATTTGTTCCAATACAAAAAAAGGTGTTGTATGAATTCGAAATCTACCGCCAAGGCTTATTCTTCCAAATTGGTTTTAACGTATTTGAAAAATGCGGAATTGTTTTGGATTTTATCGTTTTCTGTTTTAACCGCGATTGCGGCTCAAATTTCAATTCCCACGCAACCCGTTCCGTTTACTTTGCAAACGCTCGTCGTACTTTTGGCGGGAGCTTTTCTCGGTCCGATTAACGGCGCGTTAAGCATGATGTTATACTTGCTTGCGGGGGCGTTCGGTTTGCCCGTCTTTGCGAATTTTGCAGGAGGATTTCCCCATTTATTCGGACCTACGGGCGGGTATTTGCTCGCTTTTCCCGTTGCGGCTTATTTGGTGGGATTGGCGGTTGAAAAGCGCGGTAATTTCATTTCGGTTGCGGCGTCAATGATAGTAGCCCTCGCGATAATACTCTTTTTCGGTGCGTTTTATCTTTCATATTTTGTCGGTAACGACATTAAAACGGCGATGATTATCGGCGCACAAACGTTTACGGTTTGGGCTCTTGCCAAAGTGGCGGTGGCGCTCGCCGTTTATTTCTCTTTGCCCGAAAAATTTCGCAGATTACCTTAGAGAGTAAAGTCGTAAATGAAGCGGCCGAAAGGAAATCCGAATTATACGGCGTACATGATTATGTTCGACGGGAAAGTGAGTTTTGTTTTTTCAAACGGAAATCTTTTCGGCTCTTTTCTTTTTACCATGTTTCCTTCACTTGTTTTTAAGGTAAATTCCATCGGGAAATTTGTCAGCAAAAAGTTCCCTCCGAACTTGGGGATATTCCGAAAATATCTTTCGATTAATTCATTCGCTTCTTTTAACAGTATTTTCGGAATCTTCCGCAAACCGCTTATGCTTAACCGCTCGGAGCGCTTGTTGCAAATTTCTCGTATAAATTCTCAAATAACATAAGGAGGAATTTGTATGTTATCTTTACCGGAAAAAATTATCTTTATTATTGCGATTATCGGAGCGGTTTATCTTTCAATAAAAACTTACGGACAAGTTTTTAAGATTATCTCAAAAGGTACCGACCCGATAGATTGGAAAGCGGTAATTAAAAATTTGCCTACGGGGCTTACGGTTTTTCTCACGCAAAAAACATTATTCAAAACACGTACGCCCATTTGGTTTATTCATTTCCTTGTGGCCTGGGGCTTTATTATTTACATGTTTGTTAACACGTTCGATTTTATCGAAGGATTGATACCGAGTTTCGGGAAAATTTTACACTCCGACGCCATGTATGTTTACCGTATTTTCGTGGACGTTTTCAGTGTGCTTGCGCTTGTCGGAATAACAATTTTTTTGTTCAGAAGATTTATTTACGGCGATAAAAAACTTTACATCGAAGAAAGAGTACATCTTTTACCCGAAGTCAGAGAAGGAATAAAAAAAGATTCGTTAATTTTCGGAATTTTCCTCTATGTGCACATCGGAAGCCGTTTGTTGGACGCGGCTTTTCATGTGGCGCTTGCAGGCGAACCTGACAGCGCACAACCGTTCGCTTCGGCAATTGCGAATTGGTTCATTAATATCGGTTTAACGCACAATCAACTGGTAATCGGCGAGCATGTCACTTGGTGGATAACCGTGCTTTCGGTACTTGCCTTTATTCCTTATTTCCCGTTGACCAAGCACGCGCATTTGTATATGGGCCCGCTTAATTTTATGATACCGGACGACAGAAAAACACGCGGTTCGATAAAACCGATTGATTTCGAAGACGAATCGATAGAGCAATTCGGCGCGGCGAAGTTCGAAGATTTGCCGCAAGAATCTTTACTCGACGCATTTGCGTGTATAATGTGCGGCAGATGCCAAGACCAGTGTCCCGCTTACCAAACGGGGAAACAACTTTCCCCCGCGGCGATTGAAATCAACAAACGTTATTTCTTTAAGAAAAACGGGGATAAATTTCTTGAAGGAAAAGAGGAGTTCCCGCTTGTCGGAACGATTTTAACCGAGGAAGCGCTCTGGGCTTGCACGACATGTAATTTCTGCGTTTACGCTTGTCCCGTAGGAAACGAACCGCTTGTTGATATTCTTAAAATGCGCCAAGACAAAGTAATGATGGAAGGGTCTTTCCCTGCCGAAGTAAATCCCGCGTTTAAGGATTTGGAAGTAAACGGTAATCCGTGGGGTTACAATCAACAAGACCGCGCTAATTGGGCGGAAGGGATGAATATCAAAACCATGGCGGAAGACCCGAACGCGGAATATTTGTTCTGGGTCGGTTGCGCCGGTTCATACGACCCGCGTTATCAAAAGGTTAGCAAGGCGTTTGCAACGTTGATGCAAAAAGCGGGTGTGGAATTCCGCATTTTGGGTACGGAAGAAAAATGTAACGGCGATACGGCTCGTCGTTTGGGTAACGAATATCTTGCGCAACAATTGATGATGGAAAATATCGACACAATGAACAAATACGGGGTTAAGAAAATCGTTACCGCTTGTCCTCACTGCTTTAATTCGCTTAAAAACGATTACGCCGACATGGGAGCCGAATTCGAAGTTATTCATCATTCCGAGTTACTCGAAAATCTAATTTCCGAAGGTAAGTTGAAAGTCAAAGACACAACGGAAAAACACAAAATAACATATCACGATTCATGTTATCTCGGGCGTTACAATTCCGTTTACGATGCTCCGCGTGAGACCGTTGCGAGCATAGGCGGAATCGAAATAGTTGAAATGGAACGAAGCAGAGAAACGGGCTTTTGCTGCGGCGCAGGCGGCGGGCGCATGTTCATGGAGGAAGAAGGAACGCGTATTAACGTAAGTCGCGCGCAAGAAGCGGTCGGCACGGGCGCAGATACGATTGCTTCGGCGTGTCCTTTCTGTATGACAATGCTTACCGACGGCGTAAAAGACGTCGGAAAAGAAGATGAAGTTGCGGTTAAAGACATTGCCGAAATTTTATTGGAAAATGTGGAATAATTTGTCTTATATTCTGAATATAAAAATACAATTTGTCGTAAAAACATTAACTAAAAGTAAGGAGAACGCACAATGAGTGAAAAATACCAACAAATGTTCGAACAATTGAAATCGATGGAAAAAGACGTGGAAAAGTTTTACGTGAAAGGACAAAACGCCGCCGGAACGCGTCTTCGCAAAGCTCTCGGCGAATTGAAAAAAATGGCACAAGACATGAGAGTTGAAATTCAAACGATTAAGAACGAAAGAAAAAACGGGTAGTTCCTCAGGCCGCTTGCGTAAGATTATGGGAGAAAGATTTTTTAACGTCAAGCGGCTTTTTTTTCTAATTATCTTTTCGTCACACCTTTTTGCGCAAATTTCTCCGCAACAAATTTTCCCTCCGGAAACACTTTTACAAACACTTGACAAAATAAATTCCGATTCCGTTAAAATTTTAACCTTTTCGTTTGTCGGCGATTTAATGTGTCACTCCACGCAATTTAATTACGCCCGAATCGACAGCGACAAATTCGATTTCAAGCCTGTTTTCGAACCGATAAAAAAATATTTGGAAACAAGCGATTTCACGCTCGGAAATTTGGAAACCGTTACGGCGGGCGAAGAACTCGGCTATCACGGTTATCCCCTTTTCAATACACCCGACGAATTCGTAGAAGCACTGGCGTACGCTGGATTCGATATTCTTTTTACCTCTAACAATCATGCGCTTGACCGAAACGAACTCGGCGTAAAACGGACAATTGAAATAATTCGAAAAAACGGAATGTACAACGTCGGCACCGGAGAAAAAGGTGAAAGACGCTTTGCAATTTTTAGGAAGGACGGAATTACGTTCGCATTGCTCGCTTATACGTACGGCACCAACGGTTTCGAATTGCCCGACACTTCCCGTTTTGCCGTTAACGTTATTTCACGAAAAATATTGCGCGAAGATTTGGCGCTTGCCGAATCGCTATCGCCCGACTTTACAATCGTTTATTTTCATTTCGGGACGGAATACTCCCGCGAACCCGACGATTTTCAACTCGATTACGCACATTACGCTCTTCGCAAAGGCGCGGATATCGTCGTCGGTAGCCATCCGCACGTCATTCAAAGGATTGAAAACGTTCGTTCCAAACGATTTGAAAAAAGTTTTATCGCCTATTCTCTTGGGAATTTTATCTCTAATCAACGCTGGCGATATTCCGATTGCGGTGTTATATTGAATTTTTCGGTGAAGAAAAACATATTGCGAAACAAAACGGCGCTCGGCGATTTGAATTATTTGCCCATTTGGGTTTACAAAGGCGCGGTTGATTCAAGCGGGAAGCAAGGCTATCGAATTTATGCCGTGCGTGATACTCTTTCGACAAAGCCGAATCCGTTTTTTTCGGAAGAAGATTTAAAAAATATGAACGAAGCGTTTCGCGATATTAAAGAAATATTCGAAAGCAACGGCGCAGAAATAAAAATCGGAACAAGCGGCGACTTGCACTAAATTCCGGTCGCATTTTCATTTCGAAGAGAAGATATTATTTACGTTTTCCCCGAATAATTTTGCGGGAGAATAAATGTTTTTGTGATCTGTCTTTTTAATGTTAACGGGCGAATGAAAGGAATGTCGGAAAGATGATTTATTAGAAAATTCATATTTCAATTTTACTTGAAGGTTTTGCAAATTCATTTCTTCGTTTACATTTATTTGCAGACTAACGATTTGCTAAAAAATCACTATATTTTATTTCAAATCCCAAAATTTATGAGAAGAAAAATGAAGTCAAAAAACTTACTTTTCTTTTTGGCGGTAATCGTGTCTTTTGTTGCATGTTCCGATGAGAAGCCCGAATTTCAACCGCCCGAAGTGGAAGTTTATGTAACTAACGAAAAGGACGTCCCGATTTACGAAAATTTCGTAGGAACGGTTGCGGGACAAAAAGATATCGAAATAAGAGCGCGAGTTACGGGTTTCCTTGAAGGAATTCATTTCAAGGAAGGTAGCGTGGTTAAGAAAGGACAACTTCTTTATACGATAGAAAGCCAGCAATACGAAGCGGAAACGGCGGCGTATTTGAGCAAACTTGCCGAAGCGAAAACCAATCTTGCGCACGCCGAAAGCGAACTTGCGCGCATCGAACCTTTGGCGAAAGCCAATGCGGTTAGTCAAAGCGATTTGGACGCTGCACGCGCGGCATACGAAGCCGCAAAAGCGATGGTGAGAGCCGCCGAAGCGAATTTACGCGCGTCGAGAATCAGACTGAGTTACACAAGAGTAAAAGCGCCTATCACCGGAATAATCGGGAAAACGCGCGCGAAAGTCGGGGACTTCGTAGGACAATCGCCCAACCCCGTAATTCTTAATGTTATTTCTAAAAACGATACGGTACTTGTCGATTTCTATCTTGCCGAAAACGACTATCTTAGAATTTTCAAAGAGTTGGAAAAAAGAGATAAAAAGGACGGCATCGGTAGGAGTGAGAACATAGAATTAATTCTCTCCGACGGTTCCGTTTTCCCGTATAAAGGAAAAATAAATTTCATCGACAGAGGAATTGACGTTTCTACGGGCGCAATTTTAATTCAGGTTATTTTTCCTAATCCCACATTTATCCTTCGTCCCGGACTTTTCGCCAAGGTTCACGTTCCTGTTGATATGGTTAAAAACGCTATCCTTATTCCTCAACGTTGTGTAAGCGAATTACAAGGCGAATTCAGCGTAATGGTTGTTAACGATTCCAATAAAGTGGAACACCGAAAAGTAACGCTTGGCGAAACCGTCGGATCTTTCTGGTTAGTCAAAGAAGGTTTGAAACCGAACGAAAAAGTCGTTTACGAAGGATTGCAAAAAGTAAGAGACGGTATGGAAGTCAACCCTGTAATTGCGGAAATCAAAACCAATTCAAAAGAAGAAATCGAGAATTAATTATGGGAAGTTTTTTTGTAAGAAGACCGATTGTCGCTATGGTGATAGCGATAATCATAACGATTTTGGGAATTATTTTTCTTCTCGGTTTGCCTATCGAACAATATCCCGACATTACGCCGCCGATAGTTGAAGTACGCGCCACATATACGGGCGCTAATGCGGTCAGCGTTGAACAATCCGTAGCCGCGCCGCTTGAACAAGAAATTAACGGAGTGGACAACATGATTTATATGAAGTCCACAAATTCAAGCGACGGCTCAATGACGATTGAAGTTTCTTTCGAAGTGGGAACCGACCCCGATATGAACACGGTTTTCACACAAAACAGAGTTGCTACCGCCACGGCGAAACTTCCTGAAGAGGTTAAACGCTTGGGCGTTACGACGAAAAAATCTCTTCCCAATATCTTGATGTTAATAACGCTAACGTCGGACGGGCGCTACGACCAAAAGTTCCTCGGCAATTACGCGCTGATTAACGTTAAAGACGTACTCGCGCGTATTAAAGGTATCGGACGCGTTGACGTGCTTGGCGCAAGCGATTATTCGATGAGAATTTGGATAAAACCCGACCGACTGGCGCAAATGAATATTACCGTTCCCGAAATAATCAAGGCGATAAAAGAGCAAAATGTAATCGTACCGGGCGGCAAATTCGGCGCGGAGCCCGCTCCGCCCGGAACGGAATTCACTTACACGGTTCGTCTGCCCGACCGTTTAAAAACGGAAAAACAATTCGGCGAAATCGTCGTCAGAACAAATTCGGACGGGTCGCAAGTTAAAATAAAAGATATCGCACGCGTGGAACTCGGACTTGAAGCTTACAGAGCGTTCACGCGTTTTAACGGAAAAGAAACCGCAATAATCGCTATTTATCAAGCGCCCGGTTCGAACGCGGTCGAACTCGGTAAAGAAGTTAAGAAAACGATGGAAGAGCTTTCGAAAAAATTTCCCGACGGACTTGAATATCATGTTTCGATTGACGCAACCAAACCGATTACGGCGGGGATAGAAGAAATCATAATTACGCTTTTTGTCGCCCTACTGCTTGTGGTTCTTGTCGTTTTCATCTTTATTCAGGATTGGCGCGCAACGTTAATCCCGACAATCGCAATTCCCGTATCGCTTCTCGGCGCGTTCATTCTTTTCCCGATGCTCGGATTTACGGTAAACGTGCTTTCGCTTCTCGGACTTGTGCTTGCCATAGGAATTGTGGTTGACGACGCAATTGTGGTTGTTGAAGCGGTTCAGGTGAAAATTTCCCAAGGATTGAGCGCAAAGGAAGCCACAATCGAAGCGATGCGCGAAGTAACGGCTCCCGTTATCGCGACGACGCTCGTGCTTGTAGCCGTTTTTACTCCCACGGCAATGATGACTGGAATTACGGGAAAACTGTATCAGCAATTCGCAATTACAATAACCGTTTCGGTGATTTTTTCATCGATAAACGCGCTCTCTTTAAGTCCCGCGCTTTGCTCCATTCTTCTTAGAGAACCGAAACCTTACAAGGGCTGGCTCGGAAAATTTTTCGCGAAGTTCAACGCGGTATTCGACAAATCCACCGTTAAGTATATGTCGTTCACGAACGTCGTTTCCCGTAAAATTAAGCGGGGATTGATTTTCGTGGGAATTATTTTACTCGGAACGGTCGTCGTAGGTAAGATTTTACCGGGCGGATTTATTCCCGCCGAAGATATGGGATATTTCTTCGTGAACGTCCAACTTCCCGACGCGGCTTCGCTGCAAAGAACCGACGCCGTTTCAAAAGAAGTGGAAAAAATAATCATGGATGTTCCCGAAGTCGAATACGTTACGGCGGCACCCGGTTACAGTATGCTTTCGGGAAGCGTTTTGCCCAATTCGGGATTTATTTTCGTTTCGCTGAAAGATTGGAGCGACCGCGATTTTACGGCGGAAGAAATTATCCGTAAATTGAACGGTCTTTTGAAAAACGTCAAAGGCGGACAAGTTTTCGCTTTCGGTCCGCCCGCTATTCCCGGTTTGGGAAACGGCGACGGTTACACCTTTATGCTTCTCGATAAAGGCGGCAACACGCCCGATTATCTCGCGCGCAATGCGGTCAAATTCATGGAAGCCGCTATGAAACGTCCCGAAATCGGTTCGATTTTTACGCCTTTCCGCGCGAACGTTCCGCAACGTTACCTTAATTTGAACCGCGACAAAGCGCTTAAAGCGGGCATTAATCTTAACGATTTATACTCAACTATAAGCGCGTTTCTCGGTGGCGCTTACGTGAACGATTTTAATAGGTTCGGGCGTTTGTACAAAACTTACATACAAGCCGAACCCGAATATCGCGTGGACGAAAAACAAATAAATATGTTTTTCGTTAAAAATAAAGAAGGGAAAAGCGTGCCGCTTTCCGCTTTCGTGGATGTGGAAAGCACGGAAGGACCCGATTTTACGAACAGATTTAACTTAAATCGCGCGGTCGAAATGACGGGAAGTCCGGCGAAAGGTTACACCTCCGCGCAAGCAATGGCGGCGCTCGAAGAAGTTGCCGCGGAAGTGCTTCCTTCCGATATGGATTATGCGTGGAGCAATATGTCGTACCAAGAAAAACGCGCGGAAGGTTCCGGTACAATCGTCTTCGTCTTTTCGCTTTTGTTCGTCTTCTTAATTCTTGCCGCTCAATACGAAAGTTGGTCAATCCCGATTTCCATTTTGCTCGGAACTCCTTTTGCGGTTTTCGGCGCAATGTTTCTTTTGTGGCTTGCAAGACTTTTCGATTTGAGTTACGAAAATAACATCTTCGCGCAAATTTCATTGGTGATGCTTATCGGAATGGCTTCGAAAAATGCTATTTTGATTGTGGAATTTGCGAATCTCGAATTTCAAAAAGGTTTGTCGCTTTTCGATTCCGCTATAAAGGCGGCTAAATTGCGTTTCCGTCCGATTCTGATGACGGCGTTCTCGTTTATTCTCGGCGTTCTGCCGCTTGTAACTGCGTCCGGCGCCGGCGCGGAAGCCCGCAAGGTAATGGGAATGGCGCTTTTGGGCGGAATGACAATCGCCACCGTCCTCGGTGTATTTTTCTACCCGATGTTTTTCATCGTTATCGGAAAACTCTTTAAGTTCGAAGAAAAACGCGAAAACGCAAACTTGAACGAAACAAAAAAATTGTCGGAATAAAGATGAAACAAGTATTAATATCGTTAACGCTTTTAATCGGTTTTTTTCTTTCGGGTTGTTCGGTTGGTCCCGATTTTCAAAAACCGCAAATAGATACGCTCCGAACTTTCCGTTTTGATTCGCTTAAAACGGATACGACGGTCAATGTCGAATGGTGGAATTTATTTAAAGACCCGAAAATTCGCTGGCTTGTGAATACGGCGTTGCTAAATAATAAGAACTTGAAAATAGCCGCGGCGCGAATTGAACAAGCGGGCGCAATGCTTACTTACACGGGCGCCGACCGTTATCCTTCGTTGAATTATCAGGCGACGGCGGGACGCGGCAATTATGCAAGCGGAACGAAACTTCAGAGCGAAGCGAATATTTTTACAATAATGCCGACGCTTAATTGGGAAATAGATTTTTGGGGTAAATATCGCAGAGCCACAGAAGCGGCGCAAGCCGAATTGCTCGCGTCGGAATACGGTTATCGCAGCGTGGAATTGAATTTGGTATCGCTTGTTATCTCCACATATTTTCTTTTGCTCGATTTTCAAAATCGTCTTGAAATTACAAAAGCGACATTGGATTCGCGGCGTAAGAGTTATGAAATTATCAAAAAAAGATTCGAACACGGCGTTGTGCCCGAAATAGATTTGAACCAAGCGCAAATTCAAATGGAAATTGCGGCGGCGGGCGTTCCTTTTTTGGAACGCGCGGTTGCCAAAACGGAAAATGCGCTTTCGGTTTTGCTCGGACAAAATCCGGGAGAAATCGAAATAGGATTGAACTTAACCGGACAAGAAATACCTCCCGAAATTCCCGTCGGTATTCCCTCGGAAATATTAAGGCGTCGTCCCGACGTTTTGCAAGCGGAGAATATGCTAAAAGCGCAAAATGCGAAAATAGGCGTCGCCGTGGCGCAAATGTACCCTTCGTTCGGTTTGACGGGATTATTCGGCGCGGCAAGCGGCGACTTGTCCACGCTTCTTTCAAGCGATCCCGCGTGGCTCGTTGCGGGTTCTATTACAGGTCCCATTTTCAATTTCAATAAAAATACCGCACGCGTGGAAATCGAAAAAGCGCGAACGAAAGAAGCGTTATTGAACTATCAGCAAACCGTTCTGAACGCTTTTCGCGACGTCGAAGACGCTCTTGTGGAAATCAACACGTTCAAGCGCGAACTTGCGGCGAAACAAAGGCAAGCGGACGCCGCGCGCAACGCCGTGGAACTTTCGCGCATGCGTTACGACCAAGGCGTTACAAGTTATCTCGAAGTGCTTGAATCCGAAAGGACTTTATTTAACAGCGAACTTGAGCTTTCAGGTACGCTCAGAAATTATCT
>CAYZMW010000046.1:0-19871 GCA_964479645.1 uncultured Melioribacter sp. | reverse complement strand
CCGTCCAAATCGATTTGTTTCAATCTGTACGAATATTTTCCGCTTGCGCTTACGTTATCGGTAAACGAATACGATTTCGGTGAATTGCTGTTTCCCGCTCCTTTTACGAAACCGATTTCCTTCCACCCGGATTGCTCGCTATCCGACATTTTACGTTCTATCTCGAAACCGTAATTGTTCGTTTCGGTTTCCGTTCGCCAATTAAGTATCACGCTGTTTCCTTCTACCGAGGCTGTAAAGTTTACGAGTTCGACGGGTAAAGCGCTTTCATCCGTAGCATCGGAAAGTATCCAATCGGAAACGCCCGAGGGAATATCGGCTACAGTTTCAACGTAATTGTCGCTTGTATCTCTCGAAGTCGGCTCGTACTTAGTCCAGCCCTCCGAGGTTTTCAACCAAATGTTTAATTCGTTTTCGTTATTGCCGTTGAGTTCGCTATCGCGATAGTATAACCGAATAGTAACGTTACTTCCCGCGGCGGAAGTTTCAAGGCCATACCAGCGCGTTAGCGATTGTGTCGTTCCCGAATAAGCGCTCCCCGTTGTTCGTGTAACGCTCGTCGAACCGAGCGCGGAACCGTTTGTTATTTGGCATCCCAAATTACCGAAGGAATGTGTATAATTATCCGAAATATTCTCGGTGCATTTGATATGCCCTTCCAAATAGCCGCTTTCGGTTAAACTCGAGGGAGAAACCGTAGGAACATAATTTCCCGTTTGCAAAGTGGAACCGCTTTCTATCGTTAAATTATAAAAATCCACATTTCCTACAAGGTTTTGTGTTCCGCCGCCGTCAAAAACGAAAGTGGGCGTGTAAGGTCCCAAGTAGTAAGTTCCGTTACACACAAAATCTCCTCCGACGCGCGTAATATTATTGTAGGTTATGAGTTCCACGCCACTGTCTATTGTCAAATTACCTTTAATTCGAATCGTTCCTATACTTGTTGAACTCCCGAAAGTTGAATTACCGGAAATCTGAACATTATAGAACCAGTTCGAGCCTGTTTCCGAAACCGAAAGATTGTTATCGCCTTTCTTGAAAATAAAAGTGCCTTGCGTGGGCTGAAATGTTCCGTTGCTGATATTGGTAGCACTTCCATTAGAAGTTACCGTACAAGTGAAATCGCCTTTGACGTCGAAAACGCCTCCTTCCATATAAACCGAATAACATTCAACGTTGCTTTCCATATTAAAAGTTCCGCCAATAGTCATATCGGAACAACTCAAATATTTCTTAACGGTAACACTTCCTCCATAAACTTTGAAGTCGTCGGACACTTTAACCGAATCGTAGAACGTGACGGTAGCGCCGTCGTCGCTGATAAAAGGATCTAACACTATAACTTTGCCATGGAACTCAGCTGTACATGGGTCTTCTTCGGTGTCGTAAATGAGCATCTTGCCCGAAACAAAAACCTCGTCATAAAATAGAGCGATTGAACTTTCGTCGTCGGCGTCACTATCGCCGAGTGAGAGGTCATATTCAACATCAACCTCTCCGTAAAATCGCGCCGTGGCGCCGGAATTAATATATAAACTTCCCCAGCTGATATTAAGATCACCGAGACAGATGAAACTTCCTCCGTCATTAATTTCAACATTTTCGCTAACGAAGAAGTCCTCCTCAGAATCCGAGGAATCGTCAAGCATGGCATTTATTGTTAGGCTATTGAGAGATGGGATATTAGCCAACCAGTCCACCGTGCAATCGGCGTCGATGACAACGTCGTCTCCCTCTTCTGGTAAACCGTTGTCCCAATTAAATTCTTCCGACCAGTTACCGTCCCACGTAAAGTGAGTTTCTTTGGCGATAAGAGTATCCACAAATAAATTTGAGAAAAGAAGTAAGACGAAAATCAAAATCGATTTACTTTTCATATTGACCTCCATCTATTTTAATTCCCCAAATTATTTTTTATGAGTAAATTTCCTCCGTTTTATTTTTAAGCAAGTATTTCACGGTTGCAACGACGTAGCGCCAATCATCGGTTTTTCTCAAATAAAAGAAAAAATCCGACAAATTTTTTCGCTTTAATCTTTCCAATAATCCTTTCTGCTTTTCCGCGGAGATAAACCGTCGTTGCAAGTAAATTTCGGGATGACCGTTCGCCTCGTTTTCAAGAATTTTTTCCACGACGAAAAGGAGAAAATCGAACGGAGCGGTAAAAAAATTTTCCCTTTCCATGGAATCGAGACGCCGTTTTAAAAATTGAGGTATCTTATTTTCCAAAAAGAAATAGAAAAAAGAGGCGTACACATTAGTATTTTTTTCAATAATACCTGTAATGGTTCTGTCTTCCCTGCAACATTCGGCGTTTTTTTCCACATATTGCCATATCACATCCTTGAGCAAGACGGATTTGCTTTTCTTTCCTTTAAGATTATTAACCAAAATTTCGGTGAGATAAATGCCGAGAAGTCCAGTAAAAACGGGTACGCAATAATCGGCTCTTGAAAGAATGTTTTCCATAACGGATTTTCTTTTCAAGTTTACGAAATGTTTTTCGCCGTTTTCCGATTCGGAGTGCAGAAAAAAATCGAAGTGTTCGGGCAAATCTTTTTTGACCGCTTTTAAGGCGGGAAGAAAGGAATAATCATTGGAAACAAAAATCACTTTTTTGGTCATCTTGCTCTCACACCTCTTTTACTCTTTTGAAAAAGAAACTCAAAACGGACGATATAAAATACACGTTGCACAACCCCATTTGCAAAGAAATGTTGTTTTGATTTCGGAAATTAGGAGAGATAATTGCAAATGTAATTTCTTGCACAGTAACGAGGATAACTTATTCTTTAGTTACATCAAACGCCCGGGAGATTCTTTTCACTCTTGAATGATAGTAAGAAATGTATTTAACGCGTCTATCTCGCCGTAATTATTAAAATCAATAAAAAATTTCACCGTGTCACTATGTGACGCTATAATCCTTTGTATTACAATAAAATAACCGCTTTCGCTTGATAATTGTTTCAAGTATTGGTATTTTTGCGTCGTAAGAAAAAAGGACGAAATGCCCGAAGTCAGAAGGTTATATTATCCCATTAATGAAGTAAGTAAAATAACAGGCGTGGCGGAACATACGCTTCGTTATTGGGAAGACGAGTTTCCGCAATTGAAACCTGCGCGTAATCGTGCCGGACATAGAATTTATACGAATAAAGATATAGAATTGATAATTAATATTAAGGAACTGCTGAAAGTCAAAAAATACACCTTTGAGGGAGCACGCAAAGTACTTGACGAATTAAAAGGTGACGCACGTAACGTAAAACGCAAAAGAAAGAGATCTCTTGCTCAGAGTTTTCTTGACAATGAAAACGAAAAAAGTTCTTCTTCCGTTGAAATACGAAAAACGAAAAAAGTTCGTTCGATACAAGAAGATCTTTTGGCAATAAAAGAATTTTTATTATTTTTACGGACTAAAATTGAATGAATCGGAACGTGGCGCAGTCCGGTTAGCGTACTTGACTGGGGGTCAAGTGGTCGCGGGTTCAAATCCCGCCGTTCCGACGTTAAAAGCCCTTCTTAACGAAGGGCTTTTTTCATTTCTTGTCTTGAATGCCATATTCTATTTAACTAACTTTCCAATTCTTTTCAAAATAATTTTGGAATAATGCTTAATAATTCTGGTTTATTCGGGTATGAGAAGCCGAACGATTATTGCGGTGTTTTCGGTGTTTTCGGTTCGTCTTCCGCGGCGATAGATACATTTTACGGATTATATTCCTTACAGCACCGCGGACAAGAATCCGCGGGAATTGTCACCCTTGAGCCTACGCAAAAAGGGACGGTTTTCCATTTTCACAAAGATTTCGGTTTGGTTGCCGACATTTTTTCCGATGAAAGAATATTGACCGAGAACTTGCGAGGTTATGCCGCTATAGGGCACAATAGATATTCAACATCGGGTTCGTCAACTGCCAAAAAGAATATTCAACCTTTTACGGTTAATTACAAATTCGGACACTTGGCGGTCGCTCATAACGGAAATCTTACCAACGCCGATGAAATCAGAGAAGAACTTGTAGAAGACGGTGCAATTTTTCAAACGACAAGCGATACCGAGGTTATTCTTCATTTGATTGCGAGATGCAAAGAGGCGGGCGACCAAACGGAGCAAATTCGTAAAGCCTTGCAAAAAGTCAAGGGGGCATACTCCCTTTTGATTTTAACGGACGATAAATTAATTGCCGCGCGTGATCCGTACGGGTTCAAACCTTTGAGCATGGGAAGAATTAACGGCGGCTATGCCTTCGCTTCCGAAACGTGCGCGTTTGATATTAATAAAATCGAATATCTTCGCGAGGTTGAGCCGGGCGAAATGGTGGTGGTTGATAACGGCTCGTTAGAGCGTGGCGAAATTAGAAGCATTAAAATTTTTGATGAAAATCCGAAAAATGCTCCGAAGCATTGCATATTTGAATTTATCTATTTTTCACGTCCCGATAGTCGTATTTTCGGAGCAAGCGTGGATAAAATACGCAGAAAACTCGGAAAAGTTCTTGCCGAGAATCATCCCGTTATTTCTCGAGACGGTACGCAAGTTATTGTCGTGAGTGTTCCCGATAGTTCGAATACAATTGCTCTCGGTTATCAAAAGAGACTACCTGAATCGAAATTGGAGATAGGATTAATTCGAAGTCATTACGTCGGTCGAACATTCATTCAGCCCGCTCAAAGGAAAAGGGAAGTGGGCGTAAGAATTAAATTCAATATCGTTAAAGGCGTGTTAAAGGATAAAATTGTGGTTCTTATTGACGATTCAATCGTTAGAGGAACAACAAGCAAACAACTCGTTGAATTAATTAAAGAAGCCGAACCTCGTGAAATACATTTGAGAATCGCTTCTCCGCCGATTTTTCATCCGTGTTTTTACGGAATGGATTTCCCTTCAAAAGAAGAATTGATTGCTAACAGATTTGATTCGATTGAGGAAATAAGAAAATATCTCGGAGTGGATTCGCTCGAATATCTTACACCCGAAGAAATGTTAAGCGCAATGACCGATTATGCTCCGCAAGATTTCTGCACGGCATGTTTCACAGGCGAATATCCGACGGAAATTAGCACGAATTTTCAAAAGGAAAAGTATGATGAAGAATAGCGCAATATTGTTATTCGCGATTTTCTTTTTCGTATCGGCGGAGCATATTGCTCAAACCGCTCTTTTTGTGAAATTAAAGAACGGGAGGACGGCTAAATCCGTAAACGAATTTGCAAAGGTTTTAAATAAAATAATAATTCAAAACGGGGAAGATATTAAAATAAAAGGAGTTAATAAACTTAAATTAAAAGAAAATTTCGCTAATATTTACGTATTAAAAACACAAAATGAAGAGGAATTAACCACGCTTTTAAGTTTGCTCCGTAACAATCCCGATTTCGAGTATGTTCAAAAGTCCGGTAAATATAAGATTGAAGAATTTTCTCCGAATGACGAGTTATACGGTTCGCAATGGGGATTATCTAATGTAAATGTTAGCGGAGCATGGGAGAAAACTTGCGGCGATACTAACATTGTTATCGGTTTAATTGACACAGGACTTGATTTCGAACATCCCGAATTTCAAAATAGATATTTTCTAAATTACGGCGAAATCGGTTTTGATGAAAACGGAAATGATAAAACGAATAATAACATTGATGATGACGGTAACGGCTTCACGGACGATTATCGCGGGTGGAATTTTCTTTCCGCTTCCGAGTTTCCAAATGGCAATAATAATCCGGGTGACGACCAAGGACACGGCACTTTGGTTGCCGGAATAATGGGAGCAAGGACGAATAATTCCATCGGAATTGCGGGAATTAACTGCATTTCCAAGATTTTTGTTGCGAAAGCTTTCGATAAGGATGGTTACGGCAAAGAGGAGGATGTTGTTTCGGCGATGATTTATCTTGCCAATAACGGAGCGAATGTCATCAATATGAGTTTCGGCGATTACACTTATTCGCAAGTCATGCGCGATATTGTAGCCTACGTTGCATCGCGGGGCGTGATTTTAATCGCAAGCGCAGGAAATTCGTCGTCGCCTTCCGCCCATTATCCTTCGGGTTTCGAAGAAGTGATTTCAGTTGGCGCAAGCGATACCGACAATAATTTAGCGGGTTTTTCGAATTACGGTACAACTCTTGATTTGCTTGCTCCCGGAACGGAAATAATCTCAACCGCGAATGGTGGAGGTTACGCCACGGTTAGCGGAACGTCGGTTTCCGCTCCTTTTGTAACCGCTACCGTTTCTTTACTGCTCGGTTTGCGTCCTAATCTTGATTATGAAGAAGTTCGACAAATTTTACGTACGACCGCCCGTGACGTTTACGATAAGGGATTCGATATTTATTCCGGAGCCGGAATTCTCGATGCGGGAAAATCCGTCAGCGCGACTTTTAATTCCGTGATAACTGTTAATTCACCTGAAGAAGATGAGTATTTTTCAGAAGGTGAAATTGTTTTGAGCGTTACGGTTTTATCGCCTTTTTTTCATGATTTTACGCTCTCTCTCGGAACAGGTGAAAATCCGACGAATTGGGAGCATTTGATTTCATCGGAAAAGCAAGTTTACAACGATACGCTTTTTACGTTGAACGTGGCAAATTTGCGTGACACCGTTTACACACTGAAATTATCCGTACAAAATACGGACGGAAGTGGAAGCGATGTATTCAGACATTTCGGAATAGACCGTACGCCGCCTGAAATTTTATGGTTTGACGGTTACACCGGCTACTTTCGCGGGGAGGAAACATTTTATGCAAATTCGTACACGAATGAGTTCACGAAAGGGGAGCTGATTATCGATAATTATTCCGTTCTGTTGGATAACTCGTCGAGGAATATTGCGGATAATCGTTTTTTGCATTCCGGTTTCATTCCGCCCGAATTTATTCAACCGAATGAAAATTATCAATTTGACGCAATTTACACAAATAAAGCGGGATTAAAAAGGCGTTTGACGGATTATGGCATTTCTCCGCCGAACTTTACTTCCGCGCCAATTAATGACGAATTAAATTTGGATGAAATTGAGAACTTTAATTTGAAAGGAGATGTTTACGGAGCAAGAATTTCGTTAAACGGCAAAATTTTCGTGGCAGTTAACGAATTCGAAAACATAACGGAATTAAAATTTTACGAAATTTCGAATGACACGACACTTGCCACCGCGCCGACTTATGTCCTCGCTTCACGGAGAATTCCCGCTTACGTCGGGGATGTAAACGGCGACAGTGATTTAGAGATGTTAAGTTATTTGTATCCAAGACTTTATATTGATAGATTTAATAATGCGTTGAATAATTTTGAAGAAGTGAAGATTTACGACAATGTTTTTAAAAACGTTTTGTACGCCGGTAAATTATTCGAAAACGGAAATTTTACGGTTGTTTCTTCGTACGGAGCAAGTTTGATTTTTACCGGGTTTGATAATGAATTTAATATTGCGGAGCAAGTCGAAGTTGTTAATTCGTCATTATCAATTGGCGGAGATTTGGGTAATGTGATTATGTCGCAAAATGTTGCGGTTGAAACGATAAATACAAATACCGCTTATATTTACGCGATAGATTACGAAGGAGATATTCTAAAAATCAAAGCCGAAAATATCGGCGGAAGAACGAATTGCTCGTTAGCGGCGACATTCTCAACATACGAAATTACGACCAAATCCGTTTTGGAAATCGACGAACTCGAAGATGAACTTTACGTGTTAAATTTTGGAGCAAGCGAATTTTATCCCGAGCCGACGTGGTTTTTCTCGTCATTTTCAATTTCGGGGGCAATGACTTTGCTGAATTCCAAGGCTTTTGTTACCGGAAACGATTTTGCACAGTCGAATACGATTTTACGTAAAATTTCAGCGAATTCCACTGAAAATTATCTTCTTATTCTTGGAAACGAAATTTACGTTCTCGACGATGATTTCGTGAAAATATATTACAAATCCGTTCCTGAATTTCAGAAACCGCTGAAAAGTGTTCTCACCTATAATTCGGGAGCAAGTAATTATTTTACGCTTCCGTCATTTTCAGAGACACAGCAACTTTACAAATATAATGATTCCCGTGTTCCGTCGATAATTTCCGCTTATTCACTCGACACCGTAACCGTTTATCTTAAATTTTCTAACACTTCCGCCGTGAATGTTTATAAAATTCAAAATGGTAATCTTACTTTGCTAGACGCTGTAAACGGTAATGAGTATTACGATAACAACGCTATTCCGGGCATAAACGAATATCTTTTAAGTTACGATAATCTTTCTTTTAGCGATACGATTTCGGTTTACGCACACATGCCCGCGCGAGTATTTAATTTCCGTCAAGTTTCCGCGGAGCAATTCAGAGTGAATTTCACCGAAAAAATGCCGCGCAGTCTTCCGCTTGCTCCCGGTTCGCATTTTAAATTAAATGATGCACCGGCGCAAAGTGTCGCTTTCGTCAATGATACGACGTATTTAATTACATTCGGTAAAAACTTACTCGTTACTTCACCGGGCGTTTTTTCGGTTACCAACTTACGCGATTTTTACGGTTCTCCTTGTCCCGATACAGCGATAACTTTCGAACCGGCTTTTTTCGATTCAACGGAGCATGAATTTTACATCGCATCATATTCCGTCGGGGAAAAGTCCGTTGATGTAACTTTCAACTTACCTTACGACGAAGAAACCGCATTGACGACAGAAAATTACACGGTTTCTCCGAGAAATGAAGTACGTGCGGTTAATTCGCTTTCAGAAAACAAAATACGAGTTGTTTTCAAAAATGCCGTCGGTGCGCTCGGCATTGATTATTTATTGCAAATAAGCAATGTGCGTTCATCACGTGCGACCGGTTTTCTGCCCATTCTTAACGGCGCGGGTTCGCAGATTATGCTAAAAAGCGTTCGGGAAAATCTTGCGGATTGTTATGCTTTCCCGAATCCGATAAACACGAATAAAACGCAAGAAATCACTTTCGCTAACTTAACGGAAAATTACAGAATCACCGTTTATGCTCCCGACGGCGAAGTCATAAAGCAAATTGAAGAAAGAAATTCGCCCGGAGCATTTATTTGGGATTTAAAAGACCGACACGGACGCGACTTGCCGAGTGGCGTTTATTTATATTATATTGAGGCGCTTAATTCAAGCGGTGAAGTAACCGAAACTAAAACTGATAAATTTGCGGTAGTCCGATGAAATATTCGAAAGAAGAGATTTTTACAATTTCAAATTTTATTTCGCTTTTGCGCGTGTTGCTCTTTATCCCGATTTACTTTGCATTGCAAAACATTACGCGCGGCTACGAGTACAGAATTTATGCCGTTTCGCTTTTTATTTTAGCGTTTATCACCGATATTCTCGACGGTTATCTTGCGCGCAAACTAAATCGAATAAGCGAAGTGGGAAAAATCATTGACCCGCTCGCGGATAAAATGCTAATTGCGCTGATTGTGGTTTATCTGTATTTGATTAATGAAATTACGCCGTTATATTTCTTTATAATTCTCGGCAGAGATGTTATAATTTTTGTCGGCGGAATTTTCGTGACGCGAAAACTCGGTTATGTTTTGCCTTCCAATTATGTTGGAAAAGCCACCGCACTTTCAATTGCGTTTTTTCTTTTAATCACGGTACTAAACGCAAAAGAGCATGCTCCCGCTCTTTATTGGTTCTTTTATTATTTTACAATTGTGATGAGTTTTATCTCTGTTTATGTTTACGGTAAACGCGCAGTGGATGAAATTAAAAAGAAGGAGAATTGAAATGGGTTTCGGATTGAATTTCAGTTTTAATAAATTAAAAAAGGGACTTGCCAAAACAAGAGAAAAGTTCGTAAATACGATTTCGGAAACTTTTACGGGCAAGGCGAAAGTTGACGAGGAAGTCCTTGAAGAACTTGAAGAAATTTTGGTTACAAGCGATATCGGGATTGACATCGCAATGGATATTGTGGAGCGCGTTCGCGAAGCGTTAATCGGCGTGAGCGACCGCTCTTTCGAAAAATTGATGGAAATTCTTGAAAAAGAATTGACGAAGATTTTACGCGAATACGAAGAAAAAACCGAAATCGAGGTGCAAATCGGCGAGCAAAAGCCGTTCGTAATAATGATTGTTGGCGTCAACGGAGCGGGAAAAACGACCACAATCGGAAAACTTGCGCACAATTTCAAGAAGTCAGGCTTGAACGTTGTAATTGGTTCGGGCGATACGTTCAGAGCCGCGGCGAACGAGCAACTCGACGTTTGGGCGGAACGCGCCGGCGTTAAAATGTTCGAAAGCAAACAAGGCACGGACCCCGCTTCCGTAGCGTACGATACGCTTAATTTCGCCGTAAAGGAAAACGCCGATGTCGTGTTGATAGACACCGCCGGACGTTTGCACACAAAGCAAAATCTAATGGAAGAACTTGCGAAGATGAAACGCGTATTGAAAAAAGTTTTGGATTATGCTCCGAACGAGGTTTGGCTTGTCGTGGACGGTAGCACGGGGCAGAACGGACTTATTCAAGCGCGCGAATTCAGTAAATTCACGGACATTACGGGATTAATTGTTACGAAACTTGACGGTACGGCAAAAGGCGGGATAATTTTTCAGATTTGCTCGGAACTGAAAATCCCGGTTCGCTATATCGGCGTAGGCGAAGGAATAGAAGATTTGCAAACGTTCAAACCCGCAGAATTCGCAAAAGCCTTTTTCGGGAAGGGATGAAACAATACGCCGCGCAGTTTCTCGTGTTAAATAAACTGTTTATTGAGAAAAAACAACTCGCTTTCCACGGGAGGTCTCCTTTCAAGACTAAAAAATCCGCGTTCAATATCGGGAAACTTTTTGCAAGGAGGGCGTGATTGTTAATGCGGTTAACTTTTCTGCGCGCGGTACATGTTTACGATTGCGCCGACAAGGAAAACGAAATTCGCGAGCCACGCGGTAATAAAAGGATTAAGCGCGCCGTTTTTCCCGAAGGCTTGGCTTATTTGCATAAAAGCAAGGTAAACGAACGTAATCAGAAGATTAATCCCGATTTGCAGCGCAAGTCCCGACCCGCGCCGATTAACGGAAATCGGCAAACCGAACAGAAGCGTAATGAGACTTGCCCAAGCAAACGCTATGCGCGAGTGATATTCTATTTCCAAACGAACGGGGTCGTTTCCCGAACGCTTTAAATCTGCAATGCTTTCTTTCAGTTCGGACAAAGTAAACTCTTGCGGTTTTCGTTGCTTTCGCAAAACCTCATCGGGCTTGAAATTAAGGGAATCAATTTCGGTGCTGGCAAAGAAAATCAAACTATCCTTGTTTCCGTTAAAAATTCTTTTTACTCCGTCGTAAACAATCCAAGCGTTTTTTGCCGTGTCGTATTTCATTTTCGGCGCGTCCAAACGCATTACGAGCCGCGTAATATCGCGGGGGTCGAATTGCTGAATACTGATTTTATTAGCGATTTGTTTTTTCGGTTCGAAGTAGCGTATTTTAACAATGCGCGTAGGCGAATCCTGAAAATAAATATTTCGGTTAGCGCGCTTGATTCCTATCTTCAAATAATTTTGTTCGATGTAAATTCTTTCCTTATTCGCTTGCGGAACGACGTAACCGCCGAAATAAACCGAAAAGAGACTGATAAAAAACGTCGTAACGATAAACGGCGCGGCAAACCGCATGAAACTCATTCCGCTTGATTTCAACGCCGTCACTTCGTTCGTATTCGAAAGTTTTCCCACGGTAAAAAGCGCGGAAAGCAAAACGGACACGGGAAGCATAAGCCTTACGATTTCGGGAATGAGAGAATAATAATATCGAAAAACGATTTCATTATTGACGCCGTTATCGATAAAGTCGTCGAGTTTTTCCATTAAATCAATGATAACGAAAATTACGATAAAAGCGAGGAGCGCGAAAAAAATCGTGTAAAGAAACTGCTTAATTAAATATTTGTCGATAATCTTAATCATGCTTCGAGAACTTTTTGAAGAACTTTGTGAAAAAAGAAAAATCGAGCGCAATTCGTTCGGTCGCGCTTTTGTAAGTCAAATATATTCCAAGCAAAAGAAGCACGAAATTCGCCGCCCACATTCCGAGAAACGGCGAAAGCATTCCGCGGTCGGCGAGTTTTTCGCCCGCAATAAGAAAAGCCCAATAAACAAGGAAGAAAAAGAGACTTACGCCTCCCGCCACGCCGAAACCGCCTTTGCGCAACATCGTTCCGAGCGGCGCACCGATTAAAATAAAAACGATGCACGCAAAAGGAAGCGCGTATTTTTTATGAATTTCCACTTCGTAACGGTTGATAGTTTTTTTATTGCTTTCAAGTCGCAGGAGTTGCGTTCTTATCGAACTTTGAGCGAGATTAATTCTATCGCGCACGGCGATTAACGCGCGCAAACGGTTTTTGCTTTTTTTTCGTTCGGGAATTACGTCGGGCGGAGTCAAATTCGCTTCGATTTTTTCATCGAGAGTTTTAACGTATTTCGTTCGCACCGTTTCTAAACTGTCAACTATTTTTAACATCGCAGGCGCGCCGAGTTCGCGGTCGCCGCGCTGTAAGTCCGTTGTTTGCTTAAACGTAAATTGATCGGCGGGGAGCGCGATTTTATGCCGCTTGAAACGCATACGCGTATATTTGTTTTTTTCGTTTAAGGAAGTTTCGTGAATTTCCCCGTCGTACAAATCGAGAATTAATTTCATCTTGTTTTTGGAAAGATAAATTTTTCCTTTGCGCGCCGTAAGCATGACGAGTTTATTGTAATCCGTATTGTCGTAAATGGTTAAGTTTCTTAACGTGTTCGTTTTATCGTCTATTTCGCGCGCAAGAATGGAATAGTGGGGTATTTCCGTAGAAAAGACGCCCGGTACAAGCGAAAGTGTCGGCTTCTTTTTCGAGATGTCGTACATCAAAACGCGCGCGGCGTGATTGGCGTTCGGATAAACGAAGTTGTTGAACCAAACCAAAAAGAAAAATAATCCTACGCTGGCAATAAGCGGGGGCATTAAAGTTTTATAAAGACTGACGCCAGCGGCTTTCATTACCGCGAGTTCGTTATTTTGCGCCATTGAGCCGAACGCCATTAACGTTGCGACAAGAACAGCCATCGGCACGACGAGAACAAGCATCCACGCGAGATTATAAATAATCAATTTCGTAATCACCCAAGTTCCCAAACCCTTGCCGACAAGGCGGTCGGCGAATTTCATCAAAAATTGAATAAGAAAAATCGCCATTAACGTGAAAACCGAAAAAAGAAACGGGTAAACGTGGTTGCGTAATATGTACTTGTACAAAATCACAAAAAAAATTTTATCGTTTATCTCATTTTACGTTAATTAACTTGTAAAATTAATATATTTGCTTGTTAATAAAAATTAATAATGTTTTGGAGAAACGAAAATGAAAGAAGTTTTAAATTTTGCGAAAGAAAATTTCAATAACTACGTTGAAGAATTAAAAGATTATTTGCGCATTCCGAGTGTCAGCACGTCCGAAGCGCACAAGGGGGATATTGAAAAATGCGCGGATTTCGTTGCGGATAAATTGAAAGCGGCGGGGATGAAAAATGTAAAGAAAATCGAAACGGCGGGTAACCCGCTTGTTTACGGCGAATGGCTTGGCGCTCCGGGCAAACCGACGATTTTGATTTACGGACACTACGACGTTCAGCCTGCCGACCCGTACGAACTTTGGGACAACGACCCGTTCGAACCCGTAATTAAAGACGGAAAAATTTACGCGCGCGGCGCCGATGATAACAAAGGACAAAATCTCATTCACATTAAAAGCGTCGAAGCGTATATGAAAGTGAAAGGCGAACTTCCCGTTAACGTTAAATTTCTTATTGAAGGCGAAGAAGAATCGGGCGGAGAAAATATTGAAAAATTTATTAAAGATAAGAAAAACAAAAAATTACTGAAATGCGACGCCGTTTTAATTTCCGATACGAGCATGTACGCACCCGACGTTCCGACAATCAATTACGGCTTGCGCGGATTGGCGTATCTTGAAGTTCGCTTGACGGGACCGAATCGCGATTTGCATTCGGGAAGTTTCGGCGGCGCTATCAATAATCCCGCTAACGAATTGGCAAGGATTATTGCGAAACTTCACGACAAAAGAAACAGAGTTACAATACCCGGTTTTTACGACGACGTCGTTAAATTGACGAAAAAAGAAAGAGAGAATTTCGCGTCCCTAAAATTCAGCGACAGAAAAATGGCGAAGGAATTCGGCGTCCGCGAACTTTGGGGAGAGAAAGGCTACACGACGCTCGAAAGGCTTTGGGCGCGCCCGACGCTCGACGTTAACGGAATTTACGGCGGCTATACGGAAGAAGGCGCAAAAACCGTACTTCCTTCGAAAGCCACGGCAAAAATAAGCATGCGTCTCGTTCCCAACCAAGACCCGAAAAAAATCGCGAAGGCTTTTAAAAAATATATTAAAGAACTCGCGCCGAAAAGCGTAAAAGTAGAAGTGATAGATATGCACGGCGGACGTCCTGCGGTCGTACCGCTCGACGACCCGTTTTTGCAAGCCGCCGCGCGTGCAACTTCGAAAGTTTTCGGCAAAAAGACCGTTTTCACAAGGGAAGGCGGTTCGATTCCCATCGTTGTTGATTTTATGGAACAACTCAAAGCTCCCGTAATTTTGATGGGCTTTGGACTTGAAACCGACGATATTCATTCGCCGAACGAGCATTTCCCGCTCGATAATTTCGAAAGAGGAATTTACAGCTCCATTCATTTCTTTGAAGAAGCGGCTGAAGTGGGAAAGAAATAAACAATCGAAAAATAAGAAGTCTATGAGGATACCATGAAAAACGGAACGGCAAAATTTCTTTTGATTTTCGGTTTCGCGTTGCTGTTTGTGTTCGCTTGCTCCGAAGAAAAAAAATCTTCGGGTAGCGGTCTCGGTTCTTCAAGCGACGCCGCGCATTCTGCTGTTAAGGAAAAATCCACGCGCGAGTACAAACTTGAGCACGAGAAAAAACTGAAGCATAGACAAGTGCCGTGTGATACGCTTTCTCTTAAAGAGTACATTCTCGAAAACTATCCGGCGGGAACGCTTTTGGTCGTAATGGACAGAACCACGCCTGACAAACTTCCGAAGCCCGCCGTTATTTACTATAATCATCGCGGTAAAAAATACGTGTTCGCGTTGCTTGCCAAATCGAAGCCTGGCGAAAGAAACATCGAAACGAAAAACGTTGTCGGCTACGAATCGAGTTTTATTAATCTCGACAGCACGAAACTCGGCACGGCGTTTTTCTTCCTTACGCTTTACGAATGCGTGGATAATCAATTCCACGAAATATGGGAAGCGGCGGTGCCGATTCACGGCGGATTTAATCGAATGACGCTTAAGAAATGGAAACCGAAAAATTTACTTTACGTCGAACTCAATTACGAGGACGGGATTATTTCGGGACACAGAAATTACAATTTCTTTCTTGTTAACGGCATAAGAAAACCGCCGCATTTGCTCGAAACTTACGTCGGCATCGCGCACAAACGAACCATGACGGATTTGAATCACGACAAATACCCCGATTATTACGAATACAGATACATCGATTCCACTTATTACGTGCGGCTTATCGATTCGATACCTTTTTATTGGGATACTACGAAACAGTTGTACGTTACGAAAGTTAATCCGCGCTGGTTCAGAAAATATTAAATTAAGAGTTACGGAAATGGCGTTTAAAATTTACACTAAAACAGGAGACAAGGGAACCACGGCGCTTTTCGGCGGCGAAAGAGTTGCGAAAAATCACCCGCGACTCGAAGCTTACGGAACGGTTGACGAATTGAACTCGCATCTCGGATTGGCGCTTGCATTCGTTTCCGACGAAAAACTGAAAAAAATCGTTCTTGATTTACAAAACGATTTGTTCGACCTCGGCGGCGACCTGGCTACGCCGCTCGAAAAAACAAAATTGGAAATTACGAGAATAAGCGATTCTTATATTATAAAGCTTGAAAATATTATTGACGAATTGCAGAACGAATTGCCCGAATTGAGATCCTTTATTTTGCCGGGCGGAACTCCTGCGGCGGGGCAGTTGCAAGTGGCGCGTGCAGTTTGCCGAAACGCCGAAAGGAAAACGGTAGCGCTTGCCGAAAATTTTGATATTAACGAAAAAGTGATAATTTACTTAAATAGATTATCCGATTTGTTGTTTGTTCTTGCGCGTTACGCAAATTTTATTGAAAATGTTAAAGAACCGATTTGGGAACCGCGCAAAACTTAGTGTGTTTAACTGCTCCGAAGAAACTAACCTTTGAGGGGGTGAAATTGGTTTCGACGGGGTTATTTGATCTTTGAATTGCGTGCCGTGTTCCGCAGACACGTTAAACGGCGGACAAAAAATAACTGGCGAATCTAACTTCGCACTCGCTGCGTAATTAAAATCGCAGCCGTTCTCCTTTCCCTTTCGTCTCGGGGATAGGAAGAACGCCGTTAGAGACGATAGCCGAGCCGAGCTCCCGAGTAGGCAAGGCGAAACTTTAATCGGGATAGTCGCGTAAAGTTCTGTTTGTCGCACTTTACGCGGCGAAACAATAGCGACAAACTACGCACGTAGTAATTCACTGATAGGTAACCTCGGACGCGGGTTCGACTCCCGCCACCTCCACAATTTTTTTGGCCGAAAATCTTATCTCAAAAGACCGATTTATCCGATATAAACATTCAAAAAGACGCTAAAAAGGGGGAAAACGGAAATTTTATTCTCTCAATTCTAAACATTTCGGGCGAAAACTTCGATAGTAACTAATGTATAAATTTTTCTTCACACTAAAAACAAGGATGTTAAAATGAAACGCACATCTTTTTTTCTCGCCTTAATTTTTTTTGCAACTCACTTGTTTTTTATTTCCGAAACTTACGCGTTTTCGCCTGGCGGTGATTATCTTGCCGCGGCTGAGGAAATGCCCTCGCCGATAGGCGGATTGAAAGCGATTTATTCGAAAATTTCGTATCCCGCAATCGCGAAGAAAGCGGGAATTGAAGGTAAAGTTTACGTTATCGCTTACGTTAATGAAAACGGCGGAGTGGATGATGTTAAAGTTTTGAAAGGGATAGGCGGCGGTTGCGACGAAGCGGCGATACGCGCGGTAAGGTCAACTAAGTTCACTCCTGGCAAAGTAAAAGGCGCGCCCGTTAAAGTGAAAGTTGCTCTTCCGATAGTTTTTAAATTAAAAAAATAAAAATGAATGTTGTTGGAAGGAATAAATTATGAAAAAAATACGGCAGAAATTTTACGACCTAAAAATTACTCGTAAAATACAAATCGGTTTTTTCATCATAGCGGTAATTTCAACCATAATTGCGGTTGACGATTATTTTCAGTTCAAAAACTTCGAGAAAACAATCAATAAGGTTTTCGACGAATTTATCGCTCCATCGAGTACGATAAATATTTTGATTAACGATTTGAATAAAATCGAAAAAGCCACGTTGAAATTGGCGAACCCGCAATTCGCGGATAAAGCGCAAAACGAAATCTCAAAAATAGAACAATTACGCGCTTCGATAGAAAAGGAATTCTCGGATATCGAAAAACGTTTCAAAGGGACAACGTACGAAACGACTATTAAAGAAATTAAAGAAAAATGGCGTTCATACAGCGAAAATGTTATCGACGGCATTATTAGCGCGGTCAATATGCAAATGTATGAAATGGCGGGGGAAATCGCCACGACAATAGCCGAAGCGGAAAGCGAAGGACTTTTTTCCCAAATGGAACAACTCAACACGCAACTTCGTCTTTCTGCGGCTCAATTGAAAGATAACAGCGAAAAACTTGTTTCTTCGGCAATAACGTTACTGCTTGCCGGGATGCTTTTCGGTACTATCGTTTTTCTGTTCGCGTTTTTCGTTTTAGGCCCTTCGATTACAAAACCTCTCATTCGTTTGAAAGAGATAATCGGCGAATATGCAATCGGAAAGTTCGACCGCTCTATTAACGTCAATCAGAAAGACGAAATCGGCGAACTTGCAAACGCGATGCGGAAACTGAGAGAAGCGCAGGAAGAAAAAATCAAAGCGGCGACGGATATTTCGAAAGGCGTGCTGACGAGAGTGAAACCCGCTTCGGAGCACGATGAACTTGCAAAAGCGTTTAATCAGCAAGTCGATACTATCGAAACGATAATTTTCGAGATTAACGAAGTCTCCGCCAAAAATACCGAGGAGGGGGATTTGTCGGTACGCACGCACAGTGAAAAATTATCAGGCGAATGGAAGAATATCGCCGAAGCGATTAACAAAATGTTGGATATTGTTATCGAACCGATAGAAGAAGCGAGTTCGGTTCTTTCCAAAATGGGCGAAGGAGACTTTACTCACAGAGTGAGCGGGAATTATAAAGGTTTTTACAAATTATTGAAAGACGATGTTAACTTGGTCGCCGAATCGATGAATAAGGCTCTCGGCGAAGTGTTCGAGGCAATTGAAAATATCGCTAACGCTTCCAATGAAATTTTGGAGAAGACGAGCGAGATGGCGGCGGGAGCGAACGAACAAAACGAGCAATCCACGGAAGTCGCAAGCGCAATCGAAGAGATGACCAAAACCATTATGAATAATTCGCAAAACGTAATGATGATAGAGAAACAAAGCGTTGCGGCGAGTAAAAAAGCGAAGGAAGGCGGAGAAGTCGTAAATCAAACCGTTTACGGAATCGACAGAATTTCTGAAATTGTAATCGGTACTGCATCGACAATGCGAGAACTTGGAGCAAGCAGCGAAAAAATTAACGAGGTGGTTAAGGTCATTAACGAAATTGCCGACCAAACCAATTTGCTTGCGTTAAATGCCGCCATAGAAGCGGCGCGCGCAGGCGAACAAGGAAGAGGCTTCGCCGTGGTAGCCGACGAAGTGCGGAAACTTGCCGAACGTACGCAACACGCTACGAAGGAAATCGCCGAAATGATCTCCGAAATTCAAGTTAAAACCAAAATGGCGATAACGTCTATTAATAGTAGCGCCGAGGAGGTGGAGAAAGATAAAGACTTGGCGCAAAACGCAAAAACCGCGCTTGAAGAAATTATTCTGAACGCAAACGAAATTTCGGATTTGATTTCGCAACTCGCGGCGGCGTTGGAACAAGAATCGAAAACGAGCGAGGAAATCAGCAGAAGCATTACGGCAATCAGTAGCGTTGCGGAAAATACCGCCGCAAACACGGGGCATATTACGAATTCCGCGGAAATAATGTACGAACTGACGAACAGATTGCAACATATGATTTCGAAATTTAATATCGATTCGCACTTGGTAAGCGAAGGCAACGAATTCGGTTTGTTGAATTAAAATCAATTTACGCTTGTTAGTCATAAATTTAAGCCCGCTTCTGCGGGCTTTTTTGTTAAATTATTTAAACGAAAAAGAGCCACCGGGCGGTGACTCTCTTTCGACTAACTAACTATGAGGCTATGAGGAAACATTTACAAATTTTAAATAAATCCTCTACTGAATTTACAAATTTTTATAATAATTACAAATAAATAAATTTCTATTACACAACATTTGTTTTAATTTAATTAGTTTTGTTATGGTTTTTACGATTTGAAATTCATGATTTATAGATTAGATTCTAGCGTTTAGTGAATTAAAGTTGTAAGGTAGAGGCTGAGAAAAATAAATTAAAATTATTGTTTATGCGCACGAGTCTCATCAGTGATCAGTTAACAATGAGCTTGGCAATAGACTGTTCCGCGCAGTAATGCAGTAATACTACGGATTGCTTCGTCGCTTTTTCCTTGCGGGAAATCTCCTCGCAAGGACAGAAAAATTCGCGTCATTGCGACCCCGCCAACGGCGGGGGAAGCAATCTATCAAATTTTTAGCATAAGACTATTCAGCGCACGGTGTAACGGATTCCTTCGTTCCGCCGAAGG
>CAYZMW010000045.1:0-18545 GCA_964479645.1 uncultured Melioribacter sp. | reverse complement strand
ACGCCGAGCGCGGATTTTTATTTTGCTGACACTTCGATAGATCGCTTCTCCCGCCTTCGGCGGGATCGCAATGACTTGAATTTTTCGGTCTTTGCGAGGACGCGCCGTCTCTAAACCCAAATAAACACAGTCTTTCCGAGTCCCGCCTTCGGCGGGGCGAAGGAATCTGCCGTGCCGAGTGCTGAATAATCTTTTGCTAAAAAAAGTTGTAGAGACACAGCATGCTGTGTCTCTACCGACGGAAAAATTTAAGTTTTGCAAACAAGCCGATAGATTGCTTCTCCCGCCGTTGGCGGGATCGTAATGACGCGAATTTTCCAGTCTTTGCAGTGACTTGAATTTTTAATCCGTGGAAATCCAATAAAATCCGTGTTATTCGTGTTCTATTAAATATCAGTTAAAATCATAACCAATCAGTCGAATCAGCGTCATATCAAAATCTTACTTCATCAAAATCATTTTCTTAGTCGCAACGAAATTACCCGCGCGTAAAGTGTAAAAATAGACGCCGCTTGGTAAATCGTTGGCATCGAATTGCACGGTGTAGTTGCCCGCCGCTTGCGCTCTGTTAACAAGCGTTGCGACCTTTTGTCCTATCGAATTAAACACTTGTAGAGACACAGTCACGCCTTGGCGTGATGTCTCTACACCATCTTTCAGTGGTATAGAATACGAAATCGTCGTTGTCGGATTGAACGGATTGGGATAGTTTTGCTCTAAAACGAATTGCGTAGGCGCAACGAATTCGTTTTCCACGTCCGTCGGGATTTCGGCGAACTTCGTTCTTGCCGCATCAATTGCATTGCGTAATTCGTCCAACGAGGGAGAAATCGCTATTGCAAAAGCGACCGTGACCGAAGAATCCGCGGGGATTGAATACGGTCCTCCGGAAACAACGAATGAAATATCCGAAGGTCCCGCTTCCGTGTGCGTTAATCCGGAAGAGAGCATTGTCCATTTTTTATCGTCGGTGAATTGTTCGACGTTAATTCCGCCGTTTGAGCCGTCGTTTGTGTTAGCCCAAAAATTATAAGCGCTGTCTGAAATTAACGCGACGCCTTGATACGTGGAAATTGTGTTCAAACCGTTGTCGTAAGCGTACCCGAAATTTCCGCTTTCGTCGTAAAGCGCGTAATCGTCCTCATAATCGTCTTCGTCCAAATCCCAGTCGAAATACAAGCCCGCAAAGACGCCCTCAAGAGCGACGTCGGTCGTGTTAACGAGCGTGTAACTTAAAATCACATAATCGCGATTTTCTTCGTCCGAATAGGCATAAGAATTCATTATTGTCGTAATGCCGAGTTTGGACGTTCCCGCACCGTCGTCGTTAATCGTAAACGCGCCTTCTTGGTCGGCTACTTCGCCGGGCGTTGCGGAATGAAATGGAATTACCGAAACGAAATCGTTACTGACACTGGAAAATTGCGTAATGTGAAGCGCATCCATAACTTGCGTTTCGGAAGCGCCGTAAAGAAATCCCGCTTCGAAAAATCTGATTTTCCCGTCGTTCATGTAAGTTAATCCGTTGCCGTGCGAATTGTAAGGATAATCGGTAAATCCGAGCGTTCCCGTGCTTGTAATCGTCAAATCGAGATTGTTAATATTCATATCGGAATAAGTGGGATTTAACAGGACTTCCGTCCACTGAAAATCCGAATATTCTCCGTCTTCGTAATTTATTCTTAAATACGCTTTATGATTTTGAGGCACGTTCGATGCAACACGAAGGACGAAAGGCGTTTGACCGTTTGAAAACGAAGAGCCGGAAG
Source organism: uncultured Melioribacter sp. (assembly GCA_964479645.1). Classification (GTDB taxonomy): domain Bacteria; phylum Bacteroidota; class Ignavibacteria; order Ignavibacteriales; family Melioribacteraceae; genus WGAL01. The sequence continues at coordinate 16,776 of CAYZMW010000045.1, read as the reverse complement.
CGACCGCGCCGATATTTAGATTTCCCATGTCAATTGCGAGGTAAGGGTCGTCGGTGGAAATCGTAATTTGCAAATTCACGCAATCCGAGAGAATGTTATCAAATGTTGCCGAGAAAAATATCGTATCGTTCGCGACAAATACGTTATCGTGATTATCCGTGAAATTAAAAGCGGAAGCGCGCACGGACTTCATGCCGACGTTCGTCAATGCCGCGTATGCGTTTAATCTTCCCGCGCCGAGCAGGTAAGCGTAATCGGAAGAATTTGCGGAATAAATATCGTCCGCGCTAACGCGAATTCTTTCGGCGACTTGCGCGGGGGATAAATCGGGAAAATGATTTTTAACAAGCGCCGCGGTTCCCGAAACGAGCGGCGTTGCGAGCGAAGTGCCGCTTGCCGTTGCGTATCCGTTTTCTCCCGAGAGCGAGATGATATTTTCGCCCGGCGCCATTAAATCGACGTAATAACCGAAATTCGATGCGTCCCATTTTGCGTCGGTGCTATCGGTCGCTCCGACGGAAAGCGCGCCGCCGTATTTGGCGGGATAAAATATTTCGTTTTCGCCGTCGTTGCCCGCCGCGGCTACAACCACCGCGCCGTGTTCAATTGCATAATCAACCGCTTCTGCGCCGAGATGAGAAAATTGATAATTTCCCCAACTGCAATTAATTACGTCGGCGCCGTTATCGGCGGCGTAAACGATTGCGCGATATCCTGCGGACATTATCACTTCGGTGTAACTTTGCAGGTCGGTAATTTTCAATCCCATGATTTTAAGGTTAAAACCCACCGATGCGATGCCTACGTTATTGTTTGTCGCCGCGCCGATAAGTCCGGCGACTTGCGTTCCGTGATAACTGTCCCCGTCGTGTTCGATACCGTTATCGTTATTGCCGAAGTCCCATCCGTAAATATCGTCGATAAGTCCGTTTCCGTCGTTGTCAACGCCGTCGGCGATTTCGTTCGGATTTTGCCATAGGTGTCCGAGCAATTCGGGATGCTGAACACTCAAACCGTTATCCACAACGGCTACCACCAAATCGTCCGCGCCTTGTTCGATTTCCCACGCATTTTCCATATCGATTTTTTTCAAATACCATTGTTCGGAATAAAGACTGTCGTTGGGAACGAAGCCCGCCAAATCGCCGTAATAATCGGGCTCAGCCCATTCGACGAATTTATTTTTCGCAAAAGCGGAAGCGACGTATTCGGGATCGGCGGGTGCCGAATAATTAATAAAATAAATATTATTCAAGCCGTTGTTCTTGACGCTTTCGAAAACTTTTTCGGTTTTAATTTCTCCCAAAGACAAATTTGTTTTTGCGGTAAAATTAAGGATTTTATCGGGAGCGACATTTTTCGTAAATTTCACGACAACTCTGCCGCTTACGTAATTTTCGGAAATTTGAGAAAAGGAAAAGTCGGTTGCGATAAGAAAAATAAAAAGCGCTGTTAAAAATTTTTTCATGATTTCCTCCAAAGAATTTTCCGAATATAAGAAAAAGCGAAATAAAATGATGTGAGCAAGGAAGAAAATCGGAATAAAAATCAATTGTAAACGAACGATTTTTTATCTTCCGCTTCGTTGTAAAGTTTTTTCATGGGAAGCAAAATATTCTGCACTTTTTCGGGCGTGTAAAATGAAAAGGCGGAATGGTTGAAAATCACCGCAAGCGATTGTATCGCCTTGGCGATGATTTCATGAATGTTGGTGTCCTTTAAAATAATATCGTAAGGCAAAATGGAAACCGCATCGAAAACCGCGATTTCCGTGATTTCGAGAATTTGATTAAACGGCAATTTGTCGATTGTCATATCGTCGGAATAAATGCCCGCTTTAATTCGCGAGCGAAATTCCGCTTCCATTTTATCGACCAACAATTGGACAGCCACGGTATTTGAAATTCTGATTTCAATCATTGTAATAAAAATCTTTTTTCTGTCTTACTATCGAAGCACCGTCCGAATAATTTTAGTTTTTAGAACGGAAAAAGTTCCCGTTACGGATAAAATGTCCAATAAGCCGTCAAAACGCCGGAGAAGGAACGATATCCTTCAATGTCGCGCAAGGAATTGCCTGCGCTTAATTGTCCCGTAATAATAAGTCGGTCGAACGGCTTGTAAACCGCTTTTGCGTATCCTTCGAAAATTACGAAAGCGGAGGCGGGGACGTAGCCGAGTTTTCCGCCGAACAACACGTTCCATTCTTCGCTTTCTTCAAGTTGGTAATCTATCCAGAGGCTGTGCGTAATAAATTCTTGAGGCGAATAATAATAAGCGTGACCCGTTTCCGCGTAGTCGGGATTTTGATACAAACTCATGTCGTAACGGAAATTTGCAAAATAATATTCGTAACCGCCCGTTGTAAAGTCGCCGAATTTTTTGCCGAGACGGAGCATGAAATAATTTCCGGCGTTTCCGTCCGTCATTGACAAATAACTGAAATAGCCGTTTATTATGAAATTCGTTTTGTGCACGTATCGCCAATTCAAGCGGTACATTGCAACGCGAATTCTCCCTTCGATATTATTTATCAAGCCCGGAGAATAAAGTATCAGACCCGCGTCGCGATTGATGAAATAGCCGCCTATTTCGAGATATTTTTCCAACTTGTACGTTACGTTAATTTCGTAATCTCCGTACGATTCGTAACCCGCGGTTGCGAGAGAGCCGAGCAAAAACGAAGCCGACCAATTTTCGCAACATCGCAGAAAAATTCCGCCTTGGAAAAGGGCGAACGAGCGATAATTATATTCGCTTTTCAATGCGAACTTTTGTAAGCCCACGCCGAGAGACAACCACGACAACGCACCGAAATCCAACCTTCCGCCGTAGTTTGTCATCAAAAAATCGATGTTGTCCGAATAAAATGCGGCGTTCGGCGCAAAACTGATTGACGATGGGAATGACTTTAGAAAGCCTTGCAAGCCCGTTACGGGCACCCAATTGTAACGCATTTCCACCATTGCGCGTTGAGTGGAATCCAAATCCCAAGTCAAGAGCGTGTCGTAAACCGCAAGCGCGGAATCGTATTCGCCGACTTTTACATAAGAATCGCCGAGATAGAGGCGCGGTTCGAATTCCGCTGAATCTTCTTCGACGACCCATTTGAAAGCGCGTACGGCTTCGAGCGAATCGCCCGCTTGGAAAAGAACTTTCGCTTTTTGCAAAGCGGCGTCGTACCAATAACCGTCTTGGAGAACTTCGTCATAAATTTCAAGCGCTTTTTCATAATCGCCGGCGCAGAAGAGAACGTCGCCGTATTCTTTTTTTATCAAATCGTTCGGTTGCGCCTTTTCAAGATATTCTTCGTAGTAGGGTAGCGCTTCCGCGCAGTTCGAATCTTGTACGAGTTCGCGTCCTTCGTTCAATGTTTCGAGCAAATGTTCTTGTTCGAGACGTTGTTTCAATAAATCTATTTGCGTTTGGAGTTCGTTCAAATCGTCGTTATCGGGGTTGATTTTTCGCGCTTTGTCCGCGTAAATTTGCGCGCCTTCCGGGTCTTGCTCCAAAATTTTCAAACTTCCCATTGCGAGAAGCGCGTTAAAATCATTCGGGCGTTTCTTCAAAACTTCGCTTAAATATTCTCTTGCGAGGTCGATATCCTGATTTGTCCACACGAGAATTTGTCCGCGCAAAAGTTTGTAATCAAGATTGTTCGGTTTTTTCTCAATTAATTCGTCAAGTAATTGTCCCGCCAAATCGAAATCGCGATTCCAAGCGGCTAATTTGGCGTAACGAAATTTCAGAGCGTAATTTCGACTTTTCGGATAACGCTCAAAATATTGACGAAGGAGTTCGAGCGCGCTGTCGTAATCTTGGAGATTTTCGTAGTATTGCACGAGCGCGAGCAAGGCTTTTGTGTTTCGCGGATTACGTTTTAATTTTTTCAAATTACGTTTGATTTGTCGGTCGTAATATTTTCGGCGAAGTTCTTCCACTTTCGTCAATTTGTTTTGCGCCGCTTCGTCGTCGGGCAATAAATCCGCAAATTCGAGCGCTTGTTGATAGGCTTCTTCGTATCGTTTTCTCTTTACGAGTTCGTCGATTAAACGAAAACGCGCCTTTTTACTCTTCGGATTTGCCTTAACGGCGGCGAATAATTTGTCTATGTACGAAAGTTTTCTCCCGTCGTTGCGCGGGTCGTATTGCGTAACGTAAGGAATTTTTTTCGCTCTGTCCAAGCCGTCGAGCGCTTCTTGAAAATAAGGTTTGAAACTCAAAGCGGTTTGAAACGCTTGTTCGGCCGTTTTTCTTTTTCCGAGCCAAAGAGCGAACGTTCCGTAGCGGCTCCACAAACGCCAGTCCTCAGGATAACGTTCGACGTATTTTTTCAGAATTTTTTCGCCTTTTTTAATGTGATTATTCTTCGCAAGAATTTCGGTGTAACGAATAATTTCGTCGGGGGAAGCGTTATCGTCGAGAGCGAGATATTTATCGTACCACTCTTCCGCCAAAGCGTATTCTTCCATTTTGCGATAGGATTTTCCGATTTCCAAGTAATTTATCGGATTGCCGGGGTCAATTGCTATTTCGCGTTTGTGCCCTTGAATTTTCTTTTTGAGTTGTGCGTACCATACTTTTTTCACGCGGTTGAGCGCCTCCATATATTTGTTTCTTTTTTCGCCTTTTGCAAGTTTCACCGCGCGACGCAAGTCGATTACCGCGTGTTGAAATTGATATCGCGCTTCGTAACATAATCCGCGCAAATAATATCCTTCGGCGTTTTGAGGATTAGCCGTTATGAATTTATTAAGCAAATCGATTGCTTCGCCGTATCTTCCGCTTTGCATGTGTTGTTGCGCGAGTTCTTTCAACCCGGTGGAATTTTGTGCGGAAATCGAAACTGTCGAAGCAAGAAGAAACAAAAAAACGTATAGCGCTCTTTTCATGGTAAAGCCAAAAAAATTTTTTTAATTAAATAAAATAAGGAAAAAAAAGGGAAGGATAAACGGTTAATAAAAAAAGGCGACGGATAATGTCGCCTTTAATAAAAAATTACTAATTATAAAATATATTGACTTAAATCTCTGTCTTTGACTATCTCCGTCATTTTTTCGCGTACCATTTCGCCCGTTACGGTTATGCTGTTTTCCGTGTTTTTGTCCGGAACTTCAAAAAGTAAGTCTTCGAGAAGCGTTGTTAGTATTGTATGCAAACGTCGCGCGCCGATATTTTCGACGCGTTCGTTCACTTCCGCCGCAATCGACGCTATTTCCTCAATTGCGTCTTTTTCAAACGAAAGTTCCACGTTTTCCGATTCGAGAAGCGCGGCGTATTGTTTTAGCAAAGCGTTTTCGGGCACCGTTAAAATTTTAACGAAATCTTCTTTGGTAAGACTTTTCAATTCAACTCTAATCGGGAAACGTCCTTGAAGTTCGGGGATTAAGTCCGACGGTTTCGAAACGTGAAACGCGCCCGATGCGATGAATAAAATATGGTCGGTTTTTACGGGTCCGTATTTCGTATTTACCGTAGAACCTTCCACAATCGGCAACATGTCGCGTTGAACTCCTTCGCGCGAAACATCAGGCCCGTGTCCTTTGTCGCTTCCGGCTATTTTGTCGATTTCGTCGATAAAAACAATTCCCGATTCCTGAACGCGGCGAATGGCTTCGCGCTGAACCGCATCCATATCGATAAGTTTTTGCGCCTCTTCTTGGGCGATTATTTTTTTCGCTTCTTTTATAGTGGCTTTTCTCTTTTTCTTTTTCTTCGGCATCATGGTCGAAATCAATTCGCCGATGTTCATTCCCAAGTCGTCGGGTCCCATTGGTCCCAATATTTGCATGCCCGCGGCGGGCACCGTGAAATCGAATTCAATCGTTTTGTCGTCCAAATCACCGCGGCGCAATTTTTCGCGCATCCATTCGCGCGTTTTTCTGTTTTGAAGTTCCTCTTCGTCTTCGGATTCGTCCGCATTATGTTCGTAAGGCGGTTTAATCACGGGGGGAATAAGAATATCGAGAATTTTCTCTTCGGCGATACTCATTGCTTTTTCGTGGACTTCTTCCGTTTTTTCCGCTTTCACCATATTTACCGAAAGTTCGGTCAAATCGCGTATCATCGATTCGACATCGCGCCCGACGTAACCGACTTCCGTAAACTTTGAGGCTTCCACCTTAATGAAAGGGGCGTTCGCAAGTTTCGCCAGTCGGCGCGCTATTTCGGTTTTCCCCACGCCCGTAGGTCCAATCAGAATAATATTGTTGGGCATTATTTCTTCGCGAATGGTTTGCTCCACTTGCTGGCGTCTCCAACGATTTCGCAATGCGATGGCTACGGCGCGTTTCGCATCGTCTTGCCCGATAATGAACTTGTTCAATTCCTCTACTATTTGCGAAGGAGTAAGATTGTTGTTTAAAATGTTTTTCATTTTTCACCTTCCAAAACTTCAACGTTGATTTTGTCGTTTGTGTAAATGCAGATTTCGGAGGCTGTTTGTAAGGCTTCCCGCACTATTTCGTCCGCTTCGAGATTGCCGTATTTAACAAGCATTCGCGCGGCGGCAAGCGCATACATTCCGCCCGAGCCGATTGCCACGATATTGTCGTCCGGTTCGATAACGTCGCCCGTTCCCGAAACGATAAACGTGTGTTTTTCCGAAACGACGGCAAGCATCGCTTCGAGGCGGCGCAGATATTTGTCGGTGCGCCAATCTTTTGCGAGTTCCACTACGGAGCGTTCCACGTTGCCGCGAAATTCGTTCAATTTTTCTTCGAATCTTCCGAGCAGGGTAAAAGCGTCAGCCGCCGAGCCTGCAAAGCCGCACATTACTTTTCCGCCGTAAAGTTTGCGAATTTTTCTTGAATTATGTTTTACGACGGTATTGCCGAGCGTAACTTGTCCGTCACCACCGATTGCCGCTTTTCCGTTGTGGATTATTCCGAGTATCGTCGTCGATTTTATTTCAGGTTTGCTCATAAATTTTGTTTTCCCGTTTGGTTTTAAAAATACAAAAATAATCAATTTGAGATTAACGAGCGCAATTAATTCGTGTTCTTTCCGTCCGACTAACGGATTCGTTCGGTTAAAAACACATTGCAATAGCGGTTTATGAAAAAAATAATAATAATTCTAAAAATAATACTTGACAAACAGTCCGATTTTGTTTATTATTGAATTGTAAAATTTAATAATTAATAATAATTCTAAATTACATTATGATTAATAGAGAGATACAAGATTTTATCGACAAATGCAAAGAAGTGAAATTAAGCGTTACTCCGCAACGAATTATCATATATAAAGAGTTGTTGGGAAATAAGAGTCATCCTTCGCCGGAAGATATTTACAACGCGATTAAGGAAGATAATCCGACCATTTCTTTTGCGACGGTTTATAACACGTTGGAAACATTTGAAAAATACGGATTTATAAAAAAAGTCACTCCGCTGCACAATAAAGTAAGGTACGACCCCGTTGTAGAGCCGCATCACCATCTTGTTTGCGTCAAGTGCGGAAAAATTATCGACGTCGAACCCGGTGAAATCGACGAAATTGAAATACCGGGTAAGGTGGTGGGCAAAAACATGTATCTTGATTATTCGTTGAGAATAAATATAGTTTGCACCGAATGTTTGGATAAAGAAAACAAAAATAACACAAATTAAAAAAGGAGAATTAATTATGGAAAATCAAGAAGTCAAAACCGTTGGATTACCGAGACTAAACGAACCCGCACCCGAATTTACCGCGCCGACAACTCACGGACAAATTTCGCTTTCGGATTACAAAGGTAAATGGGTCGTATTATTTTCACACCCCGCCGATTTTACGCCCGTTTGTACAACCGAATTTATGGCGTTCGCTAAAAAATTCGACGATTTCCAAAAAATCAATACCCAAGTAATCGGACTTAGCATCGATAGCGTATTTTCTCACATCGCTTGGGTGGAAAATATCAAACAAAATTTCGACGTCGAAATTCCTTTCCCGATTATTGCCGATTTAAGCATGGACGTCGCGAAAAAATACGGCATGATTCACGAAAACGCTTCGGATACTTCCGCGGTTCGTGCGGTATTCGTAATTGACGACAAAGGTATTCTTCGCGCAATGGTTTATTATCCGCTTTCGAACGGAAGAAGTATCGACGAAATTTACAGACTTGTTGTCGCATTGCAAACTTCCGATAAATACGGCGTTGCAACTCCCGAAAACTGGCAACCCGGCGACAAAGTTATCGTTCCTCCGCCGGCAACTCACGAAGAAGCGAAGAAAAGAGCGAACGAAGGTTACGAATACGTGGATTGGTATTTCAGCAAAAAAGAACTTTCATAGCCCCCCATTCCCCCGGATAATACGGAAATGCCGCTTCCGAGTTTTACTTGGAGCGGCATTTTCTTATATTAATAATTAATAATTTTAAGCGAAAAAGAATATGAAAAAATGTTATTTCGTAGTTAACATTCTTTTTGACAAAATTGAGGAATTTTGGGAAAGTAGGTTGTTCAAGACAATCATTTCCGCGGGATTATTTATTCTCTTTGCTGTGGTTTCTCTTGCGGTCTATTTGAAAAATGCGGGGTTTTTACCCGAATCGTTTAAGCATATCGTTCCTTCAAGCCATTTGTATCCCATCCGTTTGACGTTTACCATGTTGCTTGTTTATGAAGTGCTGAGCATGATATTCAATTTGAAATATTCAGTTTCCAATGCGCTTGGTAAACAAATTGAAATTCTTTCGCTGATAATTTTGCGAGACGGTTTCAAGGATTTGGTTTATTTCGACGAACCGCTTTCGTTAATTACAAATTTCAAACCGATGACCATTTTGCTTTCCGATATTTTCGGAGCGGTTGTCATTTTGATTATTTTGGGTTACTACTACAAAATTCAAAGCCATATGCCCATTACGAGTTCGGAGGAAGAGCAGTATTCGTTCGTTTCAATAAAGAAATGCCTTGCCTTGTTAATTTTGGCTTATGCAATCTTGCTTGGGATTTCGATTTTATTCGGCTTGAAGTCCGGCCCCAAATATTATAATTTCTTTGATTCACTTTTTACGTTTTTGATTTTTACGGACATTCTGATAGTCTTTCTTGCAATGCGTTATACGTCCAACTATTACACGATTTTTCGCAATTCGGGTTTCGCGTTAACGACCGTAATAATCAGAATTGCAATTACCGCGCCTGAATATTATCGCGTGGTAATAGGAATTACCGCCGTTTTATTCGCATTTGTGTTAACTTGGGCGTATAATAAATTCAGATTAAGCATGAAACACTGGAACATTTAATGAAAAACAAAAAAAGAAGCGAAATTTTGCTTCCGGGCGGAAGCAAACAATTCGAGCAATTACGAAAAATCGCACCAGAAAAAATCGATAAAATTCTTGTAATGGGCGAAGCGTCGGAGCCGCTGGCGATAAAACTTTCGGAAGTTTTTTCCGCACAGACCGAATTGATTGTGGAAGATTACGAAGCGCTTTTGAATGCCAAATTGTTGTTGGAAGAAAGTGATATTAATCCTAAAATAATGGAATTCGAAAGAACCGATTACGCGAACGAGACGTTCGATTTGGTTTACGCGCAAGCGGCGTTAACGCGTGATAGCAGAAAAAAAATCATACGGGAAGTGAAACGAATTCTGAAACCGAACGGGCTTTTGTCCGTCGGCGAAATTGTAATCGTTAACGATAACGTACCGCGAATGATTTCCGATTTACTGGATTGGGCGGGGCTTGTTCCCTTGAAAGAGAGCGAAATTAAAAAATATTATTCCGAGCGCGGTTTTGAAATATTGACGGCAAGGAAATTTGAAAACGCGCTGAAAAACTATTACGAAAAAATTTTACGCCTTTTCGAGCAACGCAAAGAACTTCTTTCCGAAGAAGAAAAAAGTTATTACAAAAAATTAATTCATCGAATAAGTCACGAAGCCAACGTGTTTATGAAATTCGGCGGGGAAAAATATCTTGCGTTTTATTCGTTCGTGGCGAAAAGAAATTAAAAAAAACACGTTTTGTTTCTTTCCTATTATTGCTCACGAACTTCGTCGAATATACGCTTCGAATGCGATAATTTTTTTAAGTTTTACGGTTCGATAAAAAAATCTTTGAACAAGAAAAATAATGTCGTTTAACAATTATAAATATTGCGAAAGTTTAACCGAATTTAAGAGATTTAAAACGCGCGTCGTAAATATCGGAAACATTCCGCTTGGCGGTGAAAATCCGATTAGAATACAATCGATGACAACCACCGACACGATGGACACGCTTGCCACGGTCGAACAAACGATAAGGCTTGCGGAAGCGGGTGGCGAATACGTGCGAATTACGGCGCCTTCGCAGAAGGAAGCGGAAAATCTTGCCGAAATCAAAAAGGAACTTAAAAAGCGGGGTTACGACGTTCCGCTTATAGCCGATATTCATTACACGCCGAAAGCCGCGGAAATCGCCGCGCGAATTGTGGAAAAAGTTAGAGTTAATCCCGGCAATTACGTAGATAAAAAAAAGTTCCTCTTCAAAGATTACAGCGACGCCGAATACGCCGCGGAAATCGAAAGAATTCGCGAACGCTTTACGCCGCTTGTGAAAATTTGTAAAGAGTACGGAACGGCAATAAGAATCGGTTCGAATCACGGTTCGCTTTCCGATAGAATTTTGAGTCGCTACGGCGATACGCCCGAAGGCATGGTGGAATCGGCTCTTGAATTTGTAAATATTTGTCGTGAAAATAATTTTCACGACATTGTCATTTCGATGAAGGCAAGCAATACGCGAATTATGGTTGCGGCGTACAGATTGCTTACGGCAAGAATGCTCGAACTCGGAATGGATTACCCGATTCATCTCGGCGTGACGGAAGCGGGCGACGGACTCGACGGACGCGTGAAGTCGGCGGTGGGTATCGGCGCGTTGCTTGAAGACGGTATCGGCGACACGATAAGAGTTTCGCTTACCGAACCGCCCGAAGCGGAAATTCCCGTTGCGAAATTATTCGTGGAAAGATATTCCGTCAGAAAAAATTCCAAGAAAATTCCCGAACTAAAAACGATTGTTAAAAATCCTTTCGAATACAAGAAGCGCGAAACTTTTGCCGTTGCGGGTTTCGGCGGGAAAAATCGCGTTGCCGTTGTTGCGGATTTCACTTCGCAAAAGTCGCTTGACGCAAAATCGCTTTCGCAAATCGGCGTTAAACTTTCCGAAAGCGGCTTCGAAATTTCGGACGGAAGTCCCGATTTTATCGCAAGCAAAAAGACGGGAAGGAAAACGGAACTTGTAGCGCTGAGAAGTTCGGGAAATACCGTTGCGAAGTGCTTGCCCGTTGTTGAGTTTGGTAAAACGGACGAAAAGAGATTACGCAAACCCGTTGCGATTAGAGTAAATGTTAACGACGTTTTTTCGGAGAATTTCAAGCGACTTGAAAATCATAAAAACGCTATTTTCGTTCTTTATTCGGATAACGAAAATTTTGTCGCGGAAATAAGGCGAATTTTCTTTGAGTTCGATTTGCGGAATGTCCGCAATCCCGTTGTGATTTATAACGAATACGATTTTACGGATGTTGAAAAACTTGCCGTTTATACGGCTACCGACTTCGGAGCGCTTCTGCTCGAAGGCTACGGCGACGGAATTTGGATTAAAGCGAAAAATGTTGATGCGGAAAAATCCAATGAACTCGCTTTTGCAATTTTGCAAGCGGCGCGTGTAAGGATTTCAAAAACGGAGTACATCGCTTGTCCTTCGTGCGGTAGAACGCTTTTCGATTTGGTGGAAGTTACGAACAAAATTCGCGAAAGAACGTCGCATCTCGTCGGCGTGAAAATTGGAATAATGGGTTGCATCGTTAACGGTCCCGGCGAAATGGCGGACGCCGATTACGGTTACGTCGGCGCAGGTCCCGGGAAAATCACTTTGTACAAAGGGCGCGAAGTGGTTAAGAGAAATGTTCCCGCCGAAATTGCCGTTGACGAATTGATTTCTTTGATTAAAGAAAACGGCGATTGGAAAGAACCCGAAAGTTAAAAAAGGAAGAAACCGACCAACAAATCGCGTGCGTCTTTCGGATATTGCGAAACTCCGATTTATTGATGCATAACGCCGTTTATTCTCGGGATTTATCTCCGCCACAGCGGGATTTAAAAATAGAAATCCTAAATTAAGTTCTCCTTACTCCGTTTAATTTTGAACCGATTTTTTTAGTGCATGTGAGTGTAAATGAACAAAAAAGTAAATCAGATTTGCTTATCTGTTTATCTGTCGTTATTTTAAGAAAGTTAAATGGAAAATTAAAGCAAAATTAAGTTCATCTTCGGAGAAACAATGGGAAAAACTTATTTGACGCTTCTTGTCTTGGGCATTCTTTTCATCGCGGGTTACAATTATTTCAAAGACCCTTACACTTACCCCACAAAATTGGATAAGTTAAAAAAAGAGTACTCGAAACCAAGAGCGAAGAAGACCGACCACAGCAAATACGCCGAACTTCAAAAAGATTTTAAAACCCCGCAGGAAGTAACAAGGGCGTGTTTGACTTGTCATCAAAATTCGGCGGATGAAATAATGAAAAATCCGCACTGGACGTGGGAACGTCCGATTTATGTTAAAGGGAAGGGCATAGCGTATCTCGGAAAGAAAAACGTGATTAATAATTTTTGTATTTCGACAATCGGCAATACGAAAAGTTGCGGAAAATGTCACATCGGATACGATATGTCCAAAAAGGAATTTTCGTACAAAAAGAAAGACGAAGTCGATTGTCTTGTGTGCCACGATCAATCCTTAACATATGTTAAAGGCGCTAACATGGGCGGCGACCCAGCGCCGAACGTCGATTTGAAAAAAGTCGCTCAAAGCGTGGGACGACCGACGCGCGACAATTGCGGCGTTTGTCACTTTTTCGGCGGCGGCGGCAACAACGTAAAGCACGGGGATTTGGAAAAGGCTCAGTTTCATCCTACGAAAGATATCGATATTCACATGGCGGACGCAGGCGCGAATCTCGTTTGCGTGGATTGTCACAAAACGGAACATCACGATATTTCGGGAAAACTTTACTCGATAGAAGCGCAAAATATCGGCAGAGCGACGTGCGAAGAGTGTCACACCGAAACGCCGCATAACGAAGCGATATTGAACGAACACACGTTAAAGGTCGCTTGCCAAACGTGCCATATTCCGATTTACGCCAAAGTCAATTCGGTAAATACTTACTGGGATTGGTCAACGGCGGGAAAACTCGACGAAAACGGCAAGCCGTTTATGGAAGAAGATTCTCTCGGAAATCACATCTACAAATCGATAAAAGGAAGTTTCAAATACGCACGCAAAATAAAACCCGAATATACTTGGTTTAACGGAACGGCGGGACATTATTTGCCCGGCGATAAAATCCCCGAAGGCGATACGGTCGTTGTGCTTAATCCGTTTTACGGAAGTTACGGCGACAGATTTGCGAAAATAATTCCCGTGCGTTCGCATATTACGCGGCAACCTTTCGACCCCGTTACTCGCATGTTGATTTATCCTTATTTGTACGCGGATAAAAAAGGCGAAGGCGCTTATTGGAAAGACTTCGATTGGGACAAAGCGTGCGAACTCGGTATGAAACATGCCGGTCTGCCTTACAGCGGTAAACATGATTTTATCGAAACCGTTTCGTATTGGAAAATCGACCACATGGTTTCGTCGAAAGACAAATCGGTGCAATGCGTGGAATGTCACACGCCCGAAGGAAGTCGTTTGGTGAACTTGGATGATTTCTACATGCCGGGGCGCGACAGATTCGCCGCAATTGACCAAATCGGGAAACTCTTGATTTTATTGACTATTCTCGGCGTGCTCGGACACGGAGCGGCTCGCTACATTTTAACAAGAAAGAAAAAAGCATAGGAATATACGGAAATGAAAAAAGTTTATATTTACAAAGGTTTCGAACGTTTCTGGCACTGGACGCAAGCGATGTTGATTTTGTTCCTTGCATTGACGGGTTTCGAAGTTCACGGCTCGTATTCCTTTTTCGGTTACAAAAACGCCGTGATGTATCATCGTTATGCGGGCTGGGCGTTGCTTGCTTTGATTGTTTTCACCTTTTTCTGGCATATTGCTGTCGGCGAATGGCGACAATATTTGCCTACCTACAAAAACATGAAAGCGCAAATAGAATATTACTTGCTGGGAATTTTCAAGAACGCGCCGCACCCCGTTAAAAAAACGGTTTTGAGCAAACTCAATCCGTTGCAGAAAATCACATATTTCGTTTTGATGGTTGTGATAATTCCCGTCATGGGATTTACAGGCGTTTTGTATATGTATTATCGCGTGCCGCAAGCCGTTACGGTAAATCCGCTAAACGTTCACGATTTAAGCACGATAGCGGCGATACACACCGCGGGCGCGTATTTCCTTGTGATTTTTTTAATAGGACATCTTTATTTGATTACGACCGGACATACGGTTCTTACAAATCTCAAAGCCATGATTACCGGCTGGGAAGAAATTGAAGAAGACGAAGAAGAAAAAGAAAATTAAATTCGGGATAAAACAATGGAAAAGAAAACAAAATATATGAACCCTTATCTCGCGGGCTTTTTGCTCGGCGTTTTGATAGTGGTTTCGATTTACATTACCGGCGACGGTCTCGGAGCAAGCGGGGCGGTTAAAGCGCTTGTGGTGGAAACCGTGGACGTGGTTGCGCCGGCAAAAGCGGAAAGCATACAGTACATTAAAAAATATAACGATGCGCATCCCGAAGGACCGCTTAAAACATGGCTGATTTTCGAAATCATCGGCGTTGCAATCGGCGCGTTTGTTTCGGGTTTGATTTCCGAACGCATCGGTTTTAAAATCGACAAAGGAGAAAAAATTTCGAATAAGACGCGATTAATAGCCGCGCTTATCGGCGGCGCGTTGTTCGGAATGGGCTCGCAATTCGCACGCGGTTGCACAAGCGGCGCGGCGCTAAGCGGAATGGCGGTTTATTCCGTCGCGGGATTTTTAACGTTTCTTATGATTTTCGGAACGTCTTACGCAATTGCGTATTTTTTTAGAAAACTTTGGTTATAAAAAAAATTTAGAGAGAATAAATTATGGGACCTTTATTTCCGGAACCGAATTTGGATTTGATAATCGCGCTTGTAATCGGATTTTTCTTCGGTTTTTTATTGGAGCAAGCGGGATTTTCAACATCTAAAAAATTGGTCGGACTATTTTACGGTTACGATTTCACCGTGTGGCGCGTCTTTTTCACCGCCGCGGTAACGGCGATGTTCGGAATACTTTTGCTTTCGTATTTCGATTTGTTGGATTTAAGTCTCATTTACATTAATCCGCTTTATCTGTGGTCGATTGTCATTGGCGGATTTATCATGGGACTCGGGTTTATCATCGGCGGATTTTGTCCCGGCACAAGCGTTTGCGCCACGGTAATAGGAAAATTGGACGCGCTCTTTTTCTTAATCGGCGTCGGACTCGGTATATTCATTTTCGCGGTGGCTTATCCCGCTTTCGCGTCCGTTCACACTGGTTATTATTACGGCATTCCGCAAGTTCACGATTTTCTCGGCATGTCCATGGGAACGTTCGCGTTTCTGATTATCATAGTCGCGTTCCTTTCTTACTGGGGAGTTAACGCTATCGAACGAAAAGTAAACAACGGCGAAACGAACGACCCGACAACAAAGAGCGGAATGATTAAAATTACAGCGGTTGCTTTTTTGGTCGCTTTCCTTGCGCTGTTTATGTATCCGCGAAAACAGGCTTTGTTAAAAGCGTACGGAACAAAGGAGTTCGCGCAAAACGTGCATCCGCAGAAAATGGCAATCGACGAACTTGCTTTGCGACTTGTCAAAAAAGACCCGACTTTGCAATTGGTGGATTTTAGGGACACGAAAGATTTCGAAAAGCAAGCGTTGCCGAATTCTTTGCACGCGCGCGTCGAAGATTTTTGGACGGACAATTTGCGCAATGCGCTTTCGCGATACGATAAGCAAGTCGTTCTGATTTCTTACAACGAAGAAGACGAAACGAAAGCGTATCATTTGGCGAAAGAATTGGGCTACGACACAAGTCAATTTTACATTCTTGAAGGCGGTTGTCCCACGTTTACAAAAGAAATTCTTGATTTTAAAATGCCCGACCGCGAACCGAAAACTCGCGCCGAAAGAGACACGTGGAGATTTCGCGCGTATGCCGCGCAAGTTCTGCCGGTTCTTATAAAAGAAGCGAAACCGAAAAAAGTCGTTGTTCCAAAAGTTAAACGTGCGCTCGGCGGTTGCGGTTAATTTCGTCCTTGAAAATTGATGTTAAAAAAGCCCTTCATCAAGAAGGGCTTTTTTTGTTATCTTTACGGAATTAATTTTGAGATTATGTGAAATGACAAAGAGTTTGAAATATTCGTTGGTAGCCTCCGTTACTTTTTTGGTGGGTTATATTTTTCTTCAGTCCGCCTATTATTCTTCGATAAAAATGCCGTACGTGCAGGAAACCGTGCTTGTTATTCTCGGCACAATCGCCACTATGGCTGTAACAGCCGCGTTAATTAACAAGCAAAGCGAAGTGGAACTCGAAAAAGAACAGCGCGTGAAGATTTTCGACTTGAAATCGGAACTTTACCTTGAACTGATAGATTTAATTCGCGAAATAGTTCTTAAAGAAACGATTTCAAAAGAAGACTTGATAAAACTCGAATTTTTGACCCACAAAATTTCAATTCTTGCAAGCGTCGATGTTCTCGAAGAATATTCGGATTTTATCGAAACCATAAAAAAATCGGCGCAAGACGAAAAACTGAGCGGCTTGGAATCGGACGAACTTTCGATGAAACT
>CAYZMW010000044.1:0-21978 GCA_964479645.1 uncultured Melioribacter sp. | reverse complement strand
CTTTTTCATTTTTCCTCCTTCCGATTTTTGTTTAAGCGTTAATTTACGGACTTATCAATCCGGAAGTAATCATATACAAAATCAAAAGCGCCGCGGCAACGCGATAACTAACGAAAACGCGCGTGGAATGTCTTTTCAAATACTTAATAAGAAAATCGATTGCGAAATAGCCGCTAACGGCGGAAACAAAAGTGGCAACGGCAAGCGTTAGCGCGGCGTCGCCGTCAAGGTATTCGAGCGATTGATAAAATTCGAGCAAGCCGCTTCCGAGAATTGCGGGAATGCCGAGCAAAAAAGAAAAGCGCGCGGCGACGTCCCGTTTAAGTCCGCTGAAAAGTCCGCCGGTAATCGTCGTGCCCGAACGCGACGAGCCGGGAATAAGCGCAAACGATTGAAACACGCCGATAACAAGCGCATCTTTCCAAGTTATTTCGTTCATATCCTTTTTGAATTTTCCGACCTTCTCCGCAAAAGCGAGCAACAGCCCGAATAAAATCAGGCTGCCGGAAATCACGTAAAGATTTTTCGTAAACGCGCCTTCGATGTAATCTTTAAATCCCAAACCGATAATCACGACGGGAACGGAGCCGATAATTATCAGCCAACCGAGCCGCGAATTCACGCTTTGCTCCGCGTATTTTTTTCTTTCGATTAAATTATCCGCAATAAAATCGCGGACGATATTAATCAAATCGTTTCTGAAATAAATCAAAACCGCGAGAAGCGTTCCGAGTTGAATTACCGCGATAAACGCCGTCCAACGTTCGGGATGTTCGGCTGAAATCACGCCCATTAATTTTCCCGCCACAGTTAAATGTCCCGTGCTACTTACGGGAAGAAACTCCGTTAATCCCTGAATAATTCCGAGAATTATCGCTTGAATTACGTTCAAAATTCACTCCGTTTATTTACCAAGAATGTGTTCAGAAAAAAGTTTTCTTTCATAAATCAAAACAAATAAGAAACGCCGATGCGAATTGAAAACGCGAGACTTGAAAGATCGACTTCAAGCCCGGTGGCGTCGTTAATCAAATTACCGTCGGAATTGCTTGCAACTCCGATTAAATCGTAGCGAGCGTCAATTCCGAGATTTGCGTAGAAATTACCGCCGAGGGACGTTAAACCTTGCGCGCGCGCAAGCATACCGAAACCCGTAGCCGAATAATCTTCCGTTTGATAAATTTTTTCGACAACCGTGGCGTAACGAAAGCCGATGCCGCCGCCGAGTTTAAATTCGTAACCGTTGCCTTCTTTAACGTAATACCCGAGAGCCGTTATCGCGTGAACGGTTTTGTCGAATTCGTAAATAAAGCCGATTGTGTTCACGTTAGAATACGCAAAATAATTGTAGCAATATTCCGCGCCGAGTTTGATGTTATCGGAATAACGAAAAGCATATTCAACCCAACCTTCGATTGCGCTGTTGAACGCGTAACTCAATTGGTCGCTTTGAGCGAAATTGTAATTAAGATAATCGATAACCGACGGCGCGCTTTCGAACGAAATTCCCATTCCGCCGGTGATTTCACGTTCTTCCGTTTGTTGAGCAAAAAGATTCGCTCCCAACAGAAAAAAAACAAGTAAATAAATTTTAGTTTTCACGTTTTAATACACTCCAAAAATTTTGTTTGGAAAAACCGAGTTTTTGTTGACGTTTGTTCGCGAGGAATAAAAAGACGACCGCGAGAAAAATAAATCCGAAGTAAGAAATAAAATGCGTTAAAATCGCGTAAGCCGCGCTTTCGTCGGATGAAAAACCGAAAAGAGCCGTAAGCACGAAAATAACGATTGCGTGATACGAACCGATGCCGCCCGGCGTCGGAATTACAATGCCGAACGCGCTTATCGTCATTAAAATCCACGCCGTAGAGTAACTCACGTCGTAAGAGTTTTGCAATCCGAGCAAATAAAATCCGACGTAAGAATTAAGCCCGTATAAAAGCATTATAAGCGCCGTAAGAACCGCGATACCGACCACAGTTTTCGTTCCTTTGACGCTTGCAAATCCTTCGACGAGCGAGGCGAAAAACTCCCTTAATTTTTCGGAGAACCGCGGCGAGAATTTCGCGACGAATTTAATCACCAACGAATAACTTTTTTCGCCGCTTAAAACTATCATAATTATTCCGAATAAAAACGCGCCGCTGATTATTCCGCCCGTGATAAGCGTCGCTTTAAGCCAAGAAATGCGCGTGTAAATATCGCCCGAATAAATCAACACGCTGACGAAGACCGAAAAGAAAAGAGCAAGAATGTCTATTAATCGCTCTATTATTACCGTTCCGAACATCGACGTGCGCGAAAGCCCTTCCCACTTGCCGAGGAAAAAAGCGCGGTAAATTTCGCCCAAGCGAGGCACAACCGAATTAACGCCGTAGCCTATCATCATTGCGGCGAATAAATTCAGTAGCGAGGCGTCGCGCTTGACGTTTCGTAAAATAACCTTCCAGCGCAGGGCTCTGACGAAATTGGTCAAAAGGAAAATCGCGATAAAGACAAGCAACCAGAAAAAAGAAACGTTTTCAAGAATGGAAAACGCTTTTTCCAAATCGACATTGCGAAAAGCGAGATACAAAAAAAACGCGGCGATAATCAACGAAATTATTCCGCCGCCGTATTTTCCGCCGCTATGTTTATTATCTGAGGTCAATTATTTTCGTTTTTGAATTTATCGGCAAACCGAAATTTTTCGCGTCGAGTTCAACGTTAAATTTATATCCGCGCAATTCAATTTCGTTTTTGTGTCCGCCCAAGTCAGTAATTACGATTTCGCGCGGCAATCCTTTTTCGTCGGTTTTAATTGTAAGTTCCGAAAAATTTTCTTCTTCGGGATTGCGCGGTGTTAATTTTATTGCGCCTGCTTCTTCCGTTATTTCGCAGCGTTCGGGAAGTTCGAACAAAATCGCGCGCAACGAGTAATCCGAATATTCGTCTTCGCGCGGCGAAATCAAAAGTCGGTTCGATTTCTTATTGTAATTAAAAACCGTGTCGGCTTTGACGAGAATAACATAAGCGCCGAAAGAAATTTTTTCTCCGAATTTCTTTGAGTAAATCGCCGTCCCTTCTATGTTATTCGTTTTCGAAATAAAATTCACGGAAAAATTTTCAACGTCGGCAAAAGTTTTGCGAAGTTGCTCAAAGCCTTTATTTTCCGCCGCGAAAGCGCTCTGAGAAAAAAGAAAAGCCGTAAAGACAAGTGCGAGCGTTCTCTTGAAAGTCATAACACGCTCCTAAGCAAAGTTTCGAGTTCTTCGAGAGTTTCCACAAGCACTTCGCGCGCCTTGCTTCCCATCGGCGGACCGACAACGCCGAGTTCTTCGAGTTGGTCAACAATTCGCGCGGCGCGTCCGTAACCGAGTTTGAGTTTGCGCTGAATAAGCGAAACCGAGCCTTGCTGGTGTTGCACGATTACGCGCGCGGCGTCTTCAAGCATCGGGTCCATATCGCTCAAAAGATTTTTATCCCGCGCCGTTTTCTTTTCGTAAATCGAAGGCAACAAATAACGCCGCGAATATCCTTGCTGAACGTAAATGTAATTTGTAAGTTGTTCGACTTCTTCCGTGGAAATAAAGGCGTTTTGAATTCTTATCGGCTTAGGCATTCCGCCCGGAAGGAAAAGCATGTCGCCGCGTCCGAGAAGTTGTTCCGCCCCTTTGCTGTCGAGAATTGTGCGCGAATCGATTTTCGACGAAGTTTGATAAGCGATGCGCGCGGGAAAGTTCGCTTTTATCGTTCCCGTAATTACGTTTACGGACGGACGTTGCGTCGCCACAATCAAATGAATTCCCACGGCGCGCGCAAGTTGCGCAAGTCGCGCAATCGGTTCTTCCACTTCTTTGCCCGAAGTCATCATCAAATCGGCGAGTTCGTCGATTATCACAACGATGTAAGGCAATTTGTAATGCTTCATTTCGGGCGTGTTTTTCGGCGCGCGTTTCGGGTCGGAGATTTTCTTATTGTAATCCACAATGCTTCTTACGCCGACTTTCGCGAGTTTGTCGTAACGTTTTTCCATTTCGATTTCGACCGATTTCAAAACGAGTAGAGCGTTTTGCGGCGTTGTGATTATTTCTTCGTCGATGTCGGGAGAAACGGCGAGAAAATGTTTCGTGAGTTTTTTGTAAAAGGAAAGTTCGATTTTTTTCGGGTCAACGATTACAAACTTAACTTCCGAAGGATGCTTCGAATAAAGCAAACTTGCGAGCATCATATTTATTCCAACGCTCTTCCCAGCGCCCGTTGCGCCCGCAATAAGCAAGTGCGGCATCTTCGTTAAGTCCGCAATAAACGTATCGCCCGAAATGGTTTTGCCGAGCGCGAGCGGAAGTTCGTATTTATTCTTCTTGCGTAAAAGTTCCGCAATTACCGTTTTTGCGCTTACGGTAATCGACTCTTTGTTCGGAATTTCCACGCCGATTGCGCTTTTGCCCGGTATCGGCGCAATAATTCTAATACCGCGAGCCGCAAGCGCAAGCGCAATGTCGTTTTCCAGACTCACAATGCGACTTATCTTCACTCCCGGCGCGGGAACAAGTTCGTAAAGCGTAACAACGGGTCCCGGCGTTACGGAAATATCTTTTATTTCGATGTCGAACAACGCGAGTTTGTCCTTAAGCAATTCCGCGTTTTGTTTCAGTTCGTCTTCCGAAACTTCGATTTCCTCTTTCGTCGGTTCGGCGAGCAAATCCAAAGTGGGCGGCGAGAATTTAATTTTTTCTTCCCACTGTTCGGGCAGTTCTTTTTCCTTCTCTTCGTCCACGGCGGGAATAATCACGTCGTCGTCGGTTGCCGAAGAGGTCAAATCGTCGTCTTCGTGTATCAGTTCGGGCGGTTCGGTTAAAACCGAAGGGGTTTTCTTAATACGAATTACCGTTTCGCTTGTTTCCTCCTCTTCTCCCGTTCGGTCATCTTCTTTGTCGGTTTCCTCTTCGTCGCCTAAAACGTTTTTTATAAATTCGCTTTTCGGCTTTCTTTTCGCGCGTACGGGCGCATCTTCCGCGCCGATTATTTTAACTGAAGGCTCTTTTTCCGATTTTTCTTTTTTTGCAAAAAGGGATTTGACTTTCGAAAGCACGCCGCCGAAATCAATATCGAAATAAATAATGAAAGCAATCAAAAACGCGGTCGCCAAAATAATTATCGAACCGAGAGAACCGAAAAGTCGCGTCAATCCCGCGCCGAGGAACAAACCGACTTTGCCGGAAAGTTCGTTCGTATCGGGAAAAATTTTCAATCCGAAGCGCAAAACACCGAAGAACGTCGCGCCTATTAATCCCGAAAACACAAGGAAATTCGAAAGCCGAACCGCCGCCGACAAGAACTTGGAATTGAAAACCACAAGTCCCCATTCGAAAATCAAAATGGGAACGATTATCGCCCACCAGCCGATTGTGGAATTTATCAGAAAATCGGAAATGTAAGCGCCGAAAATCCCGAGCAAATTATGCGCGGCTTCCGGCTGCGTTGCGATGTCGGGATTTTGAGTGAAAACCTTGAAGAAATCCGTAAATCTGTATGCGAGATTCGCCTTGTCGTAACGCGAATAAGAGATAACGCTTAAAAAAACAAGTAATGCGAAAATCATCAACAGAATGCCGAGAACCTTGCGTTTTTTCTCAGGCTCAATAAAATAAGGGTTTTCCTCAACCTTGTTTTTTCTTTTTTCCGTTTTCCGTATTTTCTTTTTAACCGCCACTAACTTTTATCTTCGTCGCTTTCTTGTTCTTCTTTTTCTTCCGCTTCGATTTTAATTGAATCCGATTCGAAATATGGAACAATCGGCACGGAATCTATTTTCGCTATCAATTCCAAATCTTCTTCGAAACCGTTTTCGAGCAATTCCTTTCCGTGTTCCGAATTTTTAAGCATTCCGAGAATATCGTGTTCGAACGAATCGGCAAGAATTACGGAAGCGACCGCCGCGTCGGAAAATTCCAAATCGTCGTTTTTCGCTTTCAATCTTTTTATCAACATTCCCGCGCAAACGGTATCTTCGAGGCTGAACATTCCGCCCGAGCCGGCGCAAAGAATTTGCACGTCGTCGCCGAGTTCGGTGAGTTTATCGGCAATTGCGCCGAGATTCAGAAAAGAGGCGACAAAAAGATGTTTTGAAAATTTTGCGCGCACTACCGCTTTCGAGCCGTTCGTCGTGTATTGGATAATCGCTTTTCCTTCCACGACTTCGGGCGTGTATTCCAAGGGCGAGTTGCCCAAATCGAAACCTTCGATTTTCTTCGAATTTCTTTCGCCGCCGAGAATATTTTGTCCGCCGGAAATTTTCATCGCGAATTCCATTTTATCGACGGGAATAACTTCGCGCGCGCCGTTTTTCAACGCTACGATTGTGGTGGAACTTGCGCGAAGCACGTCGATAACCACCGTCGTTTTTTCCGAAAAATAAAGTTCGTCCGCATTCAGCGGCGAAAGTAAAACGTGTACCTTCATTTTTTATTTCTCCACAAAAGGCAATTTTGTGATTTTCGCCTTTACTTCTTTGTTTCTGATTTTAACCGCAACTTCTTCCCCTTCTTTCGCATATTCGATTGCGACGTATCCGAGCGCAATCGGTTTGTTCAAAATCGGGCTTACCGTTCCGCTTGTAACTTTGCCGAGAGTTTCGCCGTTTTTTACGATTTCGTAACCGTGGCGCGGAAACGCGCGTTCGTCGAAAATCATCGGAACGAGTTTGCGTTTCAATCCTTCTTCCTTCGCTTTGAGAATCGCGTCGCGTCCGATGAAATCTCCTTTTTTCAGTTTCGTTATCCAGCCCAAACCCGCTTCGAGCGGATTTGTCGTTTCGTCAATGTCGTTTCCGTAAAGGCAGTAACCCATTTCCAAACGCAAAGTGTCGCGCGCTCCGAGACCCGCGGGCTTAACGTCGAATTCTTTTCCCGCTTCGAAAACGGCATCCCATACTTTGCGCGCGTCGTTTTCGTCGCCTTTAAAATAAAGTTCGTAACCGAGTTCGCCCGTATATCCCGTGCGAGAAATTAACATTTCAACGTCGGCAATTGTTCCGTAGGTAAAATGATAAAATTCAATATCGAGCGGTTCGGGAAGCAATTTTTCAAGCGTTGCGCGCGAGTTCGGACCTTGCACGGCAAGTAACGAATATTCGTCGCTTTCGTTTACAAGTTCCGCTCCTTCGAGCGCGTTTTGTTTCATCCACTCAAAATCTTTTTCGATATTCGACGCGTTGACAACGAGCATAAATTCATTTTCGCCGATGCGGTAAACGAGCAAATCGTCAACAATTCCGCCGTCTTCGTAACACATCGCGGAATATTGCACGCGTCCGGGCGTAAGTTTCGCCGCATTGTTCGTCGTAATTTTTTGCACGAAATCGAGAGCGCGTTCGCCTTTGACTTTAATTTCGCCCATGTGCGAAACATCGAAAACGCCGAGCGAATTGCGCACCGCTTTGTGTTCTTCGATTATCGAGGAATATTGAACCGGCATTTCGAAACCGGCAAATTCCACCATCTTCGCGCCGAGTTCTTTATGAATTGCGTTAAACGCCGTTTTTTTCATTTTATTTTTCTCCGTTCAACTTTTTCCAATCGTTTAAAAATTTCTCCAAACCGACGTCGGTCAGCGGATGCTTGAACAGTTTGTCAATTACGTTAAACGGCATCGTCGCAACATCGGCGCCCATCAAAGCCGCTTCCACGAGGTGCATCGGGTGACGAATGCTTGCGACAAGCACTTCGGTTGAAAATCCGTAGTTTTGATAAATTTCAACTATTTGCGCAACGATGTCCATTCCCGAATTGCTGATGTCGTCGAGACGTCCCACGAACGGACTGATGTAAGTTGCGCCCGCTTTTGCGGCGAGCAAAGCCTGCGAAGGCGAAAAACAGAGCGTAACGTTGGTTTTTATTCCTTCGCTTGAAAGTGTTTTGACCGCTTTCAATCCTTCTTTAATCAACGGAACTTTGATTACAATATTTTTGTGGATTTCCGCCAAGTCGTGCGCTTCGCGTAAAATGCCTTCGTAGTCGGTCGAAACCACTTCCGCGCTTATCGGTCCGTCAACTATTGCAGTTATTTCTTTTAACAATTCGATGAAGTCGCGTCCTTCCTTTGCCACAAGCGAAGGATTAGTGGTAACGCCGTCCAAAATACCGAGTTGTTCCGCTTCGCGGATTTCGTCAATGTTTGCAGTGTCGATGAAAAATTTCATTATCGCCTCTTATTTCATTTTTATTAAAATAATTTAACTTGATAATTTAATAATTTACGGCAATTTATTCGCTATGATTTATTCCTTTGTTTTTTCGAAATATTGATTATATTTTATGCAAATAACAATTCTTTCATATCTATGTGAAATTTCGACAAATGAAAACAGATAATTTAAAAGACGCTATCTCACGGCATATCGCGACTCTCCTTAAATTAACGCAAACAATCGAAGATGAAAAAGCGCGCGGAAAACTGAATGAGGAAATCCTCAGTCTTGCGCAAACATTAAAGGAAGATGTATCTGTTTACAAACACGCGTTCGATACGATTAGCGACGCTATTTGGCTTTTCGATAAAGAACAAAATGTAATTGCCGCCAATAAAGCCACACGACAAATTTTCAATTTCCCTCCCGAAACCGTACTTAATAAAAAATGTTGGTTTTTGGTTCACAAAACGGATATTCCCGTTAAAAATTGCCCTTTCGTTCGCTCAAAAAAAACTAATCGCAGGGAAACGGAAATTTTCCGAATCGGAGAAAAATGGGTTGAAGTTTTGGTTGATCCTCTTATCGATAAAAACGGAAATTTTACGGGAGCCATTCACATTGCGAGAGATATTACACAACAAAAAATTTCCGAAAAACTTATCCGCGAAAGCGAAACGAGATACAAAGAACTTTTCGAAACGGCGCCTGTCGGTTACGTAATATTAAATAAAGACGGAGTGGTTCTTGAAGCGAACAAAACCGTTTTGAGGAGATTCGGCTACAAGAAAAAAGAACTGATAGGTCGCAACATCAGGGAATTCGTCCCGAAAGAAGATATTCCCATTGTCAACGAAAATATCAAACTAATTTTAACAAAGAATTTTTTACATACAGAAGCGCGGACGCTCACAAAAGCGGGGAAACGAATGTTTTTATTGCTTCGCGAGAAAAAAATAAAATTACCGAACGGAGAAGTCGGTATTTTAAGCGCTTCGATAAATATTACGAAACGCAAAGAAGCGGAAAGAAAGCTCAAGGAAAGAGAAGAGCAACTGACAACTCTTATCAATACCGCGCCCGAAGATATAGTTTGTTTCAAAGACGGCAACGGGAAATGGCTATTGGCGAACAACACTCTTTTGAAAGTTTTCAATTTATCGAAAGTAAATTACGTAGGCAAAACCGACGCCGAACTTTCGAAAATAGCCGACCCTTTTTACAAAAAAGCGTTTCGTGAATGTATAAAATCCGATAAAGCCGCTTGGGAAGCGAAAAAACCGCGTCGTAGCATTGAAACCATTATAAAACCGAGCGGAGAAAAATATATTTTCGATATAATAAAAGTCCCGCTTTTCAATAATGACGGAACAAAAAAGGGGCTGGTTTTATTAGGAAGAAATATTACGCAATTGGTGAAAATCCAAGAGTTAATTCAGGAATCGGAAGAAAAATTTCATTCCGTTTGGGAAAATTCTCTTGACCCGATGAAATTGCAAGACGAAAACGAAGTGCTTGTAAACGTAAACAAAGCGTTCTGCGAATTCGTCGGTTTAAGCAGAAAAGAAATATTAGGGAAAAAGATAACCGAAGTAATAAAAGTAAAGCAACGAGCGAGTAACGATTATAAAAAAGCCTTTAAAGAACGAAAACTACCGAGTTATCATAAAACGGAATTTACTCTTCGGAATAACGAAAAACGTATTATGGAAGTCTCAAATTCGTTTATTGAACTTCGGAACGGAAAAACATTTTTATTGACCATTTTCCGCGATGTTACCAATTATCATAAATTAATCGAAGAACTGACGGCGGCAAAAGAGAAAGCCGAGGAAATCAACAAAATCAAAACACAATTTTTCCTCTATATGAGCCACGAACTTCGTTCTCCCTTTGTCGGAATTATCGGCTATGCGGAATTACTGTACGAACAATTAGAAAACGAAAAACACAAAAAAATGGCAAAGGGAATTTTCGACACCTCCGTACGAATGATAAGAACGCTGTCCAATATTCTTGATTTGACAAAATTGGAATTCGACGAAAACGAGAAAAAAATAGAGCGAATTAATGTGAACGAGTTAATTGAAACTGTTACGGAAACATTCGGCGAATGGGCGAATTCGAAAAAAATAAAACTGAAAACAACTTTGCCGAAAAATCCCGTTTACATTGATGCCGACGAAAGAATGCTCTACGGCATTATTGAAAATCTTGTACACAACGCAATTAAGTTTACCGACGAAGGCTTTGTGAAAATTTTCATGAAAAAAAGAAAGAAAAAACTTATATTAGGAGTCGTTGATTCGGGAATTGGAATTCCGCCGAACAAACAAGAAGTAATATGGCATGAATTTCGGCAGGTAAGCGAAGGAATAAGAAGAAAATACCAAGGTTCAGGACTTGGTTTGACAATTGTAAAAAAATTCACCGAAATGTTGGGTGGAAAAATATCGTTGAAAAGTGAAGTCGGGAAAGGTTCGACGTTTGAAATAGAATTTCCCGTTAATTAATTTCGGTTCTTTGTTTAATAAATAGAATAATACAATGGAAACGCAAAATTTCGACACGGACAAAAAGATATTGTATGTTGACGACGACGAAATGGCATTGGATACTTTATTCCAATTGTTGAAAAAACACTTCAGTATAGACATTGCACAAACGCCCAAAGAAGCTCTCTCACTTGTTAAGAAAAAAAATTACGATGCCATTCTGATGGATATCGGACTCGGGTTCGATATTAACGGTATTGAACTTGCCCGAATGATAAGAGATTACAAAGATTATAAAAACAAACCAATCATAGCCGTTACATCGTACGCAAGCAAACGTGACGAAAGATTTTTCCTTTCGCACGGATTGGATTATTACATAGCGAAACCTTTTTTCAAGAATAAGTTAATTTCTTTGTTGGAAAAAGTTCTTGCAAAAAATTTCGAGGGACAAGGGGCTACGGTTTAATTCTTATTTTCCCGAACTTCGTAAAATGGCTCTAAAACAATCCGTTTGGGAAAATCAAATATTATCCAAAAGTAAAAACGTCTCTTGTCGATTTGTTGATAATCGGTCCCCCGTTTTATCTTTATATTCGCACAAATTAGCAACCGGACAATTTCCGCACTTGGGATTTTTTACACAATACGTTCTACCGAGCTTAATCAAATTAGTATGAAATCTATGCGCAATTTTTCCCGGAAAGTTTTCATTCAACTTCCAAAAAGTTTTTTCGGGTGTTGTTGTTTTAACCAATCCTATTCTATTTAATGTTCTGTGAACGTGCGTATCGACGGGACAAATATTCTTCTTAAAAGAAAACAGAAGCAAACAACTTGCGGTTTTTACTCCGATACCTTTTAACGAAGATAATTCCTTAACGGCTTCGGCGGGTTTTAATTTCTCATAATATGACAAATCGAGTTTACCGAATTTTTCTTTTATTGTTTTCACAAAATTCAATATCGCCGCGGCTTTTTGCTTCGGCAATCCCGCAACCCGAATAATTTCAATCACTTCGTTAATATCGGCGCTCTCCAATTTTTCCCAGTCGGGGAAGCGTTCTTTTAATTTTTTAAATGCTTTGTAGGAGTTGTTATCGTTGGTGTTTTGGGAAAGAATAGTTCCTATCATCATGTCCACCGGGTCGGAATCGTTTTTCCTTTGAGGCACGCCGAAATGTTCAACAAGTTTCTTGTCTATTTCCGATATTTTATCGTATTCGTTTTTCGTCAATTATTACCAACCGAATAAATTTTCACATCTTTTTTCAAGTATAAAGACGCCCAATTCGAAAATTCGAAAAGCAATTAGCATTTGATTTTCGGTAAATGAACAATAAACGTCGTGCCTTCGCCTTCCTTGCTATCGACGTAAATTTTCCCGTTAAGTTTTTTTACAAATTCATAGACAAGTTTTAAGCCGAACCCCGTTCCTGATTCGTTCTCGGTGCCGTCGCGCGTATAACTTGAAGAGAGCTTAAATAATTCTCCGAGTTTATCCTCCGGAATTCCAATTCCCGTATCGACGATTTTAATTTCATGGAAACGGTCGGTAAATTCATGCGCGTGAATTGTTATTTCTCCTCCGCGAGGAGTAAATTTTAATGCGTTGGAAATTAAGTTTCTCAATACGCCGTTAAAAAGGTTTCTATCGACATTAATACACAATTTCGGATTAACATCTTTAATCAGACGAATTTCTTTTTTCTTGGCGTTTTCGGAAAAGAGTTGAAAAACGTTCACAACTTCCTCCTCGATATTTACCGCCGTAAACTCAAGCGGGACTTTATCAAGACGTATTCTCGACCAATTGAGCAATTGCTCGATAAACTGAAAAATTCTTTTCGACGCCGAATAAGCGTTTTGCAGAAGTTCTTTTTTCTCATTGTCATCAAGAGATTGAAATTCCATATCAAGCAACTGCAAGCCCGAAAGCAATGCCGTAAAGGGACTTCTGATATCGTGCGCAATAATCGAGAAGAGTTTGTCCTTTTCTTTCAATTCGTTTTGCAAAAGAATTTCGCGTTCCCGTAAATTTTGTTGCGCTTGTTTCAACTTCAGATTTTGTCTTTCAAGTTGATTTTTGATAATTATCAATTCTTTGTGGCTCTTATTCAAATCTTTCTTTTTGCGTTTTTCCTCCGTTATATCAATTCCCAAACTCAGCATTCCTTCGGGCTTATCCTTTTCGTCGAAAATAACCTTATTGTACCAATAAATTTGTTTTACACCGTTCTTTGTAATAACTTTATTCGTCACGTTCGGGAAGTGGGGACTCGGTGAATTTAACGTTTCAAAAAATTTCTTTTTGAGTTGTTTTCGAGTTTCATTGTCGATAAAATTGTCGAACCAATCCATATTAATTAATTCGCCCCGCGGATATCCGAGCAAATTTTCGCCCGTTTCATTAATAAACTTAATTTTCCCTTCCGTATCAAGAGAAACGACAAGATACGGAATTGCGTCCAAAAAGCTGTAAAGCAACTCATTGGTCGCTTTGATTTTTTTCTGCATGGCGACAATGGAAGTTACATCCGCGGTACTGAGTACCAAATAATGTTCGTCGTTGTTATCGTATCTTTGCAGACTGATAAAAACATCACGGTATTCGTTCGTTGTTACCTTTCGTACCTTTAGCGTGGTTTCAACAATTTCGTTTTTAAATATTAAGGGCAGAAGTATTTCTTTGATTTTGGAGAGTTCTCCCTCGGGTAATAATTCAACGAGGTCTTTCATCGAAATTAAAATGGGTTTTTCGCCGAAAAAATCGAGCAATTTCTTATTCGCTTCAACAATTTTCACGGAAGCGAGTATTTGCGCAATTTCCTGTTCCGAAATGTTTTTAACGATACTTTCGACATTCGGCGCTTCGGACGGTATCATTTGGTAAATGTAGTCGAGACTTTCCCCGATATCCAACAATGCCAAACCCACGGGCGAGCTGTTTAATATCGTGGAGTACTTACTTTTTTCTTCTTCCAAAAGATTTTGTTTTCGTTTGAGCTCGGAAATATCGAAAACGGAGC
The DNA here is from genome assembly GCA_964479645.1 of uncultured Melioribacter sp. GTDB lineage: Bacteria > Bacteroidota > Ignavibacteria > Ignavibacteriales > Melioribacteraceae > WGAL01. Next base: position 8,284 of record CAYZMW010000044.1, on the reverse strand, counting down.
CCCAGATTATTTTTTCTCCATCTTCGGTAATTTCCAATTCGCAAACTTGTCTTACATAAGTTACATTGGAATTTTGAGCCGGATTTTGCAATTCGAAATCCGCTACGAACGTATCCCCCGGTTGCCGTAAATTATTCATTCTGATTCGAAATGATTGGCGGGAGTCTTCTTTTATCAAATTGATGTAATCTTCAAACGTATAAAACTCTTTTTGAGAAAGATTAAAAAGGCTCGAAACGGACAAGGAAAATGTAATTTTATTTTCTTTAACCGAATATTTACACCCGCCGAACTTGGAAATTCTACCCGCCACTTCGTTTATTCTGCCGAGTTCGTAAAGTTTTCTTTTCGTTTCGTATTCTTTGGTGATATCAATTACTACGGCTTGATAATAGGCATGTTCTTCAGTTTCGAGCTTTTGAACTTTAACCCGAACATTCAGTTTCTCGCCGTTTTTTTGCAACAGAACCGTTTCTTTCCCCTGTCCCGAAAAAAAGTTCGAATTAATTCTTCGCATTTCATCGTAATCGGGAAAAAGCGCCGACATATTCAAATCGTGAATTTCTTCGAGAGTGTTATCGGTTAATTTCCCGAACAAAGTGTTCGCAAATTCTATATGCCCGTCTTCAGTGAAAATAACTATCGCGAAGGGAGAATTGTTAAAAAAGGCGAAAAATTTATTCTTAAGTGCGGATAATTCCTCAACGATGGTTTTTACTTCTTTGTAACCCGTGAAAATTTTCGCGAAAGCTAAAAAGATAAATAAAAATCCTAAAATTCCGAGTACGACAATAACGATATGAATAATTAACGGAAAAGTTGTTTCGTCTAAATAAGCAAACGCACCGTAAAACAGAATAATAAAAACTAACAACCAAAGCGCACTGATTACAAGAGAATACTTTTTTACATTCTTATAAATGTTTTCGAAAAAAACTTTATATTTTTTTTCCCTATTTTCCATTGAGTCCACCCCAAAAAATAGCGGTTTTCTTATCGCGCCGAAGGTAATGTAAAAATAAACGAAGAGCCTTTGTTTTCTTCACTCTCCACTCTTATTTCACCGCCGTTTTTCTCTACAAGTTCTTTTACCAAAACAAGTCCCAAACCAGTTCCAACTTCATTTGCGGTACCAGGGCGACTGACTTTTTTATCTATTTGAAACAATTTTCCTACCAATTCGGGGCTCATCCCTATTCCGTCGTCAATGATCGAAACTTCTACGGTCGTGTCGGTTTTTATTCGCGCTTCAACGGAAACATTGCCCCCCGTATTCGTGAATTTAATTGCGTTATTGACAAGATTGCGAATAATGGTCTCCACGGTCGGTTTATCGGCATAAACCATCAAATCTTCGGGCACTTTATTAAAGAGTGAAATTTCTTTTTGACTTGCGGGGGCGTGCAAGTAATTCACAACCGAAAAAGCGACGTCATATAATAGAAATTTTTCGGGCAATATTTTGAACGAACCGAGCTGTATTCTCGACCAATTCAACAAATTTTCCAACAATTTAAAAAGATTTGTCGCGGAATTATTTAATGAAGCCACAAGTTCCTTAATTTCGTCGATAGTCATATCGTCAATCATTTCGTTAAGCATGTTACTTAACCCGAGCAAAGCGGTAAAGGGACTGCGCAAATCATGAGCAATAATTGAGAAAAGTTTATCTTTGTTCGCATTTAATATCTGCAATTCTTCCGCTTGTTTTCTTAATTCTCTTTCGGTTTTTCTCAACATTCTGTTAGCCGCTCGTAATTCTTCCTCAGCCTTCTTCTTTTCGATAGATTGAATAATTTGCGTAGAGACGAATTTAAGGAACTGAATATCGTCATCATCGTAAGCTTCGGGATTGTTGTAATCCTGCAAAACGATAACGCCTTTTTTCCCGTCGGAAAATTTCAAATAAGCGACGGCAACCGATTCGGGCAATTCTCCAATTAATTTAAATTTCCCTTCTTTGATTAACTGAAGTAATTCGGATTTCTTGTAAATTCTGTTTTTCCTATTGGCAATAACAAATTCCGTAAATCCGTTGCGGGGAGTAATCGGGTCGGGTGCTTCCGTATCGGTTTCATCGACATAATATTGAAAACTCAGCAGATTTTTAACGGGGTCAAGAATTGCAATAAAAATATTCTCCGCAGGCATAAATTGAGCAATTGCGACATGGATAAATTTATACAAATCATTCAAGGATTGCGCTTCGTAAGTTTTAACCGCTATATCGTGAATTGTTTTTTGAATAAGTTGATTTTTATAAGAATCAGTTACGTCGCGGGCAACTCCTATAAGTCCCGTTATTTTTCCGTTACTTACAATTGGAGATTCGTTAACTTCAAGCAAAACTTTTCTTTTGTTTTTGGCAATCATTTCGACGTAATAGCGAACGGTTTTTCTCTTTTTCAGAACTTGGTCAAGATAATAATCCACCTTATCGTTAATCGGGTTATCCGTAACAATTTGTTTTCTCCTAAGCATAAATTCCGTAGGAGCGTAACCAAGTACGTTTCTCACACTACCCGAAACAAACACCAAATCTTTGTTTTTATTTTGCTCGTAAACAATATCGTTCAAATGATTAAGAATAAAGTCCAATTGCTCCGCGGTCTTACGAAATTCGTCACGTGTTTTTTCAAGTTGTTGCCTTGCAATTATACGTTCGGAAATATCTTCCCACAAACCGACCACGGAAGAAACCTTACGGTTTTCGTCAAAAATGGGTTGAACACGTAAACGAACATAAAGCGATTTCCCTGAAGTTACACTCGTATATTCACCTTCGTAAATTCCCGCTTTACCCTGTAAAGAATTTCTCACCAACCTTAAAACATCTTTGTTTTTAAGATCTTTGAGTAAATTAAATCCTTGAAGTTTTTTTCTCGTCGAATTCAAACTCTTTACGAATTGTTCGTTAAAACCGATAATAATTCCTTTATTGTCGTAATGAAAAATCCCGATGGGCGAATTTTCGAAAACGCTTCGATATTTCTCGATGCTTTCCCTTAATTTTATCTCGGCAATGTGTTTATCCGTGACATCGGAAATAACTTCCCAAAAAGCTATTTTTCCTTTTTCGCGAACAATGGAGATATTACTTTCAAAAAAACGTTCTTCACCTGAATTCGTCACCAATCGATAAATCTGACGTAATTTCCGTCTCTTTCCTTCTACGGCTTTTTTTCTCTCCTCGAAAATTTTTCTTTCGTCCTCGCGTACAATCAAACTTCTAAATCTTTTTTCGCCGTTTACAATTTCTTTCGATGAATATCCGAATTGAGAAATATTTTCGGTAATATAAATCAACTTAAATCGGTTATTGGAAAACTCCCATTGTAGAAGAATTGTCGAAGAATTCTCAATAATTTTTTTCGCACGCTCTGCACGCTCTCTCGCTTTGTACGCATCGGTTACATCATGAAGCGAAATTAAATATTTCTCGCCTATTCGCTTAAACGAAACAAGAACATTTCGCAATTCGCCGTCTTTGGTAAGGATTGTCGTTTCGCGATTAATAAAATTATTTTTCTGTTCTTTCAAAGCAAGTGCGCCCCAATACTTGGCTATCCGTTTGGCGGAACCGTTATGTTTGAGCGCTTTTTCGTACCAATCGTTTAGGGTGGGCAAGTCCTCTACGGTGTAACCGAATCGTTTAATCATCGCCTTGTTAAACGAAACGGTTCTCATTTGCTCGTCAATGAGAGACATCGGCACGGGAGCTTGTTCGAAAAGTTGCCGAAACTCATCGCGTGATTTTTGCAGACTTTGTTTTATTTTTTCAAGTTTGGTGACATCGTAATAAATTCCCCAAACTTGCGTAAGTTTATTTTCTTCGATAACACCGAAGCCGTTCATGGAAAGAAACACGTCTTCGCCGCTTTGTACGGAAACTCGTTTTATGATTTTATTGCGTATTACGTAATTATTTTTAATGAATTCCTTGACGGTACGACTATTAACGGGATTTTCAATCGAACCGAACAGAAAATTGATTTTTCGTCCCACAAGCAAATCGGGATCGCCAAATCCCCAGTTGTCCGCAAAAACCTTATTGCATTCCAAAACTTCGCCCGTGTTGTAAATTAATTCCGCCTGTCTTTTCTTCGGCAATTTCAATGAAATCGGGTGCGGGAAAGATATTCTGAAAATCGCGCTTTCGGAATTATCCATAAAAGATTTGTATCTTTTTTCTTTCTCTTGAATTTCCGTCAGATACTTTATTTCTTTGGTTAAATCTTTTAAGGAAATCAGAAGAAAATCACGTGTAATTCCCTCTACAATCGTCGCGATTACATTAACGTTTTTGGAAACGCCGTTAAAATTGAACTTGGCGTAAAGTTCTATCGATTTGTTTTCGCGTAATTTTCTCCAAGAATTTTCCGAAAAAAACGGAATGTGCGGGTTCTCCCTTTTCTTAAAAAAGCGCGATGGTAATTTATTCAGCACGTCTTCCTTTTTTGCGGCGGAAAAATCCAAGAATGCGCGGTTTGCGAAAAAAATTCTGCCGGGTTTAGCCTCGGAAAATCGCGCGGCGATAACGGGAAAAGGAATTTTGTTAAGAATTTCAATACTTTGCGTATCGCTTGAATTGAGTGTCGCCGTAATTTGATTTTCAAAATGAAGTTGTTCGCGCAGTTTTTCGTTTTCCGAATTTAGTTCGAATAACCTTTTTTCAAGAAGTGCTATGTTATCGTGATTTTTTTTCACAAATATATATTCGAAAAGAATTTAAATTAGTTAAGAGACAATTTGTCTTAATTGCCTTAAAAAAGGCAAAAAAGAGTTAAAAAATAGAAAAAAATCAGTTCCCCTTAAATTTCGCAAGAAAACTCTGCGCTTCTTTTTCAAGAACAAGTTTTCCGCTCAGTTCCGCTCTCTTTAAAAGCAAATCGTCCCAATTTTTCGCCGACGACCAAAAAATTTTTTTAATTTCCTCGGTCGCCGAAAGCGAATACCTTGAGAGCCGATTTAAAAACAGCCTTAATTCTTCTTCCATTAGGGCGATGTTTTCGAAAACCTTGTTATACAAACCTTTCTGCAATGCCCAATCGGCCGATTTCCATTCCGTATCGATTGTCATTTCCATAAAAGCGGCTTTCCCTATTTTACTTTCCACAGCCGCCGCAATAACAAACGGAGCGATCCCAATTGAGAGTTCGCTTAATCTCACGGACGCGGTTTTGTGCGCGAAAACATAATCCGAAGCGGCTATTAATCCCACACCGCCGCCGACTGCACGTCCCTGAACTTTGGCGACAACAAACTTGGGACATTTACGCATTGCATTAATTACGTTTGCAAAACCCGAAAAAAATTCGATACCTTCTTCGGTGTTTTTCAAATTTAACAATTCGTCGAAAGAAGCGCCCGCACAAAAAGTTTTCTCTCCCGAACTTTTCAATAAAATGACTTTTACGTGCGTATCTTTACAGAAAGTTTCCATTTCGGATTGTAATTCGGCAAGTAACGTTCGCGGAAGAGAATTTCCTTTGGGATGAGAAAATTCTATTAAGCCAATTCCCGCTAATTCAACCGCTTTTACGTATCCGTCACGCATTTTTTCCGAAATTAGTTTTCATACAAATTTATCAATTCGACTGCCTTTTGCAAAAATAGTAAATATTTTTATTAGTATAAAGAAACTAAACGTAAAAATACAAATTTCATTCCAATTCCTTAAATTGCAACACGATTTTATAAATTAACAACAAAAGAATGACATCTGAAAAAACGGCGATAAAGCGAAAAGCGGAACTTGAAACTTTAAGATTGCGGGAGATCCTTGCAAAATGTGAAAATCTCAAGATTTCCCCCGTCGCGGAAAAGCAATACAATTTCGAATTCGATGCGGTTCGCAACGATGAAAAAGTGAAAATTCTTGTTTTTTTCGGCAAACGCGGGGTTAAAATCGTACTGCAAGGCAATTCGGAAAGCCCCCTGTACAAAAAAATAAACGAATTGACAACGGGCGAAAGTTCGCTTTTCGACGAAAGCGTAATCGGGTTACCCGCAAAATATATCGGTTCCGACGAAAGCGGCAAAGGCGATTTTTTCGGACCGCTTGCCGTAGCCGCATTTTATACGGACGAAGAAACTACCGAAAAATTGCTTAAACTCGGGGTGCGCGATAGCAAAACTCTCTCCGAACAACAAATCGTTGCAATATCTACGTCAATCAAAAAAAAATTTCGGGAAAATTTTTCCGTTTACGTTCTCGAACCGCAAAAATACAATGAGGAATATTTCAAACACGGACAAAATCTCAACAAATTGTTAGTTAATGCACACTCCGCCGCCGTTAAACCCTTGCTCGAAAAGTTCGATGTCAAGTTCGTCATCACGGACAAGTTTTCCAATCGCGCCTTAACCTTGGAGAACAAGACGAATTTTTCCGACGTTAAATTCGTGCAAGAAACCAAGGCGGAGAAATATCCCGCCGTTGCCGCCGCTTCGATTTTAGCGCGCGCCGAAGTCGTAGCGTGGTTCGAACGGATTAACGCAAGACTTCAAGCGAAACTCGGAATAACGCTCCCGAAAGGCGCTTCTGCGGAAGTCGATAAAACGGCTCAACTTCTCGCGGATACTTATTCGAAAGAAGATTTGAAACGCATTTGCAAAACTCATTTTAAAAATTTCTCAAAAATTCGTTAAATTGCACGACAATTAATATTGAAAGAAAAAATTTATAAATATAAACGGAGATTTAAATGGCAAAGTCCGGCGGAATTAAAAGAATAGGAATTTTGACAGGCGGCGGCGATTGTCCCGGTTTGAACGCGGTTATCAGAGGCGTGGTTAAGCCCGCTCACGATAACGGCCTGCACGTCTGGGGTATTCGCGACGGCTTCGAAGGATTTGTGGAAGGACGCGGAAATTATCTTTACGACAAAGACGTTTCCGGCATTCTCGCCCAAGGCGGAACAATACTCGGAACTTCTAACAAAGGCGACCCTTTCCATTTCCCCGAAGAAATAAACGGCGAAATACAAATTATGGACCGTTCCGAAAACGTCGTCCAAAATTACGAAGCGTGGGGACTTGACGCGCTAATTGCAATCGGCGGCGACGGAACAATGCACATCGCGCACAAACTTTCGGAAATGGGACTGAATATCATCGGCGTTCCCAAAACCATCGACAACGATTTGGACGCAACCGACGTCACTTTCGGACACGACTCCGCGGTTTACGTCGTATCCGAAGCGCTCGACAGACTTCACACGACCGCATCTTCGCATCACCGCGTAATGGTGCTTGAAACAATGGGACGCTACGCAGGTTGGATCGCTTTGCACGGCGGACTTGCGGGCGGAGCGGATATTATTCTTCTTCCCGAATTCCCTTTCGAATGGGAGAGAGTTTACGAAAAAGTGCTCGGACGCCATCTCGTCGGGAAAAAGTTCAGTATCGTTTGTGTCGCCGAAGGCGCAAAACCGAAAGGCGGGAAAATGGTCGTAAAGGAAATTGACAAAAAACGCACCGACCCGATACAACTCGGCGGCATTGCGGAACACGTTGCAAAGAAAATCGAAGAAGAAACCGGATTGGAAACAAGATATACGATACTCGGGCATTTGCAACGCGGCGGAAGTCCTACGCCGTACGACAGAATTCTTTCGACGAAATTCGGAACTTTCGCAATTCAACTTGCAATGAAAAAGAAATTCGGAAGAATGGTTGCGCTGAAAGGCGGAAACATCACAAGCGTTAAAATCGAAGACGCAATAGGAAAGCAAAAACTCGTTCAGCCGAACTGTCAAGCGGTTCAAGCCGCCAAAGCGGTCGGCGTTTGCTTCGGAACGGACGAATGTTAACTTGATTTTTTAATGAGAATATTCTATATTTAGAGTTCTGAAAAAAGAGAATTTGTTCTTAAAATAAATTTTAGACCGCGGGGTGGAGCAATTGGTAGCTCGTCGGGCTCATAACCCGAAGGTTGCAGGTTCAAGTCCTGTCCCCGCTACAAAGTAAAGCCGTTGTTTTGCAAAATTCAACGGCTTTTTTATTTCGAAAAATCGAATGTAGGAAAAACGGTGGTACATTTAACACGCGTAGATAAGCGAAAATTTCCCTTCCGCGAAATTAGAAGAAAAATCGTGAAATGACATCGTCCTTATTTAATTCTAATGGCGCCGAAAAGATACGTTTTTCCCGAAGGAAATTCCGAACCGCTTTTCGGTTCTTTCGTAATTCTGAACATTTCGATTTCGTCGAACGGAATGAACGGAATTTTGCCCAACGTGTAGAATTTTTGTTTTTCTGTCGGATGAAAAACGCCGACGGA
>CAYZMW010000043.1:0-11020 GCA_964479645.1 uncultured Melioribacter sp. | reverse complement strand
AGGCGGGGGAAGCACCGTCAGTCATTGCAAACACCGCCGAAGGCGGGGTGAAGCACTGTCAGTCATTACGAGCGAAGCGAAGTAATCTGTTGGTTTGTTAACGGAAGGCTATTCAGCGCACGGCACTACAGATTGCTTCGTCCTTGCCGACTTAGTTGGCGCGTCCTCGCAGACCGAAAATTACGCGTCATTGCGAGCGGCCACGCTTTGCGGGGGCGCGCGGCAATCTGTAGGTTTGTTAGCGAAAGATTATTCAGCGCAGTAATTTGGCGGATTCCTTCGTCCCGTCGAAGGCGGGAACTCGGAATGACTGTGTTTATTTGGCGCGGCGCAGTAGTACTACAGATTGCTTCGTCCACCGAAAGCCTTCGGTGTCCTCGCAACGACTGTGTTTGTTTGGTTTTGAGACGGTATGGCGGATTGCTTCGTCGATCTTCCGCCTATTGCGGGAGGTCCTTTTATAAAAAAAAATGCGACAATGCTACGACTGATGTTTTATGATTTAAATTCAAAATCTTAAATACAGAATTGTTGACACATTGTTTTATTATTGTGCAAAAATTTTTCGGTTGGCGATAATTTCGGAATAAAAAACGCTTTTATTTTGCGCATGCAATTTCAATCGTAAATTCGCTTCCTTTTCCTGGTTCGCTCTGCACGTAAACTCTACCGCGATGTGCGAAAGCGACATGCTTAACGATAGCAAGCCCGAGTCCCGTTCCGCCCATATCTCTGCTTCTGCCTTTGTCAACTCTGTAAAAGCGTTCGAATAATCTCGCATGATGTTCTTTCGGAATTCCCGATCCGTAATCGCGGACACTAATTTTAATTATTTCACCGAAACATTCCGCCGTAATTTTTATTTTCCCCCCCTCTTCACTGTATTTCACGGCGTTATCGATTAAATTCGCAAGCGCTCTTTCCAATAAACTTTCGTTTAGCATTCCGTAAAGGTTTTGTGAACAAACAATCTCAATTGAAATATTTTTTCTCTCGATTTTATCAACGCAACATTCCAGTGCGTTTTCAATCACGGTCAAGACGGGAAATCGCGCTAATTCCACGGTTTTGTTTCCGTCCAATTTCGCCAAGTGAAGTAAGTCTTCAATAAGCGAATTCATTTGGTTCGTGTTTTTCTCGATTATTTTCAAAAATCTGCGTGACGTTTCTTCGTCAATGTTTTCGGTATTTAGAAGCGTCTCAACGTAACCCTTTATCGAAGTAATAGGCGTTTTAAGTTCATGTGAAACGTTAGCGACAAATTCTTGTCTGACTTTATCCAAGCGTTTTACTTTGGTAATATTATTCATTACGAAAATGGTCCCGATTTTTTCGTCCGCGGCATTGAATAAAGGGTCGGCGTTAACAAGTAAAACTCTTTCCTTATCACCGAAAACGGTGATTTCCTTTTCGATATGTTCGGGAGTATTCAGCGCTTCGCCGATAAAATCGAGCATTTCCTTGTTTCGGATAACCTCGTAAACATGTTTGTGTTTGACTTCGGCGGGAGAAGAAACTATTTGGAAAAATTTTCGCGCGGCTTTGTTTATTCTTATTATTTCCTCGTTCGCGTTAACAGCAAGCACGCCTTCTTTCATACTTAAAAACATCGCTTCCTGTTCGTTTTTTTGAAGCGAAATTTTTTCAATTCTCCGCGACAATTCGCGCGCCATTTTATTTAACGAACCGGCAAGTGCAACTATTTCCCGCGAACCGCGACCTTCGACGTTTTCCGAAAAATCTCCTCGCGCAAATTTCTCCGCTCCTTTTTGAATTTCTTCAAGCGGCTTACTGACACGGCGCGAAAAAAAATAACTTAACAAAACCGTAACGGTAAGAACGATCGCAACTTCCCAAAGGAATTCGATTTCCAAATAATGGAACACCGCTACGGAGAGAATTACCGAAAATAAAATTGTTGCGAAAACTTGTGTGAAAAATTTATTACCGTTCATGTTATTCGTCTTTAAATCTATAGCCAACGCCGCGAACCGTTTCAATATATTTAGCCGCTTCGCCGAGTTTTTTGCGCAAACCCACAATCAGAACGTCCACCGCGCGCTCGGTAACCAAATAATTATCGCCCCTTATGTTGTTCACTATTTCGGTTCTTGTAAAAACCCATCCCCTGTGCCGCACCAAATAATGCAGAATTTCGAATTCGGAAAAAGTAAGAACCGCCGGTTTTCCGTTTATTTTGACTTCTCTCTTGCCCGGGTTTATTTGTATTTCACGATAAGTAATATTTTCAGCATTGTCGCCTTTCTTCCCGTTGCGACGTAAAACGCTTTTTATGCGTGCAAGCAAAACTCTCGGACTAAACGGTTTCGTTACGTAATCGTCGGCGCCAAGTTCAAGTCCCTTAACTATATCTTCTTCCGTGCCTTTTGCGGTTAAAATGATTATGGGAATATTCGAAGTGGCTTTGTCGTTTTTCAAAATTCTGCAAACGTCAAGTCCTCCGATACCTGGCAACATCAGGTCAAGCACAATCAAATCGGGCTTTTCTTTACGTGCAACGTCAAGAGCGTTTTCACCGCTATAAACGGCGCTTACGTCATACCCCGCTTGTTCGGCGTTAAAAACAATTAAATTGCAAATGTCCGGCTCGTCGTCAACGACAAGTAATTTTTTACCGTTCGGATTTTCCATAAGCGAATTTCGAACCAATTAAAAATTAACGTTAAAGAAAAATAGGAAAAAACGGATAAACCTATAATCGAAAAATTATCTGTAAAATTTTGGGAAACGAAAAAATTAAAATCGAAAAAACCGTCGTTACCAAGTATGGTTTTGTTGAATTTGTTTTTCTTTTGTATTTATATTTAATAGTTAAAGCAAAATAAATTTCTCACATTAAATCCTAAGGAGGAAATTTGAAGACGCAAGAACAAATCAAGGATGAGCTGTTTCAACTCGGACTCATCGTCAAGAAAGAATTTCATTACAATTACGACCGTCCCGTATTGTACGAATACGCTTTAAAAAACGACGAAGCGAAACTCGGCAACAAGGGACAGTTAGTGGTGTTAACCGGCAAACATACCGGAAGAAGTCCTAACGACAAATTCATTGTAAAAAACGCAGAAAGTGAAAACAAAGTTTGGTGGGGCAAAGTTAATGTTCCTATCGATGAGGAAAAATTTGATCAACTCTTTTACAAAATCAAAGGCTATTTACAACACAAAGAAATTTTTATTCAAGATGTTTTCGCGGGAACAGACGAAAAATATCGTTTACCCGTTAGAATTATTACGGATAACGCTTGGCAGAGCGTTTTTGTTCGTAACCTTTTCGTTTTGCCTACGGAAGAAGAACTGAAAACGCACACGCCGGGTTTTACCGTTATCGCCGTTCCTTCGTTTGAATCCAATCCCGACGAAGACGGAACGAATTCCGAAACCGCGATTCTTGTAAATTTCGATAAAAAACTCGTTCTTATTGCGGGAAGTTCATACGCGGGCGAAATCAAAAAATCCGTTTTCACCGTAATGAATTATTTACTTCCGCAACAAAACGTAATGCCGATGCACTGTTCCGCAAACATGGGAGAAAAAGGCGACGTTGCGGTTCTGTTCGGACTTTCGGGAACGGGAAAGACGACACTTTCCGCCGACCCGAAACGCAAACTTATCGGCGACGACGAACACGGTTGGAGCGACGAAGGCGTATTTAACTTCGAAGGAGGTTGTTACGCGAAAGTAATTCGTCTTTCCGCGGAAGCCGAACCCGATATTTACGCTACGACGCGTATGTTCGGAACGGTTCTCGAAAACGTGGAAATAGACCCGGAAACCCGCACGCCGGATTTGGATTCCGCAAAGTACACAGAAAATACGCGCGCGGCTTATCCTATCGAATATATCAATAACATCGTCCCCGAAGGCAAAGGGGGACACGCCAAAAATGTTATCATGCTTACGGCGGACGCATTCGGAGTTTTGCCTCCGATTTCCAAACTAACGCCCGAACAAGCGATGTATCATTTCATTTCGGGTTATACCGCGAAAGTGGCAGGAACCGAAAAAGGAATCACCGAACCGGTCGCTACGTTCAGCGCTTGTTTCGGCGCGCCGTTTATGCCGATGCATCCTTCCGTTTACGCGAAACTTCTCGGCGAACGAATCAAGAAACATAACGCTCAATGTTGGTTAATTAATACGGGCTGGAGCGGAGGTCCTTACGGTGTGGGCGAACGCATGAAAATCAAATATACGCGCGCAATGTTAAACGCGGCTCTCGAAGGGAAACTCGACGATGTCGATACGGTCGAAGACCCGATTTTCGGACTTCACATTCCGACGCAAGTCGAAGGCGTCCCGTCCGACGTGCTTATTCCGCGAAACACTTGGGCGAATAAAGACGAATATGATAAAACGGCGAAAAAACTCGCGCAAATGTTTATCGATAATTTCAAACAATTCGAAGAAGGCACCGACGAAGAAATTATCAACGCCGGTCCGAAAGTATGATTTAAGTAAACCACGCGACCCCCGTTTATTCGGGGGTCGTTCTTTTTCACCCCGCTTTTCTTAAAAATTTTTTATTCTTTAAAAATGCTTAATCGCGCAGATTTTGTTCGCGATATGTTGAAGTTTAGACTGAGGAAATCAATTCCAAATTCTAAATGCTTGCTTCCGGCATTCCGCAATGAACAGTTAACAATGAACCGTGAACAATTCTTACACCGCCGAATACCGTCTGTCTTTACGACCCCGCAAACGGCGGGGGAAGCAATCTGTAGGTTTGTTAGCAAAACTTAAATTTCCCCGTTGGTAGAGACACAGCATGCTGTGTCTCTACAATTATTTTCAGTAAAAGAAAAATCAGCGCACGGCACGGTAGATTGCTTCGTCGCTTCACTCCTCGCAACGACTGTGTTTGTTCGGTTTGGAGACGGCGCGGCGGATTGCTTCCTCCTTGCCGACTTCGTCGGCGCGTCCTCGCAAGGACTAATGATTTTCAATCCGTGAAAATCCGTTCAAATCAGTGTCATCCGTGTTCTATCCGTTTCTATATTCTAACTCCTTGCTTCTAACTTCTAAACCACCCATCCATCCAATCAAGCGTTCGTTATTTTTTAATCTCGCCTTGGCGGAACGACATTCATAATTAAAATAAAATTAGCGTTCTCTTTTTCAAACAAGCGGGTGGTGATGATTTCGGAGTGTCGATTAATCTTTTTTACTTAATTTTAAATTACTAATTTTGCCTAATTATTATCGACAAAAATCAATTAAGAAAGGAAACAAAATGGAAAAATCGATTTCAAGAATTATTTCGGAATTCGCCGTCAATTTGAAATACGACGACTTGCCGGCGGAAGTTGTGGAAACGACTAAAAAATTTCTTTACGATTCAATCGCATGCGCATTCGGCGGTTACAAAACGAAAGATGTTAACATCATTCGAAACATTTACAAAAACATGGGTGGCGCGCAGGACTCAACTGTAATTGGTTTCGGCGATAGAATTCCCGCCGTTAACGCGACGCTTGTAAATTCGTTAATGATTCGCGCTCTCGACTACAACGATATTTATTGGAAAGAAGACCCTTCGCATCCTTCCGATTTAATTCCCGCCGCGTTGAGTGTCGGCGAACTTGTCGGAGCGAACATGGAAGAAGTGATTACGGCGATTGTTCTCGCTTACGAATTCGAACAGCGCTTGTGTGAGTTCGCTGTGCCCGGCGTTCGCGAAAGGAAATGGCATCACGCAACGCTAACGCAATTCGTCTCGCCGATTGTCGCTGGCAAACTTCTCGGTTTAACGGTTGACGAAATGGTAAATGCAATCGGAATTAACGGAGTGCACAATCACACGATTGGCGCACCGACTGCGGGGAAACTCACGATGATGAAAAACACGGTTGACCCGATGGCTGTGCAATCGGGAGTTTTCGCCGCGTTGATGGCAAAAGAAGGCTACACGGGAACGGAAGCGGTTTTCGAAGGGAAAGAAGGTTTCATGGATACGTTTTTCGGCTGGAACGTAAAAGAGCAAAAACCCGAACCGGTGAAAATGCAAGGTCGCGAAGCCTTGGGCGAATGGACTTGGGATTTGGACAAACTCATCGGCGGACTCGGAGAAAGTTACAAAATAATGGAATGCGGAATGAAGGCGTTCCCTACCGAAGCGCTTACTCACACGCACATTACCGCGGTTCTGAAAGTGGTGAAAGAAAACAACATTTCTTACGACGAAATTGAAGAAATCAAAATCACGACAATCGCTCGCGCGGTGGACATTCTTTTCGACCCGCACAAATACAGACCGGAATCGCGCGAAACCGCCGACCATTCGTTGCCGTATTGCATTGCGGCGGCAGTGGTGGACAAACAAATCACAACCGCAACGTTCAGCGAAGAGAAATTAAAAGACCCGCGCATTTGGGAAGTAATTGACAAAATCAAAGGCGAAGCCTCGGAAGAGTTCGATAAGATGTTCCCCGAAAAACAACCTTCGCGCGCAACGATTACAACGAAGGACGGCAAGGTTTATTCGGAATACCTCGAATATCCGAAAGGCGACCCGCGCGAACCGATGACGATTGAAGATATCGATGCAAAATTCGGCGGACTCGCCGACGGACTTTTGAGCGCTGAACGCCAAAAAGAAATCAAAGAAACGATTTTGAATTCGGAAACTCTTTGCGCAAGAGATTTCATGCGTCAAATGACGATTTGATTTAGAGATAAATATTTCGGGAGGCGCAAGCGATTGCGTCTCTTTTCATTTAATTAAAATGATTTTTTAATTTTTAAGAAGGGAAGAAAAATGGCAAAATCGGTAGCCGGAAAGAAAGGCGATAAAATTCGTTCCGATTGTTACGTGGAATTTCAAACCAAGAGAAGCGGCGGGCGGAAGATAGAAATCAAAAGCAAAGTGGAATCGATGTTCGGCGAACAAATTCGCGCGCTTGCCGAAACGATGCTCGATTTTTTCGAAATCAAACACGCGAACCTTTACATCGAAGATTACGGAGCGCTCGAACCGACTTTGGCGGCGCGCATCGAACTTGCGATTAAACGCGCGTTGCCGCAAATCGAAAAAGAATATTTACCGCCGTTTAATAAAAAGAATAAATACAAAACCACAAAAGACCGTCCGCGCAGAAGCAGATTGTATTTACCCGGAAACGAACCGAAATTTTTCCCCAATGCGGGTTTGCACAAACCGGACGGAATTATTCTCGATTTGGAAGATAGCGTCGCGCCCGCGGAAAAAGACGCCGCGCAAATTTTGGTTCGAAACGTTTTACGCACAATCGATTTTTACGGTTCGGAAAGAATGGTGCGCATCAACCAATTGCCGCGCGGTCTCGATGATTTGAAATTCGTTGTTCCGCACAACGTTCATGTAATTTTAATTCCGAAAGTCGAAAGCGCAGAGCAAGTGCGTCTTGTGGATGAAAAAGTAAAAGAACTGAAAAAGAAATTCCGAATTAGAAACGACATCTTTTACATGCCGATAATCGAAAGCGCGCTTGGCGTTGTGAAAGCCTATGAAATTGCGACGGCGTCGGAAAACAACTGCGCGCTCGCAATCGGATTGGAAGATTACACGGCTGATATTGGCGCGCAACGCACAAACGAAGGACGCGAAAGTTTTTACGCGCGCTCGGCGCTTGTAAACGCGGCTAAGGCGGCGGGCATTCAAGCGATTGATACGGTTTTCTCCGACGTAAACGACATGGAAGGTTTGCGCAGAAGCGTTCTCGAAGCGAAAGCGCTCGGTTTCGACGGCAAGGGCTGTATTCATCCGCGCCAAATTCCGGTTGTGCACGAAGCGTTTGCGCCAACGGCAGAGGAAATCGAAAAAGCGGAAAAAATAGTTGCGGCGTTTGAAGAAGCCGAAAAGAAAGGTTTGGGCGTGGTTTCGCTCGGCAGTAAAATGATTGACCCGCCGGTAGTCAAGCGCGCAATTAGAATTCTTGAACTGGCGAAAAGAAAATAACAAAGACGTTTTACGGGCTTTTCCAAAAGTCGGCGAAAGAGCAATTCAGTTTATTTTTTCAAAAAGTTCGATTAGTTTTGCGCGGTAGAGTTGTTCGATGAAAAGCTCCGTGCGTTCTTTTGCCGGCTTAATTTTTTCACCGAAATGTTCCTCCGCCTTGTGCGTTATTTCTTTAACACTTTTCGTTCCGTCGCACAAAAGCCAAACGAACGAGCCGATTTCGTCAAGTTCTATTTTTCGCGGTTTCTTTAATTGTTTTTTAAAGAAAACTTTTTCGACGAAAGTCGGATTTTTTTCAAAATAAAGAACCGTTATTACACCGTTTTGTTCTTCGTGTTCGAAAATTCTTTTCGGGAAAAGTTCTTCGATATTTTCTATCGTAACTTTTGATTTTTTATTTGGCATGTTTTATCCCTTCTTCGAGTCCGTGTCCGTTGGGACCCGTTTCGCTTTTGTGTAACATGTAAGAGAAGAAAAGCCCGAAGAATCCGAGCATCGAGAAAATCCACATTCCCGCGGAATAGCCGCCCGTTGCGTCGTTTACCGCTCCGATAAGAAAATTGAACGCGGCAAGTCCGATGTTTTGAATTAACGTCATCAATCCGTACGCCGTTCCGAGTTTCGATTCGTCGATAATTATCGCGACCGAGGGCCACATCACCGCGGGAATTAGCGAAAAAGAAATTCCCATAAGAGCCATCGGCACGTAAAGCGAAACATGTGTGTAGTTCATTAAAAGGTAAACGGGGATTAAAAGTAACGAACCGAACATCATTAAAAACGAACGCTTCCCGATGTAATCCGAAAGCAAGCCGAAAAGCGGCGTAAGTATCATCGCGAAAAGCGTGAGCATGCTCGAAAGAAATCCGCCGAATTCCCGCGTCGTGCCGTGAACGTCGATGAAAAACTTAACCGCGAAAGTTTGAAAGGGGAAAATCGCGGAATAGAATGTAACGCAGAGCGCGACAATCCACCAGAACGATTTCGGGAAGTTGAAAATTTCTTTAAGATTTACTTTGTCCTGTTTCGGTACGGGACGCACTTTGTAGTGTCTTTCGGCATAAACGTCCATTCCCCAATAAATTATTACCGAAACAAGCGAAATAACCGCCGCGGCGACCGAAACGAGCAAAGGCAAACGCCAATCGGTGTAAAGCGATTTCGCCCAACTCGGGGAATTTAACGCGGCGAAAGTTCCGAGACGCGCAATTGTTAAATTAACGCCGAAAGCGAACGAGAGTTGTTTCCCTTTGAACCAACGACCAAGCACGGTAGTAACGGCGACAATCAACGACTCCGCGCCGAGCCCGAAAATCAAGCGTCCGAGCGCCATTAAAAGAAGTTCGCCGCCCGAAAACGCCGTAAGTAACGCGCCGATAAAACACAGAAGCGCGAAGAGAAAAGAAGAAATTCGCGTTCCGAATTTGTCGATAATTATTCCACCGATTAAAACCATAAAAATATTCGGCAAACTGTAAATGCCGTTGAGCAAACCTATGTCCGCATCAGTGAAATTCAGTTGTTTGGAAAGCAAATCGGCGAGAGGACTGATACTATCGTAAACATAGTAGTTGCCGAACATCGCCAGACTGACGAAAATCAGAATCGTCCAGCGGTAAAGCGCGGAAGGCTCTTTTTTATTGTCGATTGTCGCTGTCGAATTCATTGAACACGCGTCTCCGTTATGTAAAATGAATATAAAAAAAGCCGCTACTTAAAGCGGCTTTCATAAAAGAATGAGGAAATTATTTTCCGAGAACTTTGGTTACTTTTTCCGCGGCGTCGGCGAGATTCGTGGCGACTTCGAATTCCAAGCCTGAGCTTTTCAATAATTCCGCGCCTTCTTTCGCGTTGGTTCCGTCGAGGCGAACCACAATCGGAACTTCGGGTTGAACTTCTTTAACCGCGTCAACCACGCCTTGCGCCACTCTGTCGCAACGCACGATACCGCCGAAAATATTAATCAAAATCGCTTTTACGTTTTTATCCGAAAGAATAATTTTAAATCCGTTCGCAACCGTTTCTTTATTTGCCGTACCGCCTACATCAAGGAAATTCGCGGGATCGCCGCCTGCGAGTTTGATAATATCCATTGTAGCCATTGCCAAGCCCGCGCCGTTAACCATGCATCCGACGTTGCCGTCGAGTTTGATGTAGTTCAAGCCGTATTTCGACGCTTCGATTTCAAGCGGTTCTTCTTCGTCCAAATCGCGGTACTCTTTAATTTCGGGATGGCGATAAAGCGCGTTGTCGTCGAAATTCATTTTTGCGTCGAGCGCCATAACGTCGCCTTCTTTCGTAACCACGAGCGGATTGATTTCCGCAATCGATGCGTCCGTATCTTCGTATGCTTTATAAAGAGCGAGGAAGAATTTAACAGCATTTTTGAATTGCGCGCCGCTCAATCCCAATCCGAAAGCGAGTTGACGCGCTTGATATTGTTGCATTCCGACTGCGGGGTCAATCGTTACTTTAAGAATTTTTTCAGGGCTTTCCGCGGCAACTTTTTCAATTTCCACGCCGCCTTCCGTCGATGCCATAAACACGTTTCTCGACTGCGCTCTATCGAGAACAATTCCCGCATAAAATTCTTTGTCGATGTTAATTCCCTTTTCGATTAAAAGTCTCTTGACCACTTTTCCTTCGGGACCTGTTTGATGCGTAACCAAAGTGTTTCCGAGCATCGCTTTTGCGTATTTGCGTACTTCGCGCAAACCTTTCGCCAAATTAACGCCGTGTACTCCTGTTTCTTGAATTACGCCTTTGCCTCTACCGCCGGCGTGAATTTGCGCTTTGACGACCCAAAGTTTTCCTTTGAGTTCTTTTGCGGCGGCTACCGCTTCCTCGACCGTAAACGCAACCTTACCTTCGGGAACGGGAACTCCGTATTTTCTAAAAATTTCCTTTGCTTGATATTCATGAATTTTCATATGAGCCTCTGATATCTTTTATTTATACGTTTTGCAATTAAATTCAAAAAATAAAATTACTTCTTTTACTAAAAACAATCAAAAAAAGTTTTCTTGAAGTTAAGTTTGAATTTTATTATGCTCAAAAAAAGATG
>CAYZMW010000042.1:0-8393 GCA_964479645.1 uncultured Melioribacter sp. | reverse complement strand
CTTAAAAAATCTATTGAGATTCTTAACAATTTGAATGTTGATGAAATTAATAGGGTAGTTGACATTTTAATTGGGATAAGAGAAAAAAATGGACGTCTTTTTATAGTTGGCTCTGGTGGTGGTGCTGGACACGCCTCACACGCGGTATGTGATTTTAGAAAATTATGTAATATTGAAGCTTATGCTCCTTATGATAACGTTTCAGAATTAACAGCAAGAGTAAATGATGAAGGTTGGGATGTAACTTTGATAAATTGGGTTAAGGTAAGTCGTTTAAACGAAAAAGATGGTGTTTTTGTTTTTTCCGTAGGGGGGGGGAATGAAGAAAAAAATATAAGTACAAATTTAGTTAAGTTGGTTAAGTATGCGAAAGAGGTAAATGCCAAAGTGCTTGGAATAGTAGGAAAGGATGGTGGGTTCACAAAGAAAGTTGGGGATGCAGTAGTAGTTGTCCCAACTGTTGATAATGGATTGATTACGCCATTGACCGAGGGTTTTCAGGCAATGATATGGCATTTGTTAATTGCTCATCCTAAACTACAAATTAATGCGATGAAGTGGGAATCTACAAAATAACAAGAGGCTAAAAATGGAATTGAAAGTAAAATTATTTGCTGATGGTGCGGATAAAAACGGAATGTTTGAAATGTATAAAAATCCTTTGATTCAAGGATTTACTACAAACCCAACGTTAATGCGGAAAGCTGGAGTTGAGGATTATAAAGCGTTTGCTAAAGAAGTTCTTGAGGTTATTACGGATAAGCCTATTTCTTTCGAGGTCTTTTCTGACGATTTTGATGAAATGGAAGAACAAGCATTGGAAATTTCAACATGGGGCGAAAATGTTAATATAAAAATTCCCATAACAAATACACGAGGTTATTCTAGTGCCGATTTGATTAAACGACTTAGTAATAAAGGAGTAAAGATAAATGTAACGGCAATGTTTTTATTTGAACAAGTTGAAAAAGTTACTCCATTGTTGAATAACGGAGTTGGTGGATATGTTTCTATTTTTGCTGGACGTATCGCTGACGCTGGTGTTGACCCTGTCCCTCTCATGAAAAAAGTTGTTGATTATTTAAGAGATTATCCCAATGTGGAGTTAATTTGGGCAAGTCCTAGAGAGTTATATAACGTTGTACAGGCAAATGAGATTGGCTGTCATATTATTACAGCGACTAATGATATTTTAAAGAAGTTACCGTTACTAGGCAAAGATTTAGCTGAGTTTTCACTTGATACAGTTAAAATGTTTTATAATGATGCGAAAAATGCAGGTTATTCAATCTAAAAATTAATCTGAAAGTTAGTTATTAATAAATTTATTATATTTCTCCCCGCATGTTGCGGGGTTCTTTTTAAATGCCGTGAGGTTGAGATGAAAAAATTTTTCTTTCTTTTACATGTTTATTTATTTGTTATTTTTTCAAATGGTTTCGCGCAATATGCGCCGGAACCGATTTATCGCGACGTTTACGCTTTTCTTTCCCGCCTTGCGCAAAAGGGCGTAATTGAATTTAACGACGAAATTAAACCCCTTCCGCGCTTATATATTTTGCGTAAGTTGACGGAAGTAAAAGAAAAGGTGCGGAGTTACAAAGGCGGAGAGGCAAAGCGGTGTGAAATAACTTCTCTTGAAAAGGAAGAGTTGGAGTTTTACCTAAAAGATTACGGTTTGGAAGAAGCGTTTATTGAAGATAAATCTTCTGCGTCCGGAGTTCGTCGCGCAACGGAAAATGAGAGCGAGGTTCAATGGCTGAAAGACGGCAACGGGCGTTATCGTCTTTTAAGTTATTCCGATAAACTTTTCAAATTAAATCTCGACCCGATTCTCGGCTATGAAATCGGGAAGCGTGACGGCGATTCTTTTTCTCATTTGTGGAACGGCGTTAGATTACACGGCTACATTTCCGGTTGGCTCGGTTACAGTTTTGATTTTCGGGACAATGCGGAAGACGGCGCGAATTTGGACAAAGAAAAACTCTTTACGCCTGAAACCGGCGTTGTGATTTCACGTAACAAACCCGAGCATTTCGAATATAGCAGAGCAAATACTTCGCTTAATTTCAATTGGTCGTGGGGAAGTGTTTTAATCGGGAAAGAACCGATTACATGGGGTTACGGCGAAAGCGGATTGCTTGTGCACTCCACGAAAGCGCCTTCGTATCCGATGATTCGTCTTGATGTTAATTTGACAAGTTGGTTGCGTTTTAATTATTTCCATGGCTGGCTTTCGAGCGATGTTGTTGATTCTTCCGCTTCGTATCCGACATTAAGAGAAAATTATGAAAGAACAATTATTCGAAAAAAATTTATTGCTTCGCACACAGTAATCGTTTCGCCGTATGATGGACTTTCCGTCTCTTTCGGCGAATCGGTAATTTACTCCGATAATCTTGAACCGCTTTATCTTTTTCCGCTAATGTTTTTCCGTGCCGCTGACCATTATTTAAGCAACGATGCGGGTGGTAACAACGCCGGCGCGAACTCGCAATTTTTCCTTGGAATAAGTTCGCGTAATCATATTCCCAATACGCATTTGTACGGAACTTTTTTTATTGACGAAATAAGATTGAGCGATTTGTTCGACCCCGAAAAACAACGCACGCAAATTGCGTTTCAAATAGGCGGCTCTGTTACGGATTTGCCAATTGAAAATTTAACCGCTACCCTTGAGTACACTAAAATTTACCCTTTTGTTTATAGGCATTATATCCCAACGCAAACATACGCCAATCATGATTATGTCCTCGGCGATTGGATAGGGCATAATTCCGACAGAATTTACGGTTCTTTAAATTACAGAATAATTCGCGGATTGCAAGCGCAAGTGTGGGGCGAGTACATTCGCAAAGGGGAAGACGGCGAAACCGAAGACCAATATGTTGTGCCGCAACCTCCTTTTCTTTTCGGTTTGAGAACGAATTACACTCGATTCGGCGTAAGCGTAAAATATGAAATTGTTCACGACCTTTTCGTCCGCGCTCGTTACAATAATTTTTTCACATCAGAAGAACAAGAAAACGGCGCATTTAACGATACGCGAACAAGCGAATTTTACTTTGCAGTGTATTTCGGAATGTGATTTAGTATAATTATGAATTTTGAATGTTAAATTATGAATGAATGTTTTCCCGCCACAGCGGGATTGAAAAAATTATGAATGAATGGTTGATTGGATGAATGAACGTCCCGCCAAGGCAAGATTTAATTTGGAATTTAGAATTTAGATAGCACGCTGATTTGACTGATTATTTATGATTTAAACTGATTATCAGTCATTATCATAATCAATCAGTTTAATCTGCGTCCCATTTTAATAGAACACGGATGACACGGATTTTATTGGATTTTCACGGATAAAAAATTGAATGAATGATTGGTTGATTGAATGAATGGATGAATTAGGAGCAAGGATTTAGGAGTTAGAATATAGCAACGGATAGAACACGAATTTCTTTAAATTATGAATGAAAATACTTTTTAATTTTGCCTTTTGAATTTTCAATTGAAAATCTGCGTCCTATTAAAAACTTCTCAACCTTAACCTCAGCCTCAACCTCAATTTACTCTCCGCACGACGCTGTCCGCTGTACGCTGAACGCTATTTTTAATTTGGAATTTGTAATTTAGAATTTGTAATTGTTCTTTATTCATAGCACGCTGATTTGACTGATTATTTATGATTAAAACTGATTATCAGTCTTATCATAATCAATCAGTTTAATCTGCGTCCCATTCCAATAGAACACAGATAGCACTGATTTTATTGGATTTACACAGATGAAGAATTGATTGATTGAATGATTGATTGGATGTCCCGTCAATGCGGGATTTAATTTTGAATTTGTAATTTGGAATTGTAATCGCTCTCCGCACGACACTAAACGCTATCAAACAAGCAACTTATTTTTACAAGAAAGCAGAACTAACTCCAACCCCCTCATCCATTCACCCGATCATTCAATCAACCAATCACCCAATAAATTTTTGTTTCGAAAAACCGCTTTATTTTCGTGAAATTAAAAACCCCGCCGTAGCGGGGCTTAAAACTTAGTTCATCTTTTTGGTTTTTATTGTATTCGCTTTGTATTCCATAAGTTCTTTGTACGGATATTTTATCAGCACGTAGCCGAGTATTATGAAAATCAATACGCCGAGCGTCCAGTAGCCGTCGAAATCGGCGGGAAGCCCGAAAATTTGTTTTAGATTAATTCCCGCTCCGACAAATCCCGCAAGGATAATTCCCACGAGCGCTTCGCCTGCAACAAGTCCCGAAGCGAGAAGCAATCCCGTATTGTTCACCACGTCTTTTTCGCCTTCGTCTTCGATTTTCTTTTCGGTCATTTTATCTACGATGAGTTTTATCAAGCCGCC
Source organism: uncultured Melioribacter sp. (assembly GCA_964479645.1). Classification (GTDB taxonomy): domain Bacteria; phylum Bacteroidota; class Ignavibacteria; order Ignavibacteriales; family Melioribacteraceae; genus WGAL01. The sequence goes on along the minus strand of CAYZMW010000042.1, from coordinate 4,013 downwards.
GACAAAAATCGCGAACGTCGTATTGAACGGCAAATACATTCCTACTGCAATAAGCATCGGTGAAGGCGCTTTCAGCAAAATAAGTGCAACGGCGAAAAACATTCCGGCAATAACAAGAGGCCAAGCCATTTCGCCGCCGACTATTCCTTTGCTTATCATTGCCATTAACCCCGCTTGCGGCGCGGGCAACGCGTCGCTTCCTATTCCGTTAGCTTGGTGTAAAAGCATTATCGGGAAAATCAAAATCAGCGAGGCGAAAACCACGCCGACAAGTTCGCCGACTTCCATTTTCCACGGAGTGCCGCCGAGCATTTGTCCCACTTTCAAATCTTGCATCATATCGCCCGCAACGCCAGCAACCACGCAAACAACCGAAGCGACGGCAAGCGCCGCCGCAACTCCGTGGTCGCCCGTCAGACCGACGCCCGCCATCAGCACAGCCGCGATTAAAAGAGTTGAAAGCGTAAGTCCCGAAATCGGATTTGACGAACTACCGATAATTCCCACGAGATAACCCGCAACAGCCGCGAAAACAAAAGCGGCAATCGCCATTACAACCGCGGTTAAAATTGAAATCCCGATGCTATCGGTAAAATAATTGTAAACGATTATCATTGCGATAAAAATAACGCCGACCGCCGTTAAAATTATTCCGAACGGAATATCTTTATCCAATCTTGATGTAGTTTCGCCGCCTTCTTTCGCTTTTTTAATATCTTTAATTCCTTTCCCGATTCCTTCGACCAAACTTTTGCGCATTGTGAAAAGCGTGTAAAACGCGCCGACGAGCATTCCGCCGACGGCAATCGGTTTTACCGTGGAATCGTAAGTCGCTTTTGCGATTTGCATCCAACTGTCGGGAGTTGTCGCTAAACCGGAAATATCATTGTAAAGCAAAAAGAGAACAATCGGCATGAGAAAGAGCCACCCGAAAACGCCGCCCGAAAACGTGATTGCCGAAAGTCTGTATCCGATAATGTAACCAACGCCGAGAAACGCGGGCGAAGCGGAAGGCGAAGGCAAAAGAAAACCGCCTTTCTGTTTAATTGTCGCTACTACTTCCGCTTTGCTGTTGAGCAAATTTATTTTGGAAAGATTAAATTGGAAAAAGCCTTTTACCGAATCCTTAATTAATGTGATGCCGTTCGGATTTTTAAACACTTCGATTATCGCTCCCAGTCCGAGAGTGGCGGCAACGTATTTCGCGCCGGTTTTTCCGCCTTGTCCCGCTTTTACGATTTCAGTGCACGCTTGACTTTCGGGGAAGGGAAGCGTGGCGTCTTGAACAAGCGTTTTACGTAAAATCGTAATTAATAGCACGCCGAGAATACCGCCGACGAGCATCAATATTGTGCTTTCCCAATAATTGAAATCGTCCCAAACGCCGCTTATCACGAATGCGGGGATTGTGAATATCGCTCCGGCGGCAAGCGCTTCGCCTACGGATGCGGTTGTTCGCGCGAGGTTTTCTTCGAGAATATTTCCCTTGAATATTCTCAGAACCGCCATTGCGATTACCGCGGCGGGGAAAGTGGCGGCGACCGTCATTCCCGCTTTCAAGCCGAGATAAACGTTTGCCGAGCCGAGAATCATCGCCATTATTACGCCGAGCGTAAGCGATTTAAAAGTCAATTCTTTCATGTTATTTTCGGGGGGAACGTAAGGTTTGAAATTATCCGACACGATTTTTCTCCTTATTTATTCGAAACGAAAAACAAAGTTAGAGAAACGAAGAGTAATTTTCAAACGAAAGAACACTTTGCAATAAAGAAAAGGCGCTCATTTGAGCGCCTTGAAATTATTTGGATATTTTAATCAGAACCGAACCGTGAGAGGGTAGCGCAACTTCGAATGCGGATTTTTCACCCAAATCCTTTTGACGCCACACATCGCGAATTTTAACTTTTCCTTCAAAACCGAGTTTTGCAAAATCGAGCGTGTAGTTTTCCGTTTTAGAACCGAGATTAAAAATTCCCGCCGCGTAACCGCCGTCCGCAAGCGGACGCATCCAAACTTGAATGTCGCCGTCAACTATTTTTTGTTCCGCTTGTTTTCCGAGCGGGTCTTGGTCTATCGCAATAACTTCGTCGTTGGTAAGCAAATTCAACGTGAAGTCGTCAAGGCGTTCCAAGTCGCAACCGATTAAAAGCGGAGCGGCAAGCAAAGCCCATTGCGAGATGTGCGTGTATTGTTCGTCGGGCGTTAACTTACTTGGGTGTAAATGCGGTCCCCAACCGACCCAACCGACTACAAGCATATCTGGGTCGTTCCAATGTCCGGGCTTTGCGTACGGCGTTGTTTGTGTTTGTTCGAATCCGATCATTTTCATTCTGTCCCAGTCGTCCCAAATATCGCCTGTTGTTCGCCACAAGTTTCCGCCCACTTCAGCGCCCCATTCCCAAACATCGGCAAGCCCGTATTCGCAAATCGAATAAACGATGTCTCTTTCGGTAACTTGTTTCATAATGTCGCCCATGAGTTTGTAAGGCTTAATCACGTTCGGACGAGAGTAATCTGGAATGAGTTTGCGATATGAACATAAATCGTATTTAAGATAATCCACTCCCCACTTTGCGAACGTGCGCAAGTCTTGCAATTCGTGTTTGTAACTTGCAGTGTACTTTCCGCACGTAAGCGGACCAGGCGAAGAGTAAATTCCGAATTTCAAACCGAGCGAGTGAATGTAATCGCCGAGTTCTTTCATGTTCGGGAATTTTTCGTTTGTACGGATTTCGCCCGTTTCGGTTCTTTTCGGTTCGTCCGAACTTCCGAAAATCGACCAGCCGTCGTCTATATTAATGTATTGCCAGCCGTGTTCCGTGAGTCCGCTTTTAATAAACGCATCTGCGGCGGCTTTTACTTTTTCCGCATCGACGGCAAGTCCCCAAACGTTCCAACTGTTCCAGCCCATCGGAGGCGTTAGAGCGATTTCGTCGCCGACGACAATTGTGAATTCTTTTTCGCTTTTGCCGTGTTTGTTTTCTGCAACGAGCGTTACGACGTATTCGCCCGGTTTCTGAATTGCGCCCGTGATTATTCCCGTTGTTTTATCAAGCGTTAATCCGTCCGGCAAATTTTTAACGTCGAAGCGAGTGGGTTTTTCGCCGCTTGCGGGGATTCGGTAGATAAAAGGTCTTCCCGGACGCACGCCGTAAACGGACGCTCCATTAATTTTTGCTGAACGAGAAACCGGCGGAGTTAGAATATAAGGCGTTTCTTCGCTTATGCGAACGGTGTCATTCGAATTATCCAATTTAACCGAATATTTTACGACACACGATTGTTCTTGTTCGGGGAATTCATATTTATACGAGAAAGAAGTATTCGGCTTTATTTCAAATGTTTTGGCATCGTGGAGAATTTCTTTTCCGTCGGTTTTCGTTTTAATGGTAATTTCAAATTTGCCGTTAAGAGTGTAAGCGGCGGAAATGTTGCTAACGGAAATTTCTTTTTCCCATTTATTCTCTTTATGAACAAATGGATTTTCGCCGGTTTCTATCTTAATGTAATCGTTAGGCAATTGCATTCTGATAAAGGCGTTATCGTCGAAAATTCCGCCGGGCCCGTCCCAATCGAAAACGCGGACGGCGATTACGTTTTCCTTGTCCCAATGAATTCGAGGGTCGTTAATAGGTAGAGAATAGCGACGATTTACATTCCAATAAGAGCGTTTGCTGTTTTTGAAATCGTCCGTCGCATCAGTTTGCGGCTGTACGTTTCGCGTATTCGTTCCGATTAAATAACCGTTCAGGAAAGTTTGGTCGAAGTCGTCAATCTTTCCGAGGTTAATTATTAAACTGTCGTGGAGCGGAGAACGATTTTTAAGCGATGAAGGAATTACGACTTTTATTCTGTACCACGCAAAGCCGTTGTGATCTTTCACTCCTTGCTTTTCCCACCATGTATTTATTTTAATGTCGCGCCACTGTGTGTCGTCGAAATCGGGGGAAGCGTATTGAGAATTATCTCCTGTTGTAAATTTCCACCCGTCTTGCAATTTTACAACGGTCGTA
>CAYZMW010000041.1:0-3834 GCA_964479645.1 uncultured Melioribacter sp. | reverse complement strand
AAAAATGAACGCTTTGAATAACAAAATCGTTTTCATAACCGGCGCATCGGCGGGAATAGGTAAAGCGACGGCGCTTGCTTTCGCAAAAGAAGGCGCGAATTTAATTATCACGGCACGACGCGTGGAGCGATTGGAAAATCTCGCAAAAGAAATTGAAACTAACTACGGCGTGAAAGTTCTGGCGCTTAAACTCGACGTAAGAAACAAAGATGAAGTGGCAAGCGTCATTAATTCCCTCCCCGACGAATGGAGTGAAATTGATATTCTCGTGAACAACGCGGGTTTGGGACGCGGCGTAAATAAACTTTACGAAGACAATATTGACGGTTGGGAAGAAATGATTGATACGAACATAAAGGGCTTGCTTTACGTTACGCGTAATATAGTGCCGGGAATGGTGGAGAGAAAAAGCGGACACGTAATAAATCTCGGCTCGATTGCAGGACACGAAGCCTACGGAGGCGGTTCTGTTTATTGCGCAACGAAACACGCCGTAACAGCAATTACGCGTTCATTGCGTATCGATTTGCTCGGCACAGGCGTGCGCGTTTCGACTGTTGACCCGGGCATGGTGGAAACGGAATTTAGCGTCGTACGTTTTTACGGCGATACGGAACGCGCAAAAAATGTTTACAAAGGCTTGCAACCGCTTACGGGCGAAGATATCGCCGAAGCAATCATCTTTTGCGCTTCTCGTCCGCCGCATGCGAATATCAACGAAATGATAATTATGCCAAGCGCACAAGCGAACGCTTTTATCGCTCATCGCGAAGAATAATTTAATCGGATAAAAAAAGTGCAACAACTTGAAATTTGGGAATTTCTCGAAGAAACCCTAAAAGCCGAAGGCACTGCGGCGCTTGTCGTTGTAGCGGATTCAAGCGCGTCATCGCCGGGACGACAAGGGTTTAAAATGTCCGTTTCCGTTAGAGGTGATATTTCGGGCACTATCGGCGGCGGCGTCCTTGAAGCAAAAGTAATAAAAGAAACTCTACGACTACTGAACGAACCGACCGAAAACGAAAAACTTTTTACGTTGTTTCACGACCCGAATTCGCCTTCGATGAAAAGCGGTTTGATTTGCGGCGGAAGTCAAACAATCGTAATCAAAAAATTCACAAAAAACGATTTGGATTTCGCAAAGCAAGTCATTAACACGTTTCGAAAAAAGGAAAGAAAAATTTTGCGTATTGCAAACGGGAAACTTGAACTCATTAATGCAAAGTCAGCCGCAAGGAAAATCGAATTCACCTCGGAGAACGGTAAGTTCGAATATCGGGAAATAATCGGGCGTGCGGAAACAGCGTATATTATCGGCGGAGGACACGTAGGCAAAGCGATTTCGGAAGTGCTTTCTTCTCTCGGCTTTTACATCGTGGTAATAGAGGAGCGCAAAAAACTTTTCACATTGCAACAGAACAAATTCGCCGACAAAATAATTCACGCGAAATTCGACGAAATTTCCGATTTCATTGAAGAAAGTGAACTTTCCTACGTCATTATAGTAACTCCGAAACACATTACGGACAAATACGCGCTTGCATCGGTAATAAAATCGGACGTGAAATATATCGGAATGATGGGAAGCGAAAGAAAAATCGATACGATTTTCTCCATGCTAAAAAAAGAGGGTTACGATGAAAAACTGTTCTCGAAAGTTCACGCGCCGATAGGTTTGTCAATCAATTCCGAAACTCCCCACGAAATCGCCGTTAGCGTGGCGGCGGAAATTGTTAAAATCAAAAACACGCGAAACTAAATTTTTGATTTGAAATATTCTATTGTTTTAATCAATCCTTCCCGTCTCGGAACTTTCGGTTCCCAATTCAAAACGCGTTTCGCTTTCGAAATATCTGGGCGACGCACTTTCGGGTCGTCAATCGGCAATTCTTTGTAAACAATTTTGCTGTTAGAACCTGTAATTTCAAGGACTTCTTCGGCAAATTGCTTTATAGTCACTTCGTCGGGATTGCCTATGTTTACTGGATAAACTTCGTCGGACATTAATAATTTGTAAATACCGTCTATTAAATCGTCAACGTAACAGAAACTTCGCGTTTGCGAACCGTCGCCGAAGACCGTAATGTCCTCTCCGCGTAACGCTTGTGAAACAAAAGCAGGCAATGCGCGTCCGTCGTTTAATCTCATGCGGGGTCCGTAAGTGTTAAAAATTCTAACAATTCTCGTGTCAACTCCGTGATAACGATGGTACGCCATCGTCATGGCTTCGGCGAAACGTTTCGCTTCGTCGTAAACTCCGCGAGGTCCTACGGGATTTACGTTTCCCCAATATTCTTCATGTTGCGGATTAATCGCGGGGTCGCCGTAAACCTCCGAAGTGGAAGCCAAGAGAAAACGTGCGCCTTTTTCTTTCGCTAAACCGAGCGCTTTATGTGTACCGAGCGAACCGACTTTCAGAGTTTGAATTGGAAGTTGCAGATAATCTATCGGACTCGCGGGTGAAGCAAAATGCAGAACGTAATCAAGATCGCCCGGAACGTGAATAAAGTTGGTTACGTCGTGTTTTACAAATCTGAATTTCTCATTACCGAACAAATGTTCTATATTCGAAACATCGCCTGTTAAAAGATTATCGATACAAATAACTTCAATATCGTTCTCAATAAGTTTATCGCATAAATGCGACCCGAGAAAACCCGCTCCACCCGTAATTACGGCTCGTTTCATTTAACTTTTCAATTGCTTGTTGTTTTTCTTACTTAAATCCGGACGCGAATAGTAGTAATAATATTTGTAATAAGAACCGTAACCGCTGCGATAACTGAAGCGGTTCAGTACAACACCGATAAAAGAGTCGTTATCTTGAGAAAGGAGTTCCACCGCTTTAGTCATTAAATCTATCTCCGTAATGTTTGCTGAAACCACAAGCAACGTGGCGTCAACAATACGCGAAAGGATTTCGGCATCCGTAACGGCAACAATCGGCGGGGAATCGATAACGACAAAATCGAAGTCTTCGTTAAGTTTATCAAGAAATGCCGCCATTTGTTCGGAAGCCAAAACCTCAGCAGGATTCGGAGGAATTGTTCCTGCGGTAATTACAAACAAATTATTCACGTTCGTAGTTCTAACAATTTCTTCATAAGCCTTATCGCCAAATAAATAATCAGTTACACCCGGTGTTTTTTGATAACCGAACAAATGGTGCGTACGCGGCTTTCTTAAATCCAAATCGACTATAACGGTTTTCTTTCCTGAAATGGCAAATGTTCCGGCAAGATTAACCGAGACGGTTGTTTTACCTTCACGCGGAGCGGAGGAAGTAACGAGAATTGTCTTGATTTGGGTCTTTTTAAGTTTGGAAAACAAAATACGAGTACGCAACGCACGATACGCTTCGCTCGGAATTGAATCGGGCTTTTTCGCGACAATAAACTCAAACTCTTTATTTTCAGCATCAAGTCCTTCTATTTCCGGAATCCAAGCGAGTACGTTAATTCTGTGTTTTTGAATGTCTTCGGGAGTTTTGACAGTATTGTCAAAATAATTCCGAACAAAAGCATAACCAAGTCCGAAGCCTCCTCCGAGGATCAGCCCGATAAGTACAATTAAAATTCTATTCGGTTTAGCAGGTTTATGAGCACGGCGTGCTTTGTCGATAATGATTACATTCCCGGGGGTTGCTTGCTCGTTAATTTGCGCTTCCTGATATTTTTCTTCAATTAACAAATACAATTTCTCGTTTGCCAACCTTTCCCTTTCAAGACGAGCCAAATCAATCGCACGCGTAGGCAGGCTGTTAAAATTCTTTTCATAATCATCTAAAATTTTTGCAAGTTCATTATACGAAGCTTTGTATGCCTGCGCATTTAT
>CAYZMW010000040.1:0-2065 GCA_964479645.1 uncultured Melioribacter sp. | reverse complement strand
AAATCCGTGTCATCCGTGTTCTATTAAGTGACGAGTTTTTGTTTTCTTTGGGAAATATCTTGATTAATTTTCGGAACAAAATTGTATCTTTTTCCTTTAATTGCATAAGCGTATTTTTGTTAGTTATGCGAGTTGCGGAGGTAGCGGAATGAAAAGGAGATTAATCGGGTTAACATTGGTTTTGGCATTTCTTTCGGGCTGTTCCGCCTATAAGGAAATTTCACCCGACCCCGAAATCAAGCCGAAAATAAACGGCTTTGTCCGAATAAAAAAGAAGAAAGAAAATTTCAAACTTGAAAAAGGCGAAAAATACTACGTGGTATTTGCAAAACCCGCGAAATCGCGCGTTTATTTAATGATTGAAAATAACATTAAGCCTTTTTCGAAATATTACTTTACCGACAAATTTCTGAAAGAAACAGGATACAAGAAAATTCCGGATTTAACTCCCGACGATGAGAATCTCAGCGTTTTTCCGCTTGACACGCTTCACGCGAAATTTTACTGGATAATTGAAAATATTGCGAAAGACACATTACTTTACGCGAAATATCGCTATATCGAAGCGTGGCGTTTCGGTTTCGAGCGCGATTACGACAAAGAATTTGCGCTTTTCGAAAAAACGAAAGTCGAGCGCGAAAAATATCGGCGCGTGGATTTATCCGAAAAACTTACGGATTTACAGAACCGCCTGAGCGAATTGGAGGCGAAATCCGATACGCTTGCGCTTTTGCGTCGCAGAGTTACGGCTATGGAAAAATATTTTCCGGACGAATTTCGTACGGCGAAAGATTACGATTACAAGAAATATTTAATTTTTTCAAACGACGTTGAAGAAGAATATCTTTTTCAAAAAAAATCCCTCGCGCTTCTGAAAACAATCGTGGAACTGAAAAAAAGCGAAAATCAACCCGACCTTTTCCTGCAAAGCGTTCCGCTCTTTTATGATTTTCTCGCCTCGCAAACGAGTATCGATAATTCGTTAAAAAACAAAGTTAAGGAAATCATCGCGTTACGATTAAAGAAAATCGAGGATTATTACGAAAAAATAGCCTTGAAAAAAGTTGACGTCGAGCCGTTCAATCTTTACCCGCCGCTCGAAACCGTTGAAAAACTTTACGAAGCCACTTACGGCGTTGTTCCGCAAAGTTTTTTGCGCTACAAACTCTTTTTCGAGAATTTCGACAAAAACGCTATTGAACTTCAAAACTATTTCGAATACGAAAAACGCTTGAAAGAATATCTTGCAAAAGCGCCGAAGTGGTTGCCTTCACGGTTTTTCGACAAGGCGCTTGCCCTTGTAAACAAAATGGCGGAGAACCTTCCCGAAATTCGTCCGTCGGGTTTTCGCGAGTTCAGACAATATACGTGCGTAACCGTTCTTACGGAAAAAGTAAAATTGATTAAACGTTCGCTTCGCAAATACGAGCGCGAATTCAAAGAGGCGGGATTTGTCGTTGCGCAAATCAATAATCTAAAAAAAGAAGGCGCGTATTCGGAAATAATTTCGCTGCTCAAAAACAATTCGGCGCTTGTTTTCTTGCGCAAGCATTATGCGTTTCTTGACAAAGATTACATTCACGCCACGGAGAAAAAAATCGATGCCGCTTTCAATGCGAAAAACTGGGCGCTTGCGGAAAACGAAATTAAGAAACTCTTTTATTTCAATAGTTTCTTAAATCCGAAGAAAATCGAAGAATATCGCGATTCGGTTGTATTCAAGCGCGACCAACGTTTATTTAAACTTGTTTCCGTTTACACGAAAGCGCGCGTTGATTCGATTGCGGAAGCGAACATCGGAGCGTTTGAAAACCTCGAACAAATTTATTCGCCGGAAACCTTTGCTCCGCTTTACGTTTTCCGTTTCGACCCGCGAGGGGAGGAATTCGTAAAAGAGAAAAATGCGCAATTGCAAAACTACGTCGATAAAATCAAATTTTACGATTATCCCGAAAAATCAATTCTGAAACTTTACGATGAAATTTTGCGGGATAAAAACAATCACGGCGTGGAAAAAGCCCGCGCCATTTTGTATCACGGAAGATTTTATCGCGGTTCGAACAAA
>CAYZMW010000039.1:0-11770 GCA_964479645.1 uncultured Melioribacter sp. | reverse complement strand
CCGTGGTTTTATCCACTTCATATTTTACCGTGTCGAACGGCGTAATTTCAATGTAAGCATTCACAATGCGCGGCGGGTCTTCGCCTATTTCTATTCCGTGCCAAGGATGCGGTCTCCATCTGTAAAAAGGTTTCGGGAAAGACATTTTTCTCTCCAAAATTTTTTTTGTGAAAATTTAAAATAACGAATTTCGAGAAACTATCCGTTTTAATTTATTCCTTCAAGTTATAAATTAGCGTTCGGCGGTGAAAAGTGAACAATTCTAAATTCCAAATTCTAAATGTTTGATAGAGTTTAGCGTCGAGCGGACAGCGTTCAGTAGTTAACAGTGAATAGTGAACAATTTTCCCGATGCTCTCGGTCTTTGCCTTCCCTCGAATATCATCTGTTATTGCGATTCCACCTTCGGCTGAATCGTAATAATTAAAAATTATTCCGAAGCGAGGAAGTATTTTTTTGCAAACAATATGGCGGGGAAACTATAACGAGCGATTTTTGCCACCGAATAATTTTCTCCGTACGCAATTGCACGCGCGGCGAGTAAGCCGCTTTCTATGGCGGGCGCAATCCCTTCACCCATATCAAGAGTGGCAAGTCCCACGGCGTCACCGACAATAAAGGCATTGTCGCGTCTTATCTTTGCAACATTCGAACGCAAAAAATATGAGTAGCCTTTGCCGTTGAATTCACGATTTTCGACTAATCCGAGAGCAATAAGTTTTTCGGTGAATTTTTTCCAGTAATATTTTATATTTAATCCTTCGCGACGCAAACCGTAATACGTTCCGCCGAGCCCGATATTGATGTGGTTGTTAGCTTTCGGGACATACCAGGCATAACCGCGTAATTTCAAATCACCGAACCAAAGCAAACATCTGTCGTCTTGCCATTCGTAAGGGAATTCTTCCTCAATCGCAACTATTTTATTTTCAATTGCACGCGGATTAATTTCGGCGAAAAATTTTCTGTAAACGGGACAATAAGTTCCGCCCGCGCCAATTAAATAACGAGATTTGTATTTGTCGTCCAAAACGTAATAACCGTTCCGAAATTCGATATTTTCAACCTTATGTTTTTCAAGCGGCGCGCCTGCAAGCGAATGCAACCAAACGTCGAACTCATAACGTCTGACGGAATATTGCACTGTCTTAACGGGTAAACGAAATTTGCCGAAGTCGTAATGAAGTTTATCGAATTTAATAATTCCGTGCGGATATTCTTCGGGCGAAACTTTCAATAAAGAGAATACTTTCGGCGTAACCCAACCGGCGCACAATTTAACACGCGGGAAATCGCTTTTATCCAGAATCAACACTTCCCTTCCCGCGCGGCGCAACTCCATAGCCGCCGCAGAACCCGCGGGCCCGCCGCCTACAATTATGGTTTCCGCTTCAATCATTAACAAACTCTGCTGTCAGGTTGTTTTCTTCCTATGTGTGTGAAAACTATTTGCCACAATTGTGTTTCACGAGCGCGAAAACCCGCGGCGCTTGTCAATAAATAAAAGTTCCACATTCTCTTGAATCTTTCGTCGTATTTCTCTCCGAGATTTTCCCACGCACCGTTAATATTCTTGTACCATTCCATTAGCGTTAAATCGTAATGGGGTCCGAAATTGTGCCAATCTTCCATGACAAACAATTTCTCCATTGCCGCGCCGAGTTGTGCAATCGACGGCAACATTCCGTTCGGGAAAATGTATTTGGTTAACCACGGGTTCGCCGTTGTGGCGCTGTCGTTTCTGCCTATCGTATGCACGAATCCGATTCCGTCGGACTTGAGCGTGCGTTTTACAACCTCCATGTACGTCCGATAATTCTTATAACCGACATGTTCCATAATTCCAATCGAAATTACGCGGTCGTATTTCCCTTCCGCCTTACGATAATCCTCAAGATAAAATTTTACGGGCAAATCTTTGTAACGTTCCTTTGCGTATTCGTATTGATTTTTCGAAACCGTAAAGCCTGTGACTTTCACGCCGTATTTTTCGGCGGCATAACCTGCGAACGCGCCGAAACCGCACCCGAGTTCGAGCACGGACATTCCTTCTTCAAGTTGAAGTTTGCGACAGATTAATTCGAGTTTCGCTTCTTGCGCTTCATCGAGATCGCTTGCGTTTTTCCAATAAGCGGAAGTGTAATTCATCCGCTTGTCGAGCATCGCTTTGTACAGATCGTTTCCGATATCGTAATGTTTTTCTCCCACTTCTTTTGCACGCGAAGGCTTTTGCAAATTAAAAATTCTCGAACGCAAAGCGTGCCAAGCGATTTTCCAATTGCCTTTGATTTTGTTTTCAAGTTTTGCAAGAGCAAGTTTCGTAACGGTTTCGTCCAAGCGTTCGCTATCCCACCATCCTTCCATATAAGATTCACCGAAACCGAGGAAGGCTTCGCTCATTACGCGCTCGAAAAATCTTTCGTCGTGAACTTGAATGTCGAAAGGTCTGTCGCCGTTAATTTTTACGCCCGCATATTCGAACAACTCGGTGACGATTTTTTTTGACTCTTTAGCAGACATCTCAATGCCTCCAAAGATTTTACGTATTATATATTTAAATTTAAATAAATCTCATAAGTAAATAAACGTCAAGAAAACGTCTTGTCTCGTAAAATTCATTTTACAATTTTGCAATCGCCGATTTTATCGCTTTATCCTTTTCCTTGCGCCGTAACGAAATCGGCTCGGCGGCTCTAAGCGTACAATTCTCTATCGGGCAACTTTCGCAAGTGTCGTTTACGATTTGATCGGAAATTCTACGGTCGTTCCAAAAACGAATTTTCCCTTTTACATTATCGTCCAACGGAAAACCGAGCGTAACGCTTGTCAAATTGCCGCGCGTAAGTTTGCTCGGTTTGGCAATCGTTATCGCAAGGAATTTTTCACCCGTATTGTAAAATTCGGAACGTATCGCTCCGACCGTAAAGCCCGAATAATTTTCGTTTTTCCTGAGTTTCGTTTTCGCTTCTTCGAGAATGCGAATGGAAATCCAACGACGGCAATAATGTTCGTTGGTTTGGTAACCGCCCGGGTAATGCGAAATGTTTAATTTTATTTCTTTGGAAAGCGTGTAAATTTCGGTGTCAACATTCGTATTGAAACGCATAAAGAACAATCCGGGTAAATCAAGAAACGACGTCGCCAAATTAGCGATACGTTGAAAAAACATTTCCGGCGAAACATCGTATTCTTTTATCATTGCGGTTAATTTTTTCTTTTCGAATTTTTCCGAAGAAAAGAAACTGCGTACATCCTCAATCAAATACGCTTTGTTCAAGGCGAGTGCGGTTGCAAAATAGGAGGCTTTGAAATTATTTAATAATTGATCGAACGTATCCAAATCTCTGTCGGAATGAATATAGGCGCGTTCCTGAATATTTTCTATTTGATAATAAATTTCCTTTCCGAGAATAAATTTCTTCTGTGCATTTGACAGTTTCGGATTTAAATAAAGTCTGGTACGTTCGCCTGTTTTTAATATCGCTCTTAAACCCGATAGAGTTTTTTCCACGCCGAGATATTTTTCGTCGATTTCGTAATTGAATTTTTTTATTAAAATACTTTTTAATTCGTCGCAAGTAACGATTTTCTTATTAACATTTAAATTTTCGCTTCTGAAATTCTCAGCGGCTTTTTCGAGTTCATCGAAATAATTGTCGTTTAATTCTTTGTACGTACGCAGTGCCGTTCTGCTGAAAACGTTTTGGCGCATCTCCGAAGTTTTCGCCAAATCGATTAACGTTGCAATTAAAGCGCTAAGTTGCGTAGGCGCGTCGGACATCAGTATTAATAATTTGCGAATATCTATTCCGTAATGGTCAAGCGGTAAACGTTCCAGAATTCCGGAAGAAATCAAGTCGGTGACGGGCGCGAGTTTATTGGAAAGTTTCAAGGAAACCAATTTATCGTAAGGAACGCCGAGCGCATTGGCAAGCACCGCTATTTTATCCGATTTCGGATATTTTTTCCCAGCTTCGATTTCATTCAAATACGAAACGGACATTCCGCTTTTTTTCGCCAATTCGGAAAGCGAAAGTTTCTTCGATTGCCTCAGACCTTTTAATTTCAGCCCGAAAATTAGTTTTATGTATTCGTTATTCAGCGTCAACTTATTTCAATTTTTTTTACGAAACAAATATAATGAAAAATTCCGACGCCGCCAACAGCGGAATTTCTTTTTTAGCGAAATTTCGCTTGCAGAATAATTTCGTTATTTATATCTTTATGTCGATAATTTTACCATAAATAAAAAAAGGAGAGCCGTGGGAAAATTAGACAGAATTCTAAACAACAGGCTTTTTGATATTCTCGAATATCAAAAGCGAAATTATCCCCGCGACGACGCGCTTTGCGACAAGAAAGGCGGAACGTGGAGAAAATACGGCACAGACGAACTTATCGACGCCGTTAACAAATTAAGTCTCGGCTTGCTAAATCTCGGTTATGAAAAGGGCGACAAATTCGCAATCATTTCTTACAACAGAACCGAATGGACAATCACAGACCTCGCAACTTTACAAATCGGCGCGGTTGACGTCCCGCTTTACCCCAATATCAGTGAAGATAATTACGAATACATCTTTAATGACGCTGGGGTAAAACTCGTTTTCGTCGAAAACGCCGAATTGTACGAAAAAGTGAAAAGAGTCTTGCCCGATTGTCCGTCGGTCGAAAGAATTTATTCCTTTGAAAAAATCGAAGGCGTGAAACATTACTCCGAAATTTCGAAACTGGCGGACGATAGCCTGCAAGACAAATTGAACGAAATAAAAAACTCGATAAGCGAATTCGATTTGGCGACTATCATTTACACGTCAGGCACCACGGGTGAACCGAAAGGCGTCATGCTTTCTCATTCGAACATAATTAACAACGTGCTTTCGATTCACGCCGTTATGCCTCATACACATGAAAATAAAATGCTCAGTTTTTTGCCCGTTTGCCATATCTTCGAACGCGCCGCCGTCTATTTCTATCTCGCTGTGGGCGGCGCGATTTATTACGCCGAAGCAATCGATAAAGTCGGTGAAAATCTGAAAGAAGTTCGTCCAGATTATTTCACTACCGTTCCGCGACTTATGGAAAAAATTTACGAAAAGATAATGGAAAAAGGTCGCGAACTTCCGCCGTTGAAGAAAGCGATTTTCGGTTGGGCGATAAATCTCGGACATCGCTATCATCCGCTTGGCGAAAACGGTTTCTTTTATAATTTACAATTGGCGATTGCACGCAAACTTGTTTTTTCGAAATGGGTCGAAGCGCTCGGCGGTAACGTCAAAGGAATTATAAGCGGTTCGGCTAAGTTGCAACCTCGTCTCGGAAAAATCTTTATGGCGGCAGGAATTCCGATAGTGGAAGGTTACGGAATGACGGAAGCCTCCCCCGTTATGACATGCAACCGCTTTGAGAAAGGGAAAAACAAAATCGGAACGGTAGGAATGCCGATACCGAACGTCGAAGTTAAAATTGCGGAAAACGGAGAAATTCTCGCAAAAGGTCCTAACATTATGATGGGATATTACAACAAACCCGAAGAAACCAAAAAAGCGTTGGACGAAGACGGCTGGTTGCACACAGGAGACATCGGGGAATTCGACGGAGAATTTCTCGTAATCACCGACAGATTGAAAGAAGTCTTTAAAACGTCGGGCGGCAAATACGTAGCGCCTTTGATGATTGAAAATAAAATGAAAGAATCGAATTTCATTGAACAAATTATGGTAATCGGTGAGAACCGAAAATTCGTGGCGGCGTTAATTGTTCCCAATTTCGCTTTCATAGAAAAATGGTGCGATAAAAAATGCGTGCCTTTTACCTCGCGCGAAGATATAATTAAAAACGAACGCGTTCGCGCGCGCATTTGGGAGGAAGTCGAAAAGTACAATGCGCGCCTCGGCAAAATTCAGAAAGTCAAGAAAATTGAACTCGTGCCCGATGAATGGACGGTAGAGACCGGCGAACTAACGCCGACGTTGAAATTAAAACGCAGAGTGCTTTTGAAAAAGTACGCCGATATAATCGAAAAGATTTACAATGACGAAGGAAAAACAAACTAAAATTTTATTCATAAAAAGAGAAGACGAATATGAAAAGAAAAATTAATCAAGTTGCGGTTCTCGGCTCGGGTGTTATGGGCTCGCGCATCGCTTTGCATTTTGCAAATATCGGATGCAAAGTTTATTTGCTCGATATCGTTCCGCGCGAACTTACCGAAGCCGAAAAGAAAAAAGGGCTAACGCTCGAAGACGAAGCGGTGCGCAATCGTATCGCGAATGAAAATCTTAAAAATGCCTTGAAGTCGAAACCTTCGCCGGTTTATGACAAGAAATTCGCAGACCGAATTACAGTCGGCAATTTTGAAGATAACATGAATTATCTCGAAAACGCCGATTGGATAATCGAAGCGGTAATTGAAAATCTTGATATTAAAAAGAAGGTTTTCGACGAAGTTGAGAAGTACAGAAAACCCGGCACGTTAGTAACCACTAACACGTCAGGAATCCCCGTTCATTTAATGAACGAAGGACGCTCGGAAGATTTCAAGAAAAATTTCTGCGGCGCGCATTTCTTCAACCCGCCGCGCTATTTGCCTTTGCTTGAAATTATTCCGACGCCCGAAACATCGCCCGAAGTTGTGGAATTTCTTGAACAATACGGCGATTTGTATCTCGGAAAAACGACAGTGCTTTGCAAGGATACGCCGGCGTTCATCGCTAATAGAATCGGCGTGTTCAGCATTATGTCGGTTTTCAAATGGAAGGAAAAACTCGGTCTCACAATCAAAGAAATCGACACGCTTACCGGACCGCTTACGGGCAAACCGAAATCCGCGACGTTCAGAACAGCCGACGTTGTGGGGATTGACACGCTCGTAAAAGTTGCAGATAACATTTACAAGGATTGTCCCGAAGACGAAGCGCGGGAAATGTTCGTTATTCCCGACTACGTGAAGAAAATGGTTGAAAACAATTGGCTCGGCGATAAAACGGGACAAGGCTTTTACAAAAAAACGAAAGACGAAAACGGGAAGAAAGTTATTCTTGAAATAAATACGGATACGCTCGAATACGTGCCAAGCAAAAAACCGAACTTCCCTTCCGTTGCGGCGGCTAAACCGATTGACGATTTGAAAGAACGTTTGAAAATGCTTCACGCCGCGCAAGATAAAGCGGGCGAATTCTTACGTGAACTCGCTTACGACTTGTTCGCTTACGCATCGAATCGTATCCCCGAAATTTCCGACGAACTTTACAGAATTGACGACGGAATGAAAGCCGGTTTCGGTTGGGAACTCGGACCTTTCGAAATTTGGGATACGCTCGGTGTTGAACGCTTTACGAAGAAAGCGGAAGAAGCCGGAAGAACAATTGCGCCTTGGGTGAAAGAGATGCTCGAAGGCGGAAACGAAACATTTTACAAAGTTGAAAACGGAGTTAGAAAATATTACGACATCGCTTCGAAGAGTTACAAGGCAATTCCGGGACGCGACGCGTTTATTATTCTCGATAACTTGCGCGATACCAACACTGTTTGGGAAAATTCAGGCGCAAAACTAATCGATATCGGCGACGGAATTGTAAACCTTGAATTCAGAACCAAGATGAACTCAATCGGAAGCGAAGTTCTCGAAGCGATTAATAAATCGATTGAAATTGCGGAAAAAGATTTTCGCGGGTTAGTGATTGCTAACAACGGTCAGCACTTTTCCGCCGGCGCAAATCTCGCAATGATGTTTATGCTCGCAACCGAACAAGAATACGACGAAATAGAATTTGCGGTTCGAATGTTCCAAAACACAACGATGCACATTCGTTATTCGGATGTTCCCGTTGTTGTTGCGCCGCATAATCTTACGCTTGGTGGCGGTTGTGAAGTGGCGTTGCACGCCGACAAAGTGGAGGCGAACGCAGAAACATATATCGGCTTGGTGGAAGTCGGCGTGGGAATTTTGCCCGCCGGCGGCGGAACGAAGGAACTTACGCTTCGCGCTTCCGATAAATACGTTGAAGGCGGAATTGAATTGCCCGAACTTCAAAAACGCTTCCTTAACATTGCAATGGCGAAAGTTTCCACTTCGGCGCACGAAGCGTTCGATATGGATATTTTCGTGAAAGGTCGCGACGGCGTGGTCGTTAATCCGAACAGAAGAATTGCGCAAGCAAAGAAAACCGCAATCGATTTGGCGGAACGCGGCTACACGAAACCGATACCGCGCAACGACATCAAGGTTCTCGGACGCTCGGCGCTCGGTGCATTGATGCTCGGCGTTTATACTTTCTGGAAAGGAAATTACATTTCCGACCACGATAAGAAGATTGCCGAAAAAGTCGCATACGTAATGTGCGGCGGCGACCTTTCTCAGCCGACGCTCGTTTCCGAACAGTATTTGCTCGATTTGGAACGCGAAGCGTTTTTGAGTTTAATCGGCGAAAGAAAAACTTTGGAAAGAATTCAAAGCATTTTGACTACGGGCAAACCGCTCCGTAATTAAAGCGCTTAATTAATAAATTTTAGAAAAAAAAGAAGAGTGTAAATTATGAGAGAAGCATATATAGTGGCAGGCTATCGCACGGCGGTTGCGAAAGCGAAAAAAGGCGGATTTCGTTTTGTGCGTCCCGACGATTTGGGCGCGGACGTAATTACGCATCTGCTTAAACAAGTTCCGCAAATCGACCCGAAACGTATTGACGACGTAATTGTCGGAAACGCTTTCCCAGAAGCGGAACAAGGATTGCAAATCGGACGAATGATTGCGCTGAAAGCGTTGCCTATCGAAGTGCCGGGCGAAACGGTTAACCGTTTTTGCGCTTCCGGCGTCGATACGATTTCGCTTGCGGTCGCAAAAATTCGTTCTGGAATGATGGACATTGTTATCGCGGGCGGCGTAGAGTCAATGACGCTCGTTCCGATGACTGGTTGGAAACTCGCGCCGAATTATGAAATTGTGAAAAACAATCCCGGTTTTTATATGGGAATGGGTTTAACGGCGGAAGAGGTCGTTAAACGTTACGGAATTTCGCGCGAAGACCAAGACCAATTCGCTTACGAATCGCACATGAAGGCGATTAACGCAATTAAAAACGGTTATTTCAAAAATGAAATCGTTCCGATTGAAGTAAATGAAGTCTATTATGAAAACGGTAAGAAAAAAACTCGTTCGTTCGTTGTAGATACAGACGAAGGACCTCGCGCCGATACTTCGCTTGAAGCGCTTGCAAAACTTAAGCCGGCATTTGCGCAAGGCGGAAGCGTAACCGCAGGGAACTCATCGCAAATGTCGGACGGCGCGGCGTTCGTGCTTGTGGTTTCAGAAGACGTTGTGAAAGAACTTAATCTTACTCCGCTTGCTCGTTTGGTTTCGTTCGCAGTTGCGGGCGTTGACCCCGAAATCATGGGAACGGGACCGATTGCCGCCGTTCCGAAAGCGCTCGAAAAGGCGAATATGAACCTTGGCGACATTGATTTAATTGAGCTTAACGAAGCTTTTGCGTCGCAATCGCTTGCAGTTATTCGCGAACTTGATTTGAACACCGAAATTCTAAACGTAAACGGCGGCGCAATCGCGCTCGGTCACCCGCTCGGTTGCACCGGCGCTAAACTTACGGTTCAAATAATTAACGAATTGAAACGTCGCGACAAAAAATACGGAATGGTAACCGCTTGCGTAGGCGGCGGACAAGGCGTTGCGGCGATTTTCGAAAGATTGTAAGAGTAAATAATCTATAAGCTAATAAATTCGGGACGCCGTGAGCGTGCGTCCCATTTCGTTTAATAAAATTAATCTGAAAACAAAGAAGGAAAAATAAAAATGGCAGATGAAAAAATTCTAAAAGGTGGTGAATTTATAATTAAGGAAACCGATCCGCAATCGGTATTCACGCCGGAAGATGTTTCCGAAGAACAAAAAATGATGGCGGAAACTGCGCGTGATTTTATCGACAAGGAAATTCTTCCGAACGTGGAAGAGATTGATAAACAAAATTTCGACCTTGTAATTCAAAAATTTGAACAAGCCGGAGAACTCGGATTGCTCGGAACGGCAGTGCCTGAAGAATACGGCGGTTTAGGCGAAGACTTTAACACAAACACGCTTCTCGCAATGGAAATGGGAGGCGGACACTCATTCGGAGTTACATACGCCGCGCATACAGGCATTGGAACTTTGCCTATTCTCTATTACGGGACAGAAGAACAAAAAGAAAAATATTTACCCGGTCTCGCCTCGGGTGAAATTAAATCGGCATATTGCTTGACCGAACCGACTTCCGGTTCCGATGCTCTTTCGGCTCGCACGACGGCTGTACTTTCGGAAGACGGTTCGCACTACATTTTGAACGGACAAAAAATGTGGATTACAAACGGTGGATTTGCCGATATTCTCATAACGTTCGCGCAAGTTGACGGCGACAAATTTACGTGCTTTATTATTCCCACCGATAGCGAAGGTTTTACGCGCGGCGAAGAAGAAAGAAAACTCGGTATTAAAGGCTCGTCAACGCGCGCGCTATTTCTTGACAATGTAAAAGTCCCGAAAGAAAATATTCTCGGTGAAATCGGCAAAGGTCATTACGTTGCGTTCAACATTTTGAACGTTGGCCGTTTCAAACTCGGCGCAATGGTTACAGGCGGCGCAAAACGTTATCTTACAATCGCAATTCAATATGCTAACGAACGTAAACAATTCAAACGCCCGATTTCAAGTTTCGGCGCAATCAAATATAAACTCGCTGAAATGGCAACGCGCATTTTCGTTACCGAAGCCGCGGTTCTTCGCACAAGCGGATTGATAAACGACATGGAAAATCGCCTGCACGCCGAAGGACTTTCGTACAGCGACGCGCGCGTAAAAGCGGCGGAAGAATACGCTATCGAAGCGTCGATACTGAAAGTGTTCGGTTCTGAAATGCTTGATTACGTTGTTGACGAAGTTGTGCAAGTACACGGCGGTTACGGTTACTCGGAAGAATATCCCGCGGCACGCGCTTACAGAGATTCGCGTATCAATCGCATTTTCGAAGGTACGAACGAAATTAATCGCTTGCTCGTTGTCGATATGCTTGTTAAGCGTTCGATGAAAGGACGCATCGATTTGCTCGGTCCCGCAATGGGAATTCAAAAAGAGTTGATGTCGATTCCCGAATTCGGCGACGAACCCGAAGGCTTGCTTGCCAAGGAAATGAAAGCGGTTCGTAACGCTAAAAAAGCGGCTTTGATGGTTGCGGGTTCGGCGGTTCAGAAGTTTATGCAAAAACTCGGCGAAGAACAAGAAATCATTATGAACATTACCGATATGATTATGGATATTTACGTTGCCGAATCCGCAATTCTGCGCACGCTTAAACTCGCTGAAAATCAAGGCGAAAAAGCCGCCGAATATTACGCCGATATGACGAAGATTTTCGTAAGCGATGCGCTTGAAAGAATTTTCATGAACGGAAAACACGCGGTTGCCGCGTTTGCAGAAGGCGACGAAATGAAACTCTTGCAACTCGGATTGAAACGCTTTACGAAACTCGATACTATCAACACAACCGCGCTTCGCAGAAAGATTGCGGATAAACTAATCGAAGAAAACAAATATTGCTTTTAATCATTAATTCAAATTATGGTGACGCGATTTAAATTTGCGTCGCCGATTTTTTTTGAAAGGGAAATTTATGAACGCACCGCAATACACAAAACCGATGTTCAAGGATAAAGAGTTCGAAGGTAAAACTATTGTCGTAACGGGCGGCGGAACCGGGCTCGGCAAGGCGATGGCAAAATACTT
>CAYZMW010000038.1:0-7719 GCA_964479645.1 uncultured Melioribacter sp. | reverse complement strand
AGCCTCAACCTCAATTTACTGAACGCTGTACGCTTGGCGCTGAACGCTATTTACTATGCGTCAAGTTTTTGATGCCGTGAAATTTTTCCTTCCACCATATACATTACATCTTCGGCGATGTTCGTGGAATGGTCCGCTATGCGTTCGAGATAACGGGAAATACCGAGCATCTTCAAAAAGAACGTAATATTTTCAGGCTCTTCTTTCACCTTTTCGCTTGTCAACTTGTAAGTTTTGCGGTGTAATTCATCGACTTTCTCGTCATCTTCGCAAACTTTACGGGCTAGCGACACATCGAGATTAACAAGCGCATCGAGACTTTCCTTCACCATAGTCAAAGCTATATCCGCCATTTCGGTAATATGCGCGGGGATTTGCAGATGCGGAAAATCCGCAATTTCCGTTGTGCGCGCCGCAATATTGGAAGTCAAATCGCCGATGCGTTCAAGATCGTTATTAATCTTTATCACGGAAACGATAAAACGCAAATCGATGGCAACCGGCTGGTGCAACGCCAGAATTTTCAACGCTTCTTCTTCGATTTCAATTTCCATCATATCTACTTCGTTATCCGAATTTTTTACTTCGCTCGCAAGTTCTTCGTCCCTTTCGCGTAAGGCTTTGAGCGCTTTTTGCAATCCGCTTTCAACGAGCGCGGCTTCGTTTAGTATCATTTTTTTCAGTTTATCAACTTCGCGTTGGAAATGTAACGTCATTTTATTTTCCCTTCGTTTTAATTAAAATATTTTGCAATTTTTATCCGAAGCGTCCCGTAATGTAATTTTCGGTTTGCTTTTTCTTTGGACGCGTAAAAAGTTCTTTCGTTACGCCGTATTCCACAATATGTCCTTCGTAGAAAAACGCCGTGAAATCTGAAATGCGCGCGGCTTGTTGCATATTGTGCGTAACAATTACAATCGTATATTTGCCGCGGAGTTTCTCAATCAAATCTTCGATTTTCGCCGTCGCCACCGGGTCAATAGCCGAAGTCGGTTCGTCCATTAAAAGAATTTCCGGCTCGACGGCAATTGCGCGCGCAATGCTTAATCGCTGCTGTTGTCCGCCGGAAAGCGCTGTTCCGGGTTTGTTCAGTTTATCTTTCACTTCGTCCCAAAGCGCGGCTTGCCGCAACGCTTTTTCTACGCGTTCCCGCAATTCGCTTTTGCTCAATTTGTAATGCAATTTCAAGCCGTATGCCACGTTATCGAAAACGCTCATCGGAAACGGCGTCGGCTTTTGGAAAATCATTCCGACACGCTTTCGCAGTTCAATCAAATCGACGTCGCGCGCGAGAATGTTTTCGCCGTCGAGTAAAACTTCTCCTTCCGCTCTCTGTTCGGGATAAAGTTCGAATATGCGATTATAAACGCGCAAGTGCGTTGATTTCCCGCATCCCGAAGGACCGATAATCGCGGTAACCTTTCCGGGCTCGATGTCAATCGTATTATCGAATAAAGCTTGATGTTCGCCGTAAAAGAAATTCAAATTGCGAACTTCGATTTTTCCCGGTCTTTTGCCGTTTGCGGAAAGTTCAGTGGTGTTCGAAACAAAAACGTCGGAATTGATTTCCATTTTTTCTCCGTGAGATTATTTTTTTTCTTTCAATAAAAATCGCGTTGTCAAAGTAACGAAAAGGACGCCCGCCGAAATCAGAAACGACGCACCCCAAGCCATTTGTTGCCAATCTTCGTAAGGCGACATCGCATAATTGAAAATCGTTACGGTGAGATTTGGCGTCGGTTCGCTCAAACTCGAAATCCAATACGGACTGTTAAGCGCCGTAAAAAGTAGCGGTGCGGTTTCGCCGCTTATTCTTGCGACGGCAAGCAACACGCCCGTAATCAAACCGCTTTTTGCGGCGCGAAAAACAATCTGCAAAGTTGTTTTCCACCGCGGCGTTCCGAGCGCCAGCGCCGCTTCGCGCATTGCCGAAGGCACCATTTGAAGCATATCTTCCGTTGTTCGCGCGACAACTGGCAACATCATTACCGCAAGAGCAACCGCGCCGGCGTACGCCGAAAAATTTCCGAACGGCACGACGAGAAACGTGTAAACGAAAATACCGATGATAATAGACGGCGTTCCCATTAAAATATTCGAAAAAAATCTCGCCCATTCGGCGAACTTCGAATTCTTGCCGTATTCGCTTAAATAAATTCCCGCTAACATTCCCAAAGGCGTTCCGATAAGCGTTGCGAGCAATGTTAAAATTATTGTTCCGAGAATTGCGTTCGCCAAACCGCCGCCTTCAATTCCCGGCGGATTGGGAAGTTCGGTGAAAAAAGCGAGATTAAACGACGCAAATCCGCGCGCGGCTACGGTATATAAAATCCAACCGAGAATAAACAATCCCGCAAAAGCGGCGAGATATGCGAGCGACGCGGCGATTTTATCGAAAATTTTTCGCGGTAACGCGGAACGCTTTTTCATTGTCTCCCCATTTTTTTCTTTACTTGCCTTAACCAAAGTTGCGAAACAATCTGAATAACGAAAGTCAATAAAAACAGTATCAAGCCGAGTTCAATCAACGAACTCAAATAAAGCGGCTCTGAGGCTTCGGCGAATTCGTTCGCAAGCGTTGCGGTGATGCTGTTTGCAGGGGAAAAAAGCGACGTGGAAATTCTGTGACTGTTTCCGATTACGAAAGTGACCGCCATTGTTTCGCCGATTGCGCGTCCCAATCCGAGCAACGCCGCGCCGATAATCCCTTGCATTCCGTAGCGAACGGTAACCTTGCTTGTCACTTCCCAGAGCGTGCTTCCCATTCCGTGCGCCGATTCTTTAACAACGGCGGGCACCATTTTAAAAACGTCGCGCACAACCGAAGCGATAAAAGGCAAAATCATAAAAGCGAGAATTATTCCCGCCGTAAGCATTCCGATGCCGAGCGGCGGACCGCTGAAAAGTTCCGTTTCACCGAAAACGCTTTGTAGAAAAGGTTGAACCGTGTTCGCCATAAACGGCGCGAAAACGAACAAACCCCACATTCCGTAAATAATGCTCGGCACAGCCGCAAGCAACTCGATGCCCGTTCCTATCCATTTTGCAAACTTTTCGGGAATAAGTTCGACAAGGAAAAAGGCGATTAAAATTCCCACGGGAACCGCTATCAGCATCGCAATTACCGTGGAAACCAAAGTTCCCCAAATACTCGCCGCCGCTCCGAATTCTTCTTTTACGGGGTCCCAAACATTCGAAAAAATAAACCCGAAACCGAATTTTTTAATCGAGAGCCACGAATTACTTACAAGTTCGACGAAAAGCGCCGCCATTACTAACAATAAAATTGCGGCGCCGAACGCGGCGAGAGTGCGAAATAACTTGTCCGAAAAACTTTCGTGAGAATTCCCTTTCACATTTTACCCGTTAACTATTGAAGGTTAAAAACGCTTTTGTCCCCAACTCTAATTTCTTCGCTCCAAGTTTTCTCAATCAGTTTTACGACTTTCGTAGGCATCGGGACGTAATCGAGTTTAATTGCCAATTCCCCGCCTTTTTTATACGCCCAATCGAAAAACTTCAACATCTCCAGCGCTTTGACGGCGTCCTTTTGTTTTTTATACAATAAAATGAACGACGCGCCGGTAATCGGCCAAGTGTTTTCTCCCGGCTGGTCGGTTAATACCACATAATAATTTTTAGCGTTTTCCCAATCGGCGTTTTCCGCGGCGGCTTGGAACGTTTTGATACTCGGCGCTACGAATTTCCCTTCGCGATTTCCGAGCAAGACGTAATTCATTTTGTTTTGAAGCGCATACGCGAATTCAACATAACCGATTGCGCCGTCAACTTTCTTAACAAACGCCGCGACGCCTTCGTTTCCTTTCCCTGCAACGCCGTTTGCCTCGGGCCAACTAATCGCTTTGCCGAAACCGACCTTCTCTTTCCATTCGGGCGAAACTTTCGCAAGGTAATTCGTGAAAATCCAAGTCGTTCCCGAACCGTCGGCGCGACGAACCGTCGTAATCGCTTTATCGGGTAACTTCAAAGAAGGATTATTTTCGGCGATACGCGGGTCGTTCCATTTTTTAATTTTTCCGAGATAAATATCGGCAAGATTTTCAGCGGTAAGCCGAAGTCCGCCCGCCGCAACGCCTTGCAAATTAACGACGGGAACAACGCCGCCGATAACCATCGGAAATTGTATCAAACCGATTTCATTCAATTCTTCAGGGTTCAGCGGCGCGTCGGAAGCGCCGAAATCCACCGTTCGCGCCTTGATTTGCGCAATTCCGCCGCCCGAGCCGATTGACTGATAATTAATGCGGACGCGCGTGAGTTTTTCATATTTATTCGCCCATTGTGCGTAAACGGGATACGGAAAAGTCGCGCCGGCACCGTTAATCACAACTTTTTTTTCAGAGCCTTTATCTTTCTTCCCCGAACAACCGAAGAAAAGTGCGGTGACCGCGAACAAGACGAAAAGCGTTTTAATGTTTTTCATTTTTTTCTCTTTTAATTTAAAATTCGAAAAGAAAAATGAGTTTCAATTGTTAGAATTCGGTTAGGGGGAAATTAATTTTTTATTAAAAGAAAAGCGTAACACGGCGCGAAATTTGTGATTACGACCTTTTCAATTTCAAAACGAAAAACGAATTACCGTTTATTGAATTGCCCGCGATTTGTCTGCAATTTATTTTTTCGGGATGACAATTCCGAACGTCGTACCTCTTTCCGACGTTTCTTTGAGAAAAAGTTTACCTCCGTGATATTCGTCGATTATCCTTTTCGACAGACTTAACCCCAATCCCCAGCCTCTTTTCTTTGTTGAAAACCCGGGCTTAAAAATATCCCGCTTGTTCTTTGCGGTTATCCCTTTCCCGTTATCTCTGATTTCCAATTCCACCGAGTTTTCGTTTTCGCTGATCGTGATGGTAATTTCTCCCTCTTGATTTTCGATTGCATCGCGCGCGTTTTTAATAAGATTTTCTATCACCCATTCGAACAAATCGGCGTTAACTTTCGCCTTGACATTTTTATCGCCTATAATATTAATAGTGATTTTCTTGCCCATTTGCGGAAAACGTCGTTCGAAATATCTGCGAATTTCATCGAGCAATTCGTAAATGTTCGTTGTTTTCAATTCGGGTTTGGAGCCGATTTGCGAAAAGCGATTTGCAATTTTGTTCAAACGTTGCAAATCGTCGGACATCTCCTCGGCAATATCAAGCACCTTGACGGGATTTTTATAATTGAGAATTAACAATTCGTTCCAGCCCATTAAACTCGAAATCGGCGTGCCGAGTTGGTGCGCCGTTTCTTTCGACATTCCGACCCATATCATACTTGCTTCCGACTTTCTGAAATAATTGAAACTCGCATAAGCTATCAAAAGAAAAATCACGGCGAAGATAATTTGCGCGTACGGAAAATATTTCAACATAAGCACCACGTTCGAATTACCGTAATAAATTTTCTTCCACACAACGCCCTTCGGATAGTAAACGATTATCGGCGGAAATTCCTCGCCCAATTCCCTCACTTTCGCACGAAGGTAGATTTTCATTTCTTCTTCGCTCATATTCGGATCGATATCCAAATTTCTATAACCCGAACCGCCCTCTTCGTAAATCGGATTATCGTTTGCGTCGGTCATAATCAACGGAAAATCTATCCTCTGAATTACGTGTTCGAAAATAAAAGTAAAATCAGTTCCCACGCTTTCGGAATTTGCGAGATACGTTAAACTGTTCGCATAAAGTTCCGCTATTTCACGCTCTCGTTGTTCAATCTTTTGCACGATAATCCGTGTAAAAAAAAGCGAAGCCAAGGCAAGAACAACCGCAAGGAAAAACAGCGCGATTTTGATTTTGCTTTTCAATGTGCTTTCGGAAAACTTCATAGCATTTCGTCGATTGTTTGCGAACGTTTTGCGCCAACGGAAATAATCGTGAATTTTATTCCCGTTTTTTCTTCAAGGAATTTAATATATGTTTTCGCCTCGCGCGGCAATGCGTCGAATTCTCTGATTTCGGAAATGTCGGTTTTCCACCCGCGCAAGGTTTCATAAACGGGCGTTACACTTTCGAGTCTCGTAATATCGGTGGGAAAAGCATTCAGCCGCCGACCTTCGAATTCGTAACCAACGCAAACTTTTATTTCGTCAAACCCCGAAAGGACATCCAATTTCGTAAGCGCCGCTTCGGTTATTCCGTTAATCATAGCGGAATAGCGTACAAGAAAAGCGTCGAACCAACCGCAACGTCGCGGGCGTCCCGTAGTCGCGCCGAACTCCGCCCCGATTTTACGCAAGCGTTCGCCCGTCTCATCGTTAAGCTCTGTCGGGAACGGTCCCAAACCCACGCGCGTTGTGTACGCTTTTACGATACCGAAAACCGAATTAATTTTTGTAGGTGGCAATCCGCTTCCCGTTGACGCGCCGCCCGACGTAGGATTGGACGAAGTAACGTAAGGATACGTGCCGAAATCGACATCGAGCAATGCGCCCTGAGCTCCTTCGAACAAAATATTTTCGCCACTGTCCGCGGCGTCATTCAAAAACCGCGCGGTATCTTTCACGTAAGGGTCAATCACTTTGTCAAATTTCAAATATTCTTCGATGATTTTATCGGCGTCAAGTTCCTCGCGATGATAAACATTTTTCAACAAAGCGTTTTTTTCCTCGAGATTAATCCTGATTTTTTTCACAAGTTCGTCTTTGTTCAGCAAATCGACAATACGTATCCCGCGTCGTGAATATTTGTCGTTATAACAAGGTCCGATACCTCTTCCCGTTGTTCCGATTTTCGTCGAACCTTGCTCCTTGATGTTATCGAGCAACTTGTGATAAGGCATAATCAAATGCGTATTATGACTAATGAACAATCGCCCTTCGATATTGATATTTTGCTTTTTGAGAAAATCGAGTTCATGTATCAACGCCTCGGGGTCAAGCACAACTCCGTTGCCTATTACGCACGTAACGTCGTCACGCAAAATCCCCGAAGGAATAAGATGAAGGACAAATTCCTTTTCACCAATTTTTATAGTGTGTCCCGCGTTCGCCCCGCCTTGGTAGCGAACAACAATTTTATATTTTTCGCTGAGAATATCGACGATTTTCCCTTTCCCTTCGTCGCCCCACTGACTGCCGACCAAAACGGTAACGCTCATAAAATTTCCTTTAAACAAGTTCTATTTTTCAATTGTCAATTTATAAAGAAAATAAAAATCTTTTGCCAAAAACATAAAAATATTTCTTTGGGAAACATTGTTTCGAGAGAAAAACCGTTAATTTCATTTAAATAGGGATACGTGCGAAAGCGCGCCTCTTGTGTAATGGAACACGGATAACACCGATTTTATCGGATTCCCACGGATTAAAAAATTCACGTCATTGCAAAAACTGAAAAACTCGCGTCATTGCGAACACTGCCGAACACCGTCTGTCATTGCGAGCGACCACGTTTTGCGTGGGCGCGCGGCAATCTGTAGGTTTGTCAGCAAAACTTAAATTAATCAGTCATTGCGAACACCGCCAACGGCGGGAGAAGCAATCTATCGAAGTGTCAGCAAAATAAAAATCAGCGCACGGCGTGGCAGATTCCTTCGTCCCGCCGAAGGCGGGACTCGGAAAGACTGTGTTTATTTGGGTTGGCACACGGCACTACAGATTGCTTCGTCCACCGAAAGCCTTCGGTGTCCTCGCAACGACAGTGTTTATTTGGGTTTGGAGACGGCGCGGCCTCGCAATGACGTGAAAAATTCAACATTATTTTC
>CAYZMW010000037.1:0-7219 GCA_964479645.1 uncultured Melioribacter sp. | reverse complement strand
CTTCTTAAAATTTACCCGTATATCTCATTATAGTTATATTTGTTTTGTTCTTTTTTAAAATTGAGAAAGAGACCGATTATGAAAAAGTTACTTTTATTGGGCGACGAAGCCGTCGGACAAGGGGCAATCGACGGCGGAATTTCCGGCATTTACGCTTATCCCGGAACGCCTTCAACCGAAATTATGGAATACGTTCAACGCTCCAAGCAAGCGAAAGAGAAAAACATTCACGCGCTTTGGTCGGCTAACGAAAAAACGGCGATGGAAGAAGCGCTCGGAATGTCGTACGCGGGGAAGCGCGCAATTGTCTGCATGAAACACGTGGGACTTAACGTGGCGGCGGACGCATTTATCAATTCCGCGATAACAGGCGTCAACGGCGGATTGGTAATTGCCGTTGCGGACGACCCGTCGATGCATTCTTCGCAAAACGAACAAGACTCGCGCTTTTACGGAAAGTTCGCGATGATCCCGATTTTCGAACCGTCAAATCAGCAGGAAGCGTACGATATGACGCGCGAAGCGTTCGAAGTTTCCGAAAAATTCGGCGTGCCCGTGTTGCTACGGATTACAACACGCCTTGCTCACTCGCGCTACGGCGTGGAAGTCGGCGAACCTCTTCCGCAAAATGAAACCGCACTGCCGCCCGACCCGAAACAGTTTGTCCTTTTGCCTTCTATCGCGAAACAACGCTATAAAATTTTGTTGGAAAATCAAGCGGCATTCGAAGAAGCGGCAGAAAACTCAAAGTATAATTTTTACAAAGAAGGGAAAGATAAATCTCTCGGAATTGTCGCTTGCGGTTTGGCGTATAATTATTTAATGGAAAATTTCGTTGATGACGTTTGTCCGTATCCTATTGTTAAAATAAGTCAATATCCGTTACCGGAAAATCATCTGCGCAAATTGAAAAACGAAACCGAAAAACTTCTTGTTCTCGAAGAAGGCTATCCGATTGTGGAAGAACTTTTGCGCGGATTTTTCAACGACGGATTAACGGTGCACGGAAGGCTCGACGGAACGCTACCCCGCGACGGCGAATTAAATCCCAACCTTGTCGCTCGCGCTTTGGGTTTGCCCGACAAAGAAGGCGACGCGCCGCCTGAATTTCTTTCGGGAAGGCCGCCCGCAATGTGTCCCGGTTGCGGACATATCGATTTATACAATGCATTAAACGAAGCGATGAAAGATTACGGCTCTCAAAAAGTTTTGTCCGATATCGGTTGTTATACGCTCGGAGCGCTTCCGCCTTACAACGCCATTAATTCATGCGTGGATATGGGCGCGTCCATTACAATGGCGAAAGGTGCGGCGGATGCAGGCGTGCGTCCGGCGGTAGCGGTAATAGGCGATTCCACGTTTACGCATTCGGGAATTACGGGACTTTTGGACGCCGCAAACGAAAACTCGCCGATTACGGTTATCATTCTTGATAACGCAACCGTCGGAATGACAGGAGGACAGCCTGCGGCGGGCGAAGGAAAAATAGAAAAAATTTGCGAAAGCGTGGGAGTGGAAAAAGAACATATTCGTGTCGTTGTTCCGCTCAAACGCAACCACGAACAAATGGTGCAAGTGTTGAAAGAAGAACTTGAATACGACGGCGTTTCGGTTGTTATTGCTCGCCGCGAATGTATTCAGGAATTAATTAAGAAAAACAAAGCGAGAAAGAAAAAGTAATTTCAATCTTTTTTGAAACAAACAAGGTTTTAAGAGATGAAAAAAGATATAATTTTAGCGGGCGTCGGCGGACAAGGCATTTTATCGATTGCGGCGGTAATCGGAACGGCGGCGCTTGCCGACGGTCTTTATATCAAACAATCCGAAGTGCACGGAATGAGCCAACGCGGGGGGGCGGTGGTCTCGCATTTGAGAATTTCCGACAAACCGATTTATTCGGATTTAATTCCCTACGGCGGCGCGGATATGATACTTTCCATCGAACCGATGGAAGCCTTGCGCTACTTGCCTTACCTTTCGGAAAACGGGTGGATAATCGCGAACACTAAACCGTACGTAAATATTCCCGATTATCCCGATAAAGAAAAACTTTTTTCGGAATTGAAATCCCGTAAAAACGTCGTGCTTGTTGACGCCGACGGAATCGCGCGGAAAATTCATTCGCCGCGCTCTTCGAATATCGTAATGGTTGGAGCGGCTTCCGCTTATCTCGAAATACCTTTCGAAAAACTCGAAGAAGGTATTCGCTCGATTTTCGGACGTAAAGGCGACGATATCGTGAATTTAAATCTTGAAGCGTTAAACGCAGGCAAACAAGCGGCGAAGGATTTCTTAAACGATTAAGGAAAATTTATGCTTCCTCGAATTTCGGTAGTAATTTTATTCTTGCTAATGCAATTCAATTCGCTTCTTCTTGCGCAAAAGAACGAGCCTTCGGTGGCGCACGCAATTAGAATAAACGGAAAAATATCCGTTGACGGAAAACTTGACGAACCCGAGTGGAAAAACGCTCCCAAAATCTCTAATTTCCGCCAACGCGAATTGCACGAAGGCGCTCTTCCCACCGAAAAAACGGAAGTGGCGTTTCTTTATGATAAAAATAATCTTTACATCGGAGTTTGGTGTTACGACAGCGAACCCGAAAAAATCATCGCAACGAAAATGAAACGCGACTTTAAATGGTGGTCGGACGACAATTTCGAAATAATCATAAGTCCGTTCAACGATAACCGCAACGGTTATTTGTTTGTTACAAATCCTAACGGTGCAATGACCGACATGCTTGTTACGAACGAAGGCGAAGGAATAAATTTAAGTTGGAACGGCATTTGGGACGTTGCCACAACCGTTACCGACAGCGGTTGGTTCGCCGAAATCGAAATACCTTTTTCCACGTTTAAATTCCAAAACAAAGACGAGCAAGTTTGGGCTGTTAATATGGAACGCAACATTCGTCGAAAACGCGAACAACTTTTGTGGCAAGGATATTTACGTAATTATGAACTTGAAATGATTTCCAAGGGCGGAAAACTTGTCGGCATTAAAGGTATCGAAGCGCAAAATTTACTCGAAGTAAAACCGTTTATCTCAGGCGGCGTAAGTAAATCAAGCGGAGAAGAATGGCAAAGTTCATTTAAGGTGGGTGGCGACATAAACTATTTGTTTACGCCCACCATGAAACTTAATTTGACTTTTAATACCGATTTTTCGCAAGTTGAATCGGATTTGCACAGAATTAATTTAAGTCGCTTTTCACTTTTTTATCCCGAAAAAAGGGAATTCTTTCTCGAAGGTAAAAATATTTTCGAATTGAACGTAACTCACGGCAGTCGTATTTTTTACAGTCGTAGAATAGGTTTGGAAAACGGCGAAGAAGTTCCGATTTACGCGGGCGCGCGACTTCTCGGCAGAAGCGGTTCGACGAATATCGGCGTTCTTACGATGCAAACGGCTCCCGCTCAAGATACGATTCCAACCACCAATTTTACGGTGCTTCGCGTGCGTCAAGACGTTCTCGAACGTTCAAGTGTCGGCGCAATCGTAACGGCTAAAAACAACAAAGACGGTTACAATTATGTTTACGGCGTCGAAGGAAGTTACGTAACCTCGGAATTTCTTGGAAATCAAAATCTCGTTATCGACGGAGCGCTGTCTCAATCTTTTACGAAAGGCGCGACAAACAAGGATAATATTTCTTATCGTTTCAGTATCGATTATCCGAACGATTTGATGGATTGGAATGTTTCCCTTTTTTCAACGGATAAAAATTACAATCCCGAAATCGGTTACGTCAGACGCCGTAATTTTACGGGGCTTCACGTTCACTACCGTTACACGCCACGACCCGATATTTCGTGGATTCAAAAACTTAATTTTAAGCCGCTTGACGTTAATTGGTATTACACGCAAGGCACAAACGAACTTGAATCGTTGAATATGGAATTTCGTCCTATTGGAGCCGTTTTTTCTTCGGGCGACAGATTCGAATTCAACATCATTCGTGAATTCGACCGCGTTGACGAACCTTTCGAAATCCTTGGCGAAGAAATTCCTGTCGGAAGATATTGGGGAACGGTTTACGAACTTCAAGGCGGTTCGTTCACGGGAAGAAAATTTTCCTTTTACTCGTCGCTAAACTACGGCGATTTTTACACGGGAAAAAAGCAAACGGCAAATATCGGCGGAAGATTTTCGGTTAACAAACATTTTGCGGTTAATTTCGGTTATTCTTACAATTATCTCGACTTGAAGAACGCTTCGCTCGTTGCAAACGAAATAAACGGCTCGTTGGAATATTCTTTTAATCCCAAACTTTACACTAACGTTTTTACGCAATGGAATAACGAACAGGACAGAATTATTCTGAACTATCGCGTTAATTGGCTTCCGCAACCGGGGAGTTATTTTTATTTTGTGATTAATCAAGAAATTTCAACGCTTGAAGGAAAATTCAGAACCACCGATATTACGGTTCTTGCAAAACTTATTTGGAGGTTCACTTTTTAATGCGTTCCGATTCAACCGCTCGGCAGAAAATGAGTGAAAATCTCTTAAACGGTATCAACGCGACAAAATTGCCGCGGGAGTTTTACATTCGCGATACTTTGCGGATTGCGCGGGAATTACTCGGGAAGATTTTCGTACGCAAAATCGGCGGTAAAACGCTTGCCGGAAGAATAGTGGAAACGGAAGCATACATTGCGGGAAAAGACGAATCGGCGCACAGTTCGCGCGGAAAAACGAAACGCAATGCCACAATGTTTGAAGAGGGAGGCGTGCTTTATGTTTATTTTACCTACGGTATGTATCATTGCGCTAACGTCGTAACCGGGAAAAGTGAAGAGGGTAACGCCGTTTTGCTTCGTGCAATAGAACCGCTCGAAGGTATAGAAGCCTTTGCGTTTAATCGTTTCGGGAAAACCGAAATTACAGAGAAGGAGAAAAGAAATCTATTAAGCGGTCCGGGAAAAATTTGCATGGCGTACGGTTTAACGAAAAAAGAGGACGGAACGGACTTGCTCGGCGATGAAATTTTCATTCTCGATGTGCCGCCTTTGTCCGATGAAAAAATCGTACAAACCACGCGCATCGGAATTTCCAAATCGAAAGATTTTCCGTGGCGCTTTTATGAAAAAGATAACCCTTACGTATCGAAAAAGTAAAAGAGTGTCGGTCTTTCCTCGAAACGACGCAAAAATTTCATCCGCGAAAATTCGATTAAACCCGTGTCGTCCGTGTTCTATTTCTTCGAATAACGCGTGACGAACTTTCGGAATTCAAAATTATAAAGATGAAATAAAAAACGATTGTTTTACTAAATATTTCATTATTCCAATTAGTTGTTCATCCAATCATTTATTCGCAAGGCTTCGTTGTTTTTTATTGTGTTAAATTATTTATCGGATTAGATTTTATTTCTTTTCCGTTTGAATTTTCAGTTAAATGTTTCGTAACTTTGTAAAAGAACAAAAAGATTTAATTTTTACCGATAAAACAAGGAGGAGCAAATTATGAAATATCCCGAATTTTTTACGGAAGTCGAAACAATAAAATTGTACGACGATTTGGCAAAATTTCTCGGAGCCGTGGAAGACGGCGTAATAGAATACACTTACACCGAAATTGTGAAAGCGGCTGGGCACAGTTGCGCGACGGTTGCAGGAGCTTATTTAACCACATTAAAAGGTTTGAAAGCGCTTTATAAAGACGAATTGCCGCAACGTGGAGAAATTAAAGTGGAATTAAAAAAAGCGCCGACAGAAGATAATGCGGGCGTTGTAGGTTGCGTAATTTCCAACATTACGGGCGCAACTACCGATTACGGTTTCGGCGGAATTCCCGGCGGTAAATACAACAGACGCGATTTGTTATTCTACAATGCGGATATTGACGCCGACGTCAGATTTACGCGTCTGGATACGGGCGAATATGTCGGAGTTAATTATCGTCCGGGTAAAATCGTTAATCCCGGAAAAATTTTGCAAAGCGCAATTAAACCCGATGCGACGGAAGAAGATAAAAGAACGTTTCCGCAACGTTTTCAGGAAATGGTAAAAACCGTTCTGGAGAACGCGGATAAGGTAATTGAAATAGTTTGATAAAAAGAATTTGTTACTGTTAAAAAAGCAAACAAGAGACTTTAATTAACATTAAAACCGAATAATCGAATATGAATTATTCGGTTTTTTATTAATTTGAAAAAATCGGAATTTTAATCGGGCGATTTTCTGGAACAACGGGTGGCAAAAGTAAAAAGCCTTGTGTAAAACTCATCGAAAATCTCTAAATTGCCATGTCGATTTAATTTCCTTCGGGAACAAAAACAAACGACTTTTATTTAAGATTTAACAATAAACGGAATTTTTTATGAAATACTTGTTTCTATTGATTTTTAGCGCAAGCGCGATTTTCGCACAGAGCGGAACGAATTCCGCTTCGCCAGCCGATTACAAAACGCAACTCGAAAATCTTACCGCTCGGAAAGATGCGCTATTGAAAGAAAAGAAAACGTTGAAAACCGAAATCGGAGAATTGACGAAGGAACTCGTAACGCTTTCCGACGCTAATTATCGCCGTGAAATTTGTCGTGAATATATTTTGAAAAAGTACGGAAAGAAAAACGGAAACAGAATTCTGAACGGACAAGTTTGGAAAGGCATGACCGAAGAAATGCTCCGCGACAGTTACGGCGAACCCGATAAAATAACTCGCAACAAAGAAAAGTGGGGAACTTTCGCTCAATATTATTACGGTAAACAAATTTTCTTTTTCAAAAACGGAAAACTTTTCGATTGGGAACAATAAAAATTTTTAAGGAATCAAACGAATGAAAAAAACGCTCGGCTTTTTGTTTGCGCTGATTTTTTTCGTAACGGCGGTTAAGGCGCAAACCACGGAAGATTTAATAGAAAAAAATTCGAACATCGACACGAACAAGGTGATAATGCCTTGGAGCAAGCATCCGCAAGTGGCGCAAACAATTGCGCGTTTGCTCGTGCGCTACCACTATCGACGTCAACCGCTTAACGATTCGCTTTCGTCCGAAATCTTCGACACTTATCTTAAGCGACTCGACAACGGCAAAATGTACTTTACGAAACATGATATTGATAATTTTGAAGAATATCGATACGAACTCGACGACGATATGTACGACGGCAATTTGATTGCGCCGTACAGAATTTTCAACATTTTTAAGCGGCGTTTAACCGAACGCATTCCGAAAATCGATGCGCAACTCGAAAAAGGTTTCGATTTT
>CAYZMW010000036.1:0-17387 GCA_964479645.1 uncultured Melioribacter sp. | reverse complement strand
GTAGAAATATATTCCGCTCGGCAAATCGTTTGCGTCGAATTGAACCGTGTAATTGCCCGGCGCTTGTTTTTTGTTGACAAGCGTCGCGACCTTCTGTCCTATCGAATTAAACACTTGTAGAGACACAGTCACGCCTTGGCGTGATGTCTCTACGCCCCGTGTTACGGGCAGAGAATAAGAAATCGTCGTTGTCGGATTGAACGGGTTCGGATAATTTTGCATAAGTTCGAATTTGTTCGGTGCGACAATTTCGACCTCAACCGTTCGCGAATACTTGTACGCTCCGTCCAAATCGATTTGTTTCAATCTGTACGAATATTTTCCGCAGGCGTTTACGTTATCGGTAAACGAATACGATTTCGGTGAATTGCTGTTTCCCCCACCTTCTACGAAACCTATCGTTTCCCAATTCGAAGGGACATCGCCCGACGCGGTGCGTTCTATTTCAAATCCGAAATTATTGCTTTCCGTTGCGGTTTGCCAGTTCAATTCAATCGCATTTCCTTTTACGAAGGCGTCAAACGAAACGAGTTCGACCGGTACACTTGATTCAGATGTAGAGACGACGGGACGCAATCTGAAATCGCCGCTTGTGTAAGAAGTCCAGCCCGACCCGCTGTCGTACGAAGAATTACCGTCCACCGAACCGTTGTCGGTGGCGATTGTAAGAGTTGTGCCCGACGTATAATAAATCACAAGATGATAATCGCCGCCCGACGACACGCTTACGCCGGTTCCCGTTAAAGTTGCGTAATTCCAGCCGTAAACCGCAATTTTCGAATAATCGTAACTAACCGTTGAACCGAGTTTGGCATCGGGTGCGCCGCTTCCGTCGTCCGACCAAATTTCAATGTAAAGCGGGCTTGTGATATCCACGGTTGTCCACGTGTGAAAAAACGCTCCCGTAATTTCGCCGTCGGAGTCGGGAGTAAATTTAACGGCGATTTTTACATTTGCGCCGAAAGAGTAATAAGAACTGCTTGACCAAGTGTCGTACGAAATTAATTTATTAAAGGTGGAAGTTGACGAAGATGAAATATTTCCGATAGCATTGAAAATATTGATTTTGCCGTAACCCCAATGATAATCGGGAAGAGAAGCGCCCGTGTAATCATCGGTGGTTGTAGAACTAATCAAATAAGATTTGATTTGCGAGGCTGTCAACGTGGGGTCGTAATCGAGCATTAACGCCACGCATCCGGTCGCAACGGGTGACGCCATACTTGTTCCCTGTAATTTTCTGTAATAACTGTCGATAATTTCCCACGAGCCAACCGTAGCGTCTCCCGAGCGGCACGAAATCAATGCTTGTCCGGGCGCCGCCAAATCAGGCTTTTGTCTTCCGTCCCGAGTCGGTCCGATGCTACTGAAGACAGAAATATCATCCGAGTAATCGGGCGTGCCGTATGAATAATTATTGCCGTCCGATGTGTGCCAGCGCCATCTGCCGACATACGACGCCACCGTTAACGCAGAATTTGCAACTCCTGGCGAAGCGACCGTGTAGTCGGTGTTCCCGCTTGTGAGCGTGGCGTTCATACTTGTTGCGAAAAGCCACGCGTGATAAATCATTGTTGTTGATGAATTGTTGCTCAATGTAATCGTCCAAGTTCCCTGTGCGGGCGGTTGCGTTTCGACCCCGTCGTAAATTTTGAAATAATTTCTTCTGTCGTCGTTGGTGTAAGATGCGTCAACATAATTAAAGACGAAGATATATCCGTCGGCGGTAGTTCCCGTGCCTTGGGAATTGGACGTTTGTGTATAAGTATATCCGTTCGGCGTGGTCACGGTAACATCCACTTCAAGGCTGTCGCTCCACCAAAGATCGAGATAAAAATAATCGTTATCGGTACCCGCATTAGCCGTGTAAGTCGGAACAGTTACGGTAACCGTTGCCGAGGAAGATGCGGCGGCGGTGCCCGAAATATGAATGGGCGAATCGCCGTCGTTTCCAGCCGCCGCGCAAAACGCTCTGCCCGAACCCGACGATGTAAAGTTATCGACGGCGCGGTCTAAATCTCTTGTACCGTCGTGAGCGTTCGCTTGGCTGCCGAGACTCATATTCACCACGACAGGTTTCGATTCGGTGTCCGCAATTTTTTTAGCGTAAGTCAGAGCATCGATAAGATAACTTGTAGGAAAAGAATTATCCCCGGGTTTCACGAAAACAATGTCGGCGCCGGATGCTATTCCCGCATATTTACCTGAAGAGTTCGCGCCGTTGCCCGCCGCGATACCCGAAACGTGAGTCCCGTGTCCGTTGTAATCTTTTTCACGCACAAATCCCGCCGGCGAACCGTCGATTTCGTCGTTTATGTCCGCCCTTGTATATTCCACGCCGTAATCGAGACCCGCAAAATTTATCGGGTCGCGGTCTTCGGGTGTTTGTTCGGAACCCGTAACCGTTAGGGTTTGGTCCCATAAATAGAGAATTCTGCTTGTCCCGCTTTCTTGAAAATCGGCGAGACTCCAATCGATTCCTGTATCGACGATTAAAACGATTACGTCCGTGCCGTCGTATGACGTCGAATTTATATATCCCGCTTTGACCAAATCCGCGCCTGTAAGTCCGTTTGCAACTTCGTTTGTCGGATAAACCGTTTCTCCGAAATAGACGTATTTTATCGAAGGATTTTCCAATATGTTCAAAATTTCATCGAGAGATAAATGCGCCGTCGCATATCCGGGCAAAACCGAATTGAACTTCACGTCGAAATTTTCCGGAGAAAAATTATCGTTCGTTTTAATGATTACGGAATATTTCCCTGTCGATTTTGTATAAACCGATTTTTCCGATCGTGGCTTAACGGCGAACTTTCTTAAATTATCATACTGTCGTTTATGAATCGCAAGTTCGTAAAGCAAATCGGGCGAAAGTTTTTTCATTATTAATTTTTCGGAAGGTTGAGCGAAATTTTGAACGGGGAATAATAAAACCAATAACAAGAAGGCTATTGAAATTTTCATTTTCCGCCTCGCGGTTAATTAATAAAAATCCCCGAACCGCTTAACCGGCGATTCGGGGTGAAATTTGTAACGTAAGTTTTTATTTCATTAAAATCATTTTCTTAGTCTCGACGAAGTTTCCAGCGCGTAAAGTGTAGAAATATATTCCGCTCGGGAGATTTTCCGCATTAAATTGAACGGAGTAATTGCCAGGTGCTTGGTTTTCGTTTAGAAGTGTCGCTATTTTTTGTCCGAGAATGTTGTACACGGTTAAATCCACATTTACGACAAATTTTGTTCCCGCAGTGACGGTACTCCTCGCGGACGGAATCGAATACGAAATCGTCGTTGTCGGATTAAACGGATTCGGATAATTTTGACGTAAAACGAATTTTGTCGGTAATTCCGTTTCGTCATCGATTCCCACGGGACGCGTTTTGATGATTTTTTGCGTGCCGGGAATTGTAAACGTCGGTCCGCCGATTTGGGAAAAATCCACCGTACGAGTGGGAGCGAATTCCTTTACAATCCAATTTTCGGGCGCTATCCAAACGTTATTTTCTCTTGTTACCAAAGGAATCGGAATATCGCCGAACGGGGTGCTTTGCAAATAATAAACCGTGGAAGTAATTAAGAATTTTTTGCAATTGAACGAACCGATTTCCGTTTCAAGCGTTTCGTCCGAATTTCTTGCGCCTTTAATTTCAAATCTCAGAGGAATTTCATTGTCGTCCACAACAATTGTCGTGTCCTTTAGAAAAATTTGATACTCCAATCCGACAGCGGAATTAAAATGATATAAATCGTACCAACCGCTTAAAGCTTTGAGCGTGTTATAAAAATTTTCATCTTCGAAAAGCAAGGTATCGATAAGAGATGTTAAATCGACATAAACGCTTGCAATTGAGCCTTGGAATTTCACAAGGCTTGTATCCATATACGGAACATAATTGATTATGTCTTCACTCCCGTATGCGTCCAAAATTATTGCTTCATTACAATCGGTGCAGACGGTAATGTCCGAAAGCGAATCTCTTATCCAAAAAGAGCTTTCTTCAACGGGGACGTTATTAGAATCCAACTGGTTTACTTTGTAAAACCAAACGTAACCCAAGTCGGACGGAAAGTAATCCTGCGCATTTTGAGCGAAAGTCACGGAAAAAATAAAAAGGGAAAGAATTGTAAATAAACGTTTCATTTTTTGGCCTCCTCGAAATGTTTATTGAATGATATTAATTATTGTAAAAAAAAGAAATTTGAAAATCAAGATTTTTTATTTTATTTTTAGTTATGCAACTTAACCTTTCAAACATATTCCCCTTAACCCAACCTTTAATTCACAAAACTATAACCAAAACGCAGGAGGAAAGATGGGAGCGTTATTGATAATGGTCCTGGCTTTCGGAGGCTACCTTTTGATGTACAACCTATACGGGAAGTATATCGGGAACAAAGTCTTTAAATTAGACGATAGTAATAAGGTGCCCGC
The DNA here is from genome assembly GCA_964479645.1 of uncultured Melioribacter sp. Taxonomy (GTDB): domain Bacteria; phylum Bacteroidota; class Ignavibacteria; order Ignavibacteriales; family Melioribacteraceae; genus WGAL01. Next base: position 12,952 of record CAYZMW010000036.1, on the reverse strand, counting down.
TGTTGAGTTCGAAGACGGAACCGATTTCGTTCCTACGAAAAAGGAAATTATCTTCGGACACCATTTCACTTCCATTGCCGGTACGGGCCCCATAGTAGGTCCGGCAATCGCAATTATTTGGGGTTGGGTGCCCGCACTTTTGTGGGTGTTCATAGGTTCAATTATGATGGGAGCCGTTCACGATTTCGGTTCGCTGATAATCTCGATGAGAAACAAAGGCAAATCGATTTCGGAATTTACGGCGATGTATGTAAGCAGTCGCACAAGATTTCTAATTTTCTTCGTAATATTTATCGAATTATGGATAATAATTTCCATATTCGGTCTTGTGATGGCTGTTTTGTTCAAAATGTTCCCCGGCGCGGTTTGGCCCGTTTGGCTTGAAATACCGATTGCCATGTACGTCGGTTATGTCGTTTACAAAAAAGGCGCAAATGTTACGACGTGGTCTATTATCGGCGTTGTGACAATGTACATTACAGTTGTATTGGGCGCATGGATTCCGTTCTCGATGCCTTCGGTTTTCGGAATTTCGCCCATCGGGGTTTGGTCGATTGTACTTTTGATTTACGCTTATTTTGCATCGGTATTGCCCGTAACGGCATTGCTTCAACCGCGCGACTATCTTAACTCGCACCAATTGGTAATAGCGATGGGCTTGATAATGCTTGGCGTTTTGTTTTCGGCTTTGGGCGGTAATCTTGAAATTGTCGCTCCTGCCGTTCAAGCGCATCCGAAAGACGCGCCTTCGGTTTGGCCCTTCCTATTCGTAACGATCGCTTGCGGTTCCATTTCGGGTTGGCACTCGCTTGTGGCGTCGGGAACTTCGGCAAGACAAGTTCGCCGCGAAACCGATTCCCTTTTTGTCGGATACGGCTCAATGCTTATGGAAGCGGCTTTGGCTACGTTGGTGATTATTTCCGTTTCGGCGGGTATCGGAATGGCTTACACTCTGAAAGACGGAACGGTTTTGCACGGCGTAGCCGCGTGGACGCATCACTATTCTTCTTGGGCGGCGGCGAAAGGTCTCGGTTCTAAGGTCGGCGCATTTGTTATCGGTGCGGCAAATATGATTGAGACGCTCGGTATTCCGCACAAAGTGGCTACCGTGATTATGGGCGTCTTCGTCGCTTCGTTTGCAGGCACTACGCTTGATACGGCGACGCGTATCGAACGTTACATACTTGCGGAAGCGTTTCCGAAACAAATGTCGAACAGATTTGTTGCAACCGCCGTAGTAATAATTCTTGCAATTGTGCTTATTTTCTCTACGGGAGCAAACGGCAAAGGCGCGTTGACCTTGTGGCCCTTGTTCGGCGCAACGAATCAAACGCTTGCGGGTTTGGCGTTAATTATCATCACGGTTTTCCTCAAAACACGGGGCGGATTGAAATGGGTTTTAAGCGCAATTCCGGCGGCATTCATGGTGACGGTTTCGTTCTGGGCGCTGTGGATTAACGAAGCCAATTTTATCAACAAGGGAAATTATTTGTTGATGATTCTCAACGGTTTGATTATGCTTGCTGTTGTTTGGATTACCGTGGAAGGTATAAGAAGAATTATCAATATCGAAGAACTTGACGTTGACGAAAAAACGGGTGCCGTTAGAGTTCCAAGTTAAGATGGTAAAATCTTTGCAAAAAACATATTTCGCGCTTATTTCTCCCGCTGTTATTTTAAGTGCGGCGTTGTTTCTTTTGCAATACTTCGGTTTACGGGAAGGAAGCGAAGAACTTCCTTCCCGTTTTTTTATGATTTCGGTTTTTGTGGCGGCGATAACGACGGGAGTGGCTTTCCCCATTTTTTTTCGCGCTCTTTTTTTCGGAAAGGTAAAAGAGAAAGGGTTCGTGACGCGCGGAGAGTTTTTCGCTCATCAGAAAAAAATGCTTTACGTGATTTCCGTAACGCCTTACCTTGCATTGCTTGCGGCGTATTTCGGTTTCGATGCGTTTTATTTCGGAGGGACGGCGTTAGCGGCAATTTACGCAATTTATTATCATTTCCCTTCCAAGAAAAAAATAGAATTCGATAAAAAAGTTTTTATGGTGAAAAATGAAACCGACTAAATTTTTAGTGTGGCTTAAAGAAGTTTGGCAAGCGTTCGACAAAGCGGCGAAGGCGAAATCCACGGACGTTCTTGAATATGAAGTCGCAGAATTACAAAATGTTTTTGCGCTTGTCGTTGTTGGCTCGTTCGTCGGTTTGCCCTCTCCGCCCATGCAAATTACGCTCGATTTACTTCCGTATATGGACGAAGAACTCGTGATTTTAATGAATAAAATTTCAACGGCGAACAGCCCGATTTCAGATTTGGTTTCCATTTTCGATGTGGGATAATTTATGAACGGACAAAAAATACTTTTTTTTCTCGGTAAAGGCGGCGTGGGGAAATCGACAACTTCCACGCTTACGGCGATCGAAGAATCGTTGGCGGGCAAAAAAGTTTTGCTTTCTTCGATGGACCCCGCGCACAATTTACGCGATTTGTTCGAACGCGAAATTACGCAAGAACCCGTAAAGATTAACGATAAACTTTTCGTTTCCGAAATCAATCTCGATTATTGGGTGGAAGAGTATTTGAAAGATGTTGAAAAGCAACTCGCCAAAAGTTACGCTTATCTTACGGCGCTCAGTTTGGAAAAGAGTTTCGAAATTATTCGCTATTCGCCGGGCATCGAAGAATACGCGCTCTTGCGTGCGTTTAGATTCTATGTGAAAAAATATGAAGATTACGACGAACTTATCTTCGATATGCCCCCGACGGGACTTACGTTGAAGTTCCTTTCGCTTCCTAAACTTTCGCAGGTGTGGCTTGAAAAACTTGTCGATTTGCGGAACGAAATTATCAAGAAAAAGGAAATTATCACGCGCATTCATTTCGGAAACATTACGATTGAGCGCGACGAACTTTTGAACAAACTTAACAAACAATTGAACGAATACGATGAGATTCGAAAGATTATCGAAGATGAAAACCGTACGCAACTTGTTCTTGTTCTGAATCAGGATAAACTGTCGTTCGCCGAATCCAACTTGATAATTGAAAAACTGAAAGTGGCGGATTTGAACGTTAAAAAAGTTTTCGTAAACAAATACGACCCGAAAGTACCGATTGACGAAATTGAGAAATCGTTCGGCGAATATGAACTCAAACTTTTCCCCGCAAACGAAACTCCGATTACGGGTTACGATAATTTAATCGCTTATTTGAAAGCGAACGGTTTTATCAAATGATTTCTCAGGAAAAAGAAAACTTTTCGCCGACCCCGCCTTTCGAATAGTTTCGTTATTTTTACATTTGAAAAAATAATGTAAACGTAAATGCCGGAGACGGTTTGAAAATTCGAAATAATCTGTTCGATTTTATAATTAGAGAATGGCTTGTCTTCTTTTCCGCCGTTGCGCTATTGATCACTTCCCTTTTTACAAAAGAACTTCCGACTTATTCAATCGATGAATTTGAAGTGTTGTTTATTCTCTATATGCTCTTTATCGCCGTGAAAGGTTTGCAATTAAGCGGCGCAATCGGAAAAATTTCGCGTAAAATCAGCGTCGGAAGGTTCACCGCGTTGAAGTTAACGGCGTTAACGTTCTTCCTTTCGATGATAATAACGAACGATATCGCTTTGCTTGTAATCGTGCCGCTGACGTTAATGGCGGATGTCGAACGAAAGGATATCCTGATTATTCTCGAAGCGCTTGCGGCGAACGCAGGCTCGGCGTTAACGCCTATCGGCAATCCGCAAAACCTGTTTATCTATTGGTCGTACGGCATTAATCCGATTGATTTCATCTCGACTATTTTTCCCTTCTCCGCGTTCTTTTTTTTATCGCTTGCGGCGACGGCGTTGTTTGTTTTCGATAATCGAAGACGCGCGAAAAAAAGCGAACGATTTTCCGTGGATAAATTCGCTTACGTTTATTCTTTTTCTCTCTTGCTTGTTTTTCTCACTGTTTTGCATATTCTTCCCGTTGCTTTTGCGTCGCTTGTTTTTGTCTTCGCATTTTTCTTCGACCGCCGTTCGCTCAAAGTTGATTACGCTTTATTGCTGACTTTCTTTTTCTTTTTCGGTTTGGCGGAAAATCTCAAACTTGTTCTCGCCGCGGAAGTCGCCCGTTCGGAACATATCTTTTTGTTTTCCGCGCTCGTAAGTCAAATCATAAGCAATGTTCCCGCCGCGTTACTTTTTGCGAAGTTCACCGATAATTGGCAGGCGCTGTTATGGGGCGTTAATGCGGGCGGTTTCGGAAGTTTGTTCGGTTCGCTGGCAAATCTGATTGCGTATAAACTTTATGTGACGCAAGTCGAAGCGAAAAAGGCGACGGCATTCACCGTAAAATTTTTACTTTTCGGATACATCGCCTTCGCTCTTTCGGTTGCGTTTTATTTTTGGATTTACCTTTGAGCGTAAAATAGCATTAAGGATTTTTCGTTTTCATTCGATAATTAATAATAGGTAAAACGGAAAATCCGATGATTGGACGAAGAGGTGAAATAAACGATAGTTTCGACGACTATCTGAAAAAATCCGGGTTGTATTATTTTTATGAGTCGCTAAATTCTTTCTTCGTTTTGGTTCAACCCGAAACGAAAAAAGTAATGTACGCAAATCCCGTTGCGAAAGAGGTTTTGGGAGATATTCTAAATAAAAACTCATTGAAGTTCACCAACGTTTTACCGAACCCCCGAAAACACCTCGCCGAAAAAATTCTTCGAAATATCGATAAAGGAAAAATCGAACACGATATTCTCGAACTGTACAATCTTCCCAAAATGGGCAATTTGATTTTGAGATTTCAAAAAGTGACTATCGGGAAAAATCAACTTGTTGTGATTTTCGCAGTTAATAACGACCCCGAAAAAATAAAGAAATACAAAAAACAAATTAAACTCGAAACGAACTATCTGAACACGCTTTACAAAATTTCGAAACTCATCGACAAACTTTCCGAAAACGAAAGCGAAACTCTCGTCGGTATTGCCGATACGATTTCACAAATGTTCGAAGTCAAAACCTTGTGGGTGAGGTTTAAAATTAACGACCGCTTTTACGCGTCGTCGAATTTTAACGACAAGAACAGAATTTACAGCAGAAGAATAAACACGGGCGACGGAAATCCAGCCTACATGGAAATAGGACTTACGAAGAAAACGGACAAGTTGCGCGGATTGCATTTCAGCGTGGAGGAAGAACGCGTTTTCGACGAAATTATCGAACGTCTCGAATCCGCTATTTTGCAGAAAAGACTGAAAGAAAAATTACTCGAAAACGAAAAGAGATTTCGCTCGATTATTGAAAACGCAAGCGACGCGATTATCGTAACCGACGAACTCGGAGAAATAATCGACGCAAACAGAAAAAGCGAATTGATATTTTCAAGAACCGAAGATGAAATTATCGGAAGAAAAATTACGGATTTGTTCCCCGATTTGACACACGACGAAATTGTGGACGCGATAATTAGGGAAAATTCCGATAACCGCATAACCGCGGCGCCGCTTGAAAAAACGATTACTTACGCAAACGGCGAAACGACTTATTGCGAAATAAACATCGCATCATGGGCGCTCGATTACAAAAATCTTTACAGTTTTTTTATTCGCGACGTAACGCAACGAAAAAAACACGAAGAGCAAATTCTTTATCGTTCGAAATTCGAACAATTGCTTGCGCAAATTTCCGCTCAATTTATTGAGAGCGGAATTGACGGAATTGAAAAAGGAATAGTGAACGCGTTGAGAACTTTATCGCAATTTCTCGGTTCTCAAAGAGCGTGCATTTATCTTCTCGATAAGGAAAAAGGGAAAATAAATTGTGTTTACGAATGGACCGAAAAAGGGACGGAGCGATTTATCGATGTTTCCCAAAGCCTTGAAATCAAAACGTTTTCGGAAATATTAAACGAACTGACGGAAAAATCGGTTTACACCGCAAATCGCGAAAATGTGGTGAAATCGTTTTTGCCTTATTTGAGATTAAGAAAAATTCAAAGCATTCTCGGATTGGCGTTTTATCAACACGACGAATTCGCCGGATTAATCGGCTTTGAGTTTGCTGAGAAAAATTTCGTATTGAAAGAAGAAGACGCGCCGTTGCTTTCGCTTTTTTCCAAAATTCTCGGCGGAGAAATGGAACAATTGCGCGGCGAACTCGAAAGACGCGAAATAGAAGCGCAAATGAGGAAGTTGCAAGAAGCGATTAGGCAAAGCGCTAACGCGGTCGTAATTACGGATATTAACGGAAACATCGAATACGTAAATCCGAAATTCGAAGAGTTGACGGGTTATTCTTTCGAAGAAGTTAAAGGAAAAAATCCCCGAATACTTAAAAGCGGTTACACGCCGAAAGAAGAGTACGAAAAATTGTGGGAAACGATAAGTTCGGGCAAAGAGTGGAAAGGCGTTTTCAAAAACAAAGCGAAAGACGGAACGTTTTTTTGGGAAAACGCAATAATTTCGCCCATTAAAAACAAAGAGGGGAAAATTACGAATTACCTCGCCGTAAAAGAAAATATTACCGAACAAATCAAAATGAAAAACCAACTCGATTTGTCAAGAAAGATGGAGGCGATAGGACAACTTGCCGCCGGCGTGGCGCACGAAATTAACACGCCGATGCAATTTATAAGCGACAATGTGAGATTTCTTAAAACCGCTTTCGAAGATTTTATTAAATATTATTGGGAAGTGGGTGAAGAAATTAAATCCGAAATAGGCGACGAATTAACGCAAAAAATAGAAAAGATAATTGCGCGTTATAAAGAGAAATACGATATAAATTACATTATGGAAGAAATTCCTTCCGCTATCGAACAGACAAACGAAGGAATAGAACGCGTTACGAAAATCATTAAAACGATGAAAGATTTTTCGCATCCTTCGACGGGACAAAAAGCCCCCGCCGATATTAACAAAGCGATAAACGACACGATACTGATTTCGCGCAACGTTTGGAAGTACGTCGCCGAACTCGAAACGGACTTGTGCGAAGAATCGCCTTTGATAACCTGTGAAATTGATCAAATAAATCAGGTGCTGTTGAACATCATCGTTAATGCGGCTCAGGCGATAGAAGAGAAAAACGGAAAAAACGCCAAAGAAAAAGGACTGATTAAAATACACACGGAATGCGACGATGAATTTTTGACGATAAAAATTTCGGATAACGGCGTGGGAATTCCAAGCGAAAACATCGATAAAATATTCGAACCGTTTTTTACCACCAAGCAAGTCGGAAAAGGCACGGGACAAGGGCTCGCGCTTGCGCACGATATTATTGTCAACAAGCACGGCGGCACAATAGAAGTGGAATCGGAAGAAGGAAAGGGGACGCTTTTCATAATAAAATTACCAAAAAACGGAGAGGACGAAAAATGAGCGGAAACAAGAAAATTCTATTCGTGGACGATGAAAAAAATATTTTGAACGCTTACAAAAGAAATTTAAGAAACCAGTTCCAAATTTATCTTGCGGATAATCCCGCAACCGCTTTGGAAATAATAAAACGATACGGACCGTTCGCCTGCGTTATTTCAGATTTGAAAATGCCCGAAATGGACGGGTTGACCTTGCTTGAAAAAATCAAGGAACTCGCGCCCGATACTGTCAGAATATTGCTTACGGGCTACGCCGATTTGAACACGGCAATCGAAGCGATTAACAAAGGAAATCTTTTCAGATTGCTCACAAAGCCGTGCAGTATGAAAGATATGGAAATCGCCATAAACGACGCGATAGCGCAGTATAATCTGATAGTTTCCGAAAGAGAACTTTTAACCAAAACCCTGAAAGGCTCTCTGAACGTTCTAATCGAAATTCTTTCGACCGTGCAACCTTTGGTGTTTAATTTTACGATGCGATTTAAAAGCCTTGCGAAAAGTATCGCCGAAAGATTGAAATATCCGAATATGTGGGAAGTTGAAATATCCGCATTGTTAATGCACATCGGTTTGGTGAGCGTGCCTGCGGATATTATCGAAAAAAAATTGCACGGACTTGAACTGAATTCCGAAGAGGAAAAAATTTTCAGAAATCATGCGGAACTCGGCGCAAAGTTAATTTCGCAAATTCCACGACTTGAAAAAATAGCGCAAAACATAAAATTGCAGTACGAACCGTATTTCGTCTTAAAAGAAAAATTCAAGGAAAGCCCAGGCAGATTTCCGTTTGTCGCCGCGGTTTTGAAAACGCTTAACGATTACTTCGAACTTTTGGCGAAAGGGACGCCCGAAAGCGAAGCGATAAAAAAAATGGAGAACAATCTCGAAACGTACGACCCCGCGGTTCTCGGAGCGCTCGAAGCCGAAATACTCGGAGTTGAAAAAGACAGAACGATTAAACTGATTAAACTTGCGGAACTGCAACCGGGAATGATTTTGGCGAAAGATTTGAGGGACGCAAATAATTTTTTGCTTTTACCGAAAGGCACGAAAATAAATCCCATTATGTTAAGCAAAATCGCTAACTATGCCAAGATGACGAAAATCTACGAACCCGTGGAGATTTTCGAAAATCCGGGCGACGACGTCTTTTTTAAGAAAAAGAACTGAAAACGAAAAAATTTTTTTGCGAAAAAACTTGAAAATGGTCGCAACCTTTTTATTTTACATATAACGGTTATCAATTAAAAGGAGGCGACAATGGATAACAATCTTTTTCCCGATTACGCTTACGATTACCGCCTGTTGATAAAGCACATTCTCGACCGTGCAATCGAATGGGCGCCCGCTCAAAAAATTTTTTACCGTGATAAGTTTTCTTACGATTACACCGAAATGAACAAACGCGTGCGAAAACTCGCAAATATGCTCAAACGCGCGGGAATTGAGAAAGGCGACGTGGTTGCCGTAATGGATTGGGACAGTCATCGATACCTCGAACTTTATTTTGCGGTGCCGATGATAGGCGCAATTTTGCACACGGTGAACATTCGGCTTTCGCCCGAACAAATGCTTTACACGATTAATCACGCCGAAGATAAAATACTTTTTGCGCACAAGGATTTTATGCCGCTTGTCAAAACTCTTGCTCCGAATTTCGAAACGGTCAAAAACATTGTTTATTTTGCCGACGGCGATGACGAATTTAACCCCGACATCGAAGTTTACGGAGAATACGAAAATTTAATTTCGGACGAACCCGCTGAATTCGATTTTCCCGAATTCGACGAAAACACCGTTGCGACCTTGTTTTACACGACGGGAACGACGGGCAATCCGAAAGGCGTTTATTTTTCGCACCGACAAATCGTTCTGCACACGATTACCGCAATGGCGTCGCTTTCCGCGTTCCCCGAACCCGCGGGCTTTAACGCCTACGACGTTTATATGCCGCTTACTCCGATGTTTCACGTTCACGCTTGGGGAATTCCGTATTTAGCCACTTGGCTCGGCGTAAAACAAATCTACCCAGGTAAATACGACGATATGATTGTGAAACTTCTCGTGCAACACAAGGTTACCATTTCGCATTGTGTTCCTACAATTCTACAAATGATTGTCGGCAATCCCGCAACGGAACAATTCGATTTTTCAAATTGGAAGGTGATTATCGGCGGTTCCGCGCTTTCAAGAGGTTTGGCCGAAGCGGCGCGCAAAAGAAAAATCAAAGTGATGACGGGCTACGGAATGTCGGAGACCGCTCCGATACTGACGCTTTCGCAATTCAAACCCGACAAACGCGACGTTTCGCTCGAAGAGGAACTCGATATCGTAACAAAAACGGGATTTCCGATACCGTTCGTTAAATTGAAACTTGTCAACGAATACGGCGAAGAAGTTCCGCAGGGCGAAGTCGGTGAAATTGTCGTAAGAACGCCGTGGCTTACTAAAGGCTATTTTAAGTCGGAAGAAAAATCGAAAGAACTTTGGAAAGGCGGATGGCTACACACGGGCGACATCGCATATCGCGACAAAGACGGTTACGTTCAAATTACCGACAGATTGAAAGATGTGATAAAAACGGGCGGTGAGTGGGTGTCGTCTCTCGAATTGGAAAGTATGCTTAGTCGTTGTGCGTTCGTGAAGCAAGTGGCGGTAATCGGCGTTCCCGACGAAAAATGGGGAGAACGCCCCGTGGCTTTCGTTTCGCTTAAAGAAGAAATTGCCGCGGAAGATGTCGATAAAAAATGCACGGCTCTTTTGCAAACTTTTGTGGAAGCCGGTAAAATAGAAAAATGGGCAATCCCCGATAAATTTATCGTTCTCGACGAAATTCCCAAAACAAGCGTCGGGAAATTGGATAAAAAAGTTTTGCGGAAAATTTACGCTGAAAAATACTCCGATTAGATTTTGAAATTTGATTTTCAAGAGTTAAATTTAACCGCATTCGTAAACAAATTTAACAAAATCACTACTTGCACGGGGCTTCGAATTTCGAGCCCCGTTTTTATTTTAAATTCGGATATTCTTTCGGTAAATCACCTCGTCGTTTTGTTTTTCTATGGCGTAATTATGTTTTATATTTAAGCAACGGATAAAAAAGGAAATATGAACTTTGGATAACGGTTTCGATATACTGATTTGGCTTTTCATTATTCTGAATATTATTTCCGCGCTTTTGAAAAGCAAAAAGAAAAAGGGCGCGTCGCCTTCTTCAAATGAATTTGAGAAAAACGCCGAGGAAAAAGGAAACAAAACGATTGATTTTTTCGGTATGAAAATTCCCGTTGAAAACGAACCCGCGCTCGATGAAAATTACGGCGACGAAACCGATACTTGGGACCCCGAAGAAGATTTCAGAGAAAAAACCGACTTTGTGCAAAACGCAGTTGAACCGAGTGAAACTTTCGCGGAAACCGACAGAGAAAAAAATCAAGTGACGAAAGTTCAAAAAATGATTTCCGAAGCGGAAAAATTAAGCGCCGAACAATCGGAGAACGATTACGTCGATGTTTTTGAAAAAGGAGAATCGACTGATGAAAGAAATTCCCGATTCAAAAAATTGCTCGGTAACAAAGACGAATTGCGCCGCGGCGTAATTATTTCCGAAATATTGAACAAACCGAAAGCGTTGCGTAAAAATGGCTAAAAAATTCGTTCTGAAAAAATCGGGCGGTTTGCGCGAAAAATACGCCCCCGTTGACGAAAAGCAATTTACAATCAATTACGAAAAGGAACTCAATCCGTCGCAATACGAAGCCGTAACCGCAGTAGAGGGAAATTACTTAATTATTGCGGGAGCGGGAACCGGGAAAACACGTACGCTTGTTTACCGCGTGGCGCGTTTGGTGGAACTCGGCGTCAATCCGCAAGCGATTTTGTTGCTTACCTTCACGCGTAAAGCCGCCCGCGAAATGATGAACCGCGCCGCGGTTATTCTCGATAATCGTTGCGAGCAGATAAACGGCGGGACGTTTCACTCTTTTGCAAATCTCACTTTGCGCCGCTACGGAAAATTCGTCGGTTTAAATCCTAATTTTACAATTCTCGACCAAGGCGACAGCGAAGACGTGATTAATCTCATTCGCTCGCAAATCGATTTGGGGAGTTTAAAGAAACGCTTTCCGAACAAAACCACGCTCGTTAAAGTTTACAGTCTTGCGCGCAATAAAAGCGTTCCTATTGAAAATATTGTGGAGCGGGAATATCCGCACTTTTTGCAATTTCTTGATAAGATGCTCGCCATTTACGGAATTTACGAAAAGTACAAACGCGAAAATCAACTGCTCGACTACGACGATTTGCTTGTGCGTCTAAACGAATTTTTGCTTTTGAACAATTCCGCCGTTGAGCATTTTCTTAACGGCATTGAATTTATTATGGTTGACGAATATCAGGATACGAATAAAATTCAAGCGGAGATTGTCAAAAATCTTTCGCGGAAAAGAAACAACGTGATGGTCGTAGGCGACGATTCGCAATCGATTTACTCGTTTCGAGGCGCGCATTTTCAGAACATAATGAAATTCCCGGAACTTTTTCACGACGTTAAGATAATCAAACTCGAAGAAAATTATCGCAGCACGCAAGGCATTCTCGATTTTGCAAATCACATAATTGCGAACTCCGCGCAGAAATATTCAAAGCGACTTTTCAGCAAAACGGTTTCCGACGAATTGCCCGTAATTGTTTCTGCGAAAACGGAAAATATGCAATCCCGTTTTATCGTGGAAAAAATTCTCGAACTTCGCGAGGAAGGCGTTCCTTTGCAAGAAATAGCCGTTCTTTTCCGTTCGAGTTATTTCTCTTTCGATTTGGAGCTCGAACTTGTTAAGGCGAATATTCCTTTCGTGAAATTCGGCGGAATGAAACTTATCGAAAGCGCGCACATCAAGGATATGCTCGCTTTTATGCGCGTTGCCGTAAATCCGAACGATTTGGTGAGTTGGTACAGAATTTTACTTTTGCACGAAGGAATAGGTCCGAAAAAAGCGCAAAACGTTTTGAACGCAATCGGGAAAAAGGAAATTCGTTTCGACGGAGAAATTCCCGAGTACAATGCGAAAGATTTCGGTCGTTTCGAAACGCTTTTCGAAACGGTGCACGCTTTGCACAAAGGGAAATACGCCCCCGCCGAAATGGCTGAAATCGCTTTTCAGTATTACAATCCGCTTTTCAAAGAAAAGTACAACGACCACAATAAACGGCGCAAGGATATTGAAATTTTTACGAACATCGCGAGCAATTATCGTTCGGTGGATTCTTTCCTTGCGGATATGGCGCTCGAACCGCCGCGCGATAGCGTGGTTGAGGTGGACGCCGAAGGCGAGGACGAAGAATTCGTAACGCTTTCGACAATTCACTCGGCAAAAGGTTTGGAATGGCACACGGTTTTCGTAATTAACGCGCTCGAAGGATTTTTCCCTACGTCGCAAGCGTTCGAAAGCGAAGATGCGCTCGAAGAAGAGCGCCGACTAATGTACGTCGCCGTAACTCGCGCAAAGCGGAATTTGTTCGTAACTTATCCGATGAACATTTTCGACAGATTTCAAGGAACGACGCTTTCGATGCC
>CAYZMW010000035.1:0-16267 GCA_964479645.1 uncultured Melioribacter sp. | reverse complement strand
ATGAAGACACGCCGAAAATTGAAGTCGGTTTGTACGATAAAATCATGCTTTTGATTTTTGCAGTGCCGACGCTTTTGTTCGGAATATTCTTCCAACAAGTGGTGAACTTCGCACAACAAAGCGCAAAAATTCTCGGATTTTAAGATTACAATAGGTTTGAATTTTTATGAAAGCGGCTATCGGAGCCGCTTTTTTATTGCTTAGATAGGACGCTGATTTGACTGATTGATTATGATTCTAACTGATGTTTCAATAGAACACGGATAACACGGATTTTGACGGATTTAAAGATTTCGAGTCTTTGCGAGGAGATTTCCCGCAGAAGGCGGGAAAACGACGAAGCAATCTGTCACGCTGTTTCCAAACTCAAATAAACACAGTCTTTCCGAGTCCCGCCTTTTGCGGGACGAAGGAATCTGTCACGCCGTGCGCTGAATAGTCTTTCGCTGACAAACCGACAGATTGCCGCGCGCCCCCGACAAGTCGTGGTCGCTCGCAATGACGTGAATTTTTCGGCTTTACGAGAAAACCCGCCAAGTCGAGACTAAATTTAGAATTTGGAATTTCGAATTGTTCACTGTTCATTGTTCACTGTTCACTGTGGAGACGCGCTTTCGCACGCCTCAACGTTTATTTTAATTTTTCTTTTTCCGCCTCGACGCGACTTTTCTATTTCATCAAAATCATTTTTTTCGTTGCGACTAAATCGCCTGCATGTAACGTGTAAAAATAAACGCCACTCGGTAGATCGCTTGCGTTAAATTGTACTCCGTAATTACCCGGTGTTTGTTCTTTGTTTACAAGTGTCGCTACTTTCTGTCCGAGTACATTGTAAACATCCAACGTAACATTTACAGATTGCGTCGTCGCTTCGGTCCTTGAAACAACAGTTGGAATTGAATACGAAATCGTCGTTGTCGGATTGAACGGATTAGGATAGTTTTGCTTTAGGATAAAACTTGTCGGAAGCTTTTCCGTTTCTTCAATATCAGTTACAATTTCGCTCAAGGGACGTTTCCAAACGCCGTGTCCGCCAGTTCCTACGTACAAGCAAGAATCGTCGGAGATAATAGCCTCAATTGGCATGTACGTAATATTTTCATTAAACTCATGCCACGTTTCAGCGTCATCCGACGAAACGAAAACTCCGCCGTATTCCGTACCTGCAAAGACGTAATTATCAGTGGCATAAACTGAGTGAATGTTTAAATCCGTTATCCCTTCATCTTTTTCAGTCCACGTTGCACCGTTATCTGTCGAAACGTAAATCCCGAAACCACCGGCATAAAGCATTCCGTTTTTTTCGAACAAATCGCGGAAAGACAGATTTTCAATTCCATTATTTGCGGGCACCCATTTGCTCGAATCCGTATCGTAACGATAAATTCCGTTATTTAATACGGATGCGAAAAGATTTTGCGACGTTATTAAAATTTTATTTACATATGAATACTCAGGCAAACCGTTGCTAAAATCTTCCCAAGTATTTCCGCCGTCTTGTGAAATTTTAATACCTTGCTGTTGAATGCTTGCGTAAACTATGTTTCCCTCTGCCGCAACGCTCCACACATTGTCGCCGTATAGTTTTAACGTCCAGTGGTAGTCGCTCGGATTGCGACGTAAAAGCCCGTAAGATGTCGCTACGTATATCGAAGTATCTGTTAAAGCCATATCGGCGACAATGCCGTTTGGAACATCGAGATAAACGCGGTCAACATTCAAATGCCAAGTTGCCGCGTTATCATCGGAAATATAAATGCCGTGATAGTGAGTTGCGGCGAATAAAGTATCGGCGCGAAAATCCAAATCAACTACGTCGCTATTCGGAATTCCTATTGCATTCCACGTGTTAAACGGAGCATTGTTCATTTTGTAAACTCCCCAATCGGAAGCGGCATAGAGCGTTCCGTTGTAATCGAAAACATCGTTAGTAAATCCTAACGACATTTCCACACTTTCGCCTACTTTACTCCATTCGGCAATAGGCACAGGACATTTATAAATTCCGTCCGTTGTTGCGGCATAAATATAATAGTAACTCTCCGACGTAGATAAAGCTTTAACTGTACCGTCGTTTAATCCGTTTACATGAGCCCACCAATATTCGCCGTTATCAGTGGTGATGTATGGAGTTCCGCCAACCGAAGCAAAGAGTCTTCCGTCAAGGAAAGCGAAGCCATATATGTATCCAAGATAATCCAAGCCGTTATTTTTGCCTTCCCAAGTAGCGCCGTAATCGGTAGAGCGAAAAATACCGCTTTCCGCCGTTCCTGCAAATACGGTATCACCACGTACGTAAATAGCCGTAAACGAAAAGTAACTTTCCGCATAAACCAAATTCCAAGTTTCTCCAACGTCATCGGAAGTATAAACGCCGTTTTCCGTCGCCGCCCAAAGTTTATTGCCGTCGTAAAACATTTGATGAATAATGTAATCGGGACTTAGAAATTCCCAATATTCGCCGTTGAATTTGTATAATCCGCGCGATGTCCCGGCGAGGTAACTACCATCGACGCTAATTATCGAGTAAATGTCGGGAGTTTGAGCATACAGTTGATATTCCTTCCAACTATTTCCGCCGTCGTCGGAACCGAAAATACGACCTTCGCCGCCGATCCAAATAAATTGCTCATCAACGAAAATCGTATTTGCGGTACCGTAAGGGCCTTTCGATTGGACCCACTGTGAATAAATATTGGAAATGCTTCCGGAAAGAATAATTAATGCTATAAATAAAATCCCACCTCTCCTTTTCATAACAAACCTCTTGAATTTGTTTCTGAAAAATTTTTCATAGCGAAATTATTTTTATGAATAATTAAATTTTGTGATTTAGAGCAAAGGTTTCATTAAGATTTTAAGCAAAGAACAATCGCAGAAGCGAGGGAAATCACTGCGGTTTCCGAACGGAATCTGTAATTGTCTAATTTTACGTTATAATCTGATGCAATTAATTCCTTTTCGGTTTCGGTAAAATCCCCTTCGGGACCAATAAAAAACTCAAGTTCATCGTTAAGATTAATTCGGGAAAGAAAATCATTGACGCTAATTTCGCCTTCTTGGTCGAGTAAAACGGTTTTAATTTCGTTTCTTTTTCGGAAGTCTTTCACTTGCGGGAGAAACTCGATTTTCGGCAAATGCGCATGCAAGGATTGCTTCATTGCGGCGAGAGCCACTTTTTCCCATTTGTCGATATTCAAATTTCTCGAAACGGTTCTTTCGCTCGAATAAATTATAATATTTGTAATTCCAAGTTCTGTTAATTTTTCAACGGCAAATCTCAAACGGTCTTTGTTGCGCAAATTCGGAATGAAAAATTTAATGTTCGGAAAAGTTTTTTCGCGGAATTGTGTTTCAAGTATTTCGGCAAACAAAATGTTTTTTTCGACGCTTTCGATTTTACCTTTGTAAATATTGCCTCTGCCGTCGGTGGCGTAAATTTCCTCACCTATTTTCTTCCGCATAACGCGAACGGCGTGTTTGGTTTCGTCGTCAGACAAAATAAATTTCTTGTTAACGACTTTATGTGCGTAAAAAAGTTCCATTAAAATGAAAATCCTGTTTCAAACAAAAACTCCCATTCGCCCCTTTCATTTCCGGCAAAGGCGAAACGGAATTCGTTATACGGCAACAATAACAGATTTAGCCCGACTCCGTAACCGTACGGAATTTTTTCTCCGACAATAAAAGAATTGGAAACTTTTCCCGCATCGAAAAAAAGGAGAATTTGAGCGCCGAAACGCGTTGCCGTTAGTCCGTTAGGAATTAACGGCAAATCAAGCGAATAGCGAAAATCATTTACGAAAGGGATTGCGAGTTCGAAATTCGCAAGAAAATATCTGTCGCCTTCGGAAATATCGTACGCGTGTCCGCGTATATAGGTCGTGTAACCGAAATACGCTTTATCATAATAAGGAATGTAAGTCGAAAACGGAAACGCCATCGCCTTAAGACGTGTTCTCAAAATGGCGAAATCGAAAAGTTCCGTATATTTTCTGAAATCGAACAGCACATTCATATTGTACTTCAATTCGTCGGTTTCGGCGTTATTGTTTATTCCGGGAAACAACGTAATTCCCGCGGTTAAAGAAAAATAAAAACCCGCCGAAGCGTTCATCGTAAGATTTCTTGTGTCTCTTACGATGTTCAAAGAAAAAATCACCGAACTTTCTTTATCTTTCCGCGACGCAAAATAATCGGACGCGTACGGTTTATCGAGCGAAAATGTGCGATATGAAACGAAAAAATCCGCTTTACCGTGGTAATCAAAGCGATAACCTAAACCCACTGTCCCGTAGTACGACCGCATCGAAAAATTTTCTTTTGCAACGGTTTCTTCGAACGCAACGCTTTTATTCGAGAAGCTGACAGTACCCGCGGCAAGGCTCAAACGAACGTTTCGTCCAATAAAATTGGGATTGAAATAACTTCCCGAAAAATTCGGGTCGAAACCGAACGAAAGCGTTGCCATAATCGTTTCGTTTCTTCCTCTGAAATTCTTCCACAAGACATCCATTCCGTAATTGGAATATTTAATCGAGTTTTTTCTGAAAATAATAAACGGCACGGGGAAAATGTACCATGCTTCTTTGACGAGAATAATTACTCTGCGCGGATTTTTATAATTCGTAACCACATCAACGAAATTAAACAGTTTAAGACTGTAAACACGCTCCTTGGCATAAGATAAATCCGCTGTTGAAATCGTATCGCCGACGGTAAACGGAAGTTCGTCGAGAATTACGTAATCCTTTGTGATTTCATTGCCGAAAATCTTAATGTCACCGACAACAAATTTGGTTGTATCTGGAAAATTCGCGTCGGTTTGCGCAAAACCCCGCGACGCCAACAACGGCAAAATCACACCGAAAAGGAGAATTGTTCTACGCACCGAATTTCCGACGATTAATTAAAAACATCTGAAAAATTCCACTTTTATGCACGTGTCCTGAATTACGGCGATGCCGTTTTCAAGCGCGGGCAGAACCGCTTCGTCGTTGCGAATTCCGAGTTGCAGCCACAGAACCTTCGGCTTAATTTCAAGCACGTCGGGAATTAAATCGGGAATAAATTCACTGCGTCGGAAAACGTCCACAATATCTATTTTGTGCGGAATTTCTTTCAACGAAGAATAAACTTTAATCGGAGCTTCGCCTTTGAAAACCGGATTCACGCCGACTACATCGTAACCGTTTTCCGAAAGTAGGTGTGCAATATCGCCGCTAATTTTTCCGGGCTTGTATCCGACAACTGCAATTGTTTTATATTTCTTCAGAATTTCGCAAGTTTCTCTTGTCATTTAATCGTTATCCTTTCCGTAACTTTCTATCGGCGGACAAGCGCAGAATAAATTTCTATCGCCGTAAGCGTTGTCAATTCTATTGACGGCTGGCCAAAACTTATTTTCGCGCGTCCATTTTGCAGGAAAAACCGCGACTTCGCGCGAATATCCGTGCGGCCAAACTTCCACGGCAATATCATCCGCCGTGTGCGGGGAATTTTTAAGCGGATTGTCCAATTTACTCCATTCGCCGTTTTCGATTTTTTCAATTTCCTTTTTAATCGAAGCGAGCGCCTCTACAAATTTATCGAGTTCCGATTTCGCTTCGCTTTCCGTCGGTTCAATCATCAACGTTTCGTGAACAGGGAACGAAACCGTCGGCGCGTGAAATCCGTAGTCCATTAAACGCTTAGCGACGTCTTCCACAATAATTTCAGTGCTTTGCTTGAAGTTGTGAAAATCCAAAATAAATTCGTGTCCAACAAAACCTTTTTCGCCGGTGTAAACCACATTGTAAAATTCGGACAATTTCGCTTTCAAATAATTCGCATTCAGAATTGCCGCTTTCGTCGCTTCGGTTAAGCCTTCCGCGCCCATCATTTTAATGTAGGCGTACGAAATCGTTAACACGCTTGCGCTTCCGAATGGCGCGGAAACAGTCGCGCGTTGCGCTTTCGGCGAATCGGACGGACGAAAAACGTGCGACGGCAAGTACGGTTTCAGTTTTTTATTAACCGCAATCGGTCCGACACCGGGACCGCCGCCGCCGTGCGGAATTGCGAAAGTTTTGTGTAAATTCAAGTGGCAAACGTCCGCGCCGATTTTCGCCGGACTTGTAAGCCCGACTTGCGCGTTCATATTTGCGCCGTCCATATAAACGAGTCCGCCGTTTCCGTGAATTATATCAACGATTTCCGTAATTCTTTCTTCGAAAACTCCGTGCGTGGAAGGATAAGTAATCATAAGCGCGGCGAGCGTTTCGCGATTTTCTTCCGCTTTCGCGCGCAAATCGTCAACGTCCACGTTTCCTTTTTCATCGCATTTAACGACAACCACCTTGCCGCCGGCAAGCACGGCGCTTGCGGGATTTGTGCCGTGAGCAGAAGAAGGTATCAGCACGGTTTTTCTTTGCTCTTCGTCGTTCTCTTTGTGGTACGCCATTATCGTAAGCAAACCGGTAAGTTCGCCTTGCGCTCCCGAATTCGGTTGAAACGAAACATCGGCGAAGCCTGTAATTTCGCACAAATCCTTTTTCAATTCGTCAATCATTTCAAGATAACCTTCCGCTTGGTCGTCGGGAACGAAAGGATGAATTTCCGCAAATTCGGGAAAACTCAGAGGCAACATTTCCACGGCGGCGTTCAGTTTCATCGTGCAAGAACCGAGCGAAATCATCGAGTGCGTAAGCGATAAGTCTCTACGTTCAAGTTTTTTGATGTAGCGCATCATCTCCGTTTCGGTTCTGTACATTGAGAAAACGGGATGCGTCATAAATTCGCTTTTTCTATCGAGCGCTTCGTCCCACGAGCGCGCGTTAAAATCAATCGTAATTTTAGGACTTTGCGAATTCGCGGCGATTGCGAAAACTTCCGCTATCTCTTCCAAATCTTTTTCCGTGGTAACTTCGCTCAGCGAAACGCCGACGAAGTTTTCTTCGTCGTAACGGAAATTCATTTTTCGCTCCAAAGCAAGCGCGTGAATTTGACTTTTTTCCTCTTCGGAAACTTTAATTTTTAACGTGTCGAAATACGCCGCGTTCGTTTGTTCGTAACCGAGTTCCGTAAGCGCGCGGTCGAGCGCGATTGTAAATTTATTAATTCGTGTTGCGATTTTTTTAATTCCTTCCGCGCCGTGATAAACGCCGTACATTCCCGCGATAATCGCCAAAAGCGCTTGCGCCGTGCAGATGTTGCTTGTCGCTCGTTCGCGCTTGATGTGTTGCTCGCGCGTTTGCAAAGCCATACGAAAAGCGCGCCGACCGGTTCTGTCCACGGAAACGCCGATTATTCGTCCGGGCAATTGTCTTTTAAATTCTTCTTTCGTTGCGAAATACGCGGCGTGAGGACCGCCGTAGCCCATCGGTTGCCCGAAGCGTTGAGTATTGCCGAGCGCAACGTCCGCGCCCATTTCGCCGGGCGATTTCAAGAGCGCGAGACTCATCAAATCCGCAATCATAGCCGTGCCGATTTCCTTCTCCTTTGCGCGGGCGAAATAATCGGAATAATCTTTCACTTCGCCGTCGTTATTAGGATTTTGCACAAGCACGGCGAAAAACTCTTCGCCGAAATCGAAATCCTCGATTTTGCCAAGCACGACTTCCAAATCGCGCGGTTCGGTTCGCGTGTAAATTACATCGAGCGTTTGCGGGAAAATATTTTCGTCAATGAAAACCTTTCGCGCATTTTTCTTGCTTCTTTTCCGCGCCGCGTAAAGCATCGTAATCGCTTCGCCCGCCGCTGTGCCTTCGTCAAGCAATGAAGCGTTCGCAAGTTTCAGTCCGGTCAAATCGGAAACCATCGTTTGGAAATTCAACAGCGCTTCGAGTCGCCCTTGCGAAATCTCCGCTTGGTAAGGCGTGTACTGCGTGTACCAGCCCGGATTTTCCAGAATGTTGCGCTGAATTACCGCGGGCATCACGGTGGGGTAATAGCCAAGTCCGATGTATGAACGATAAATTTTGTTTTTCGAAGCAAGTTCCTTCATTCGCAAAAACATTTCGCGCTCCGTAAGCGGCGCGTCCAAATCAAGCGGCTTTTCAAGCCGAATGTGTTTCGGAATTACTTTGTCGATTAGTTCGTCAACGGAATTTAAGCCGATGGCGGCAAGCATTTCTTTCTTGTCGTTCTCGGTAATTCCGATGTGTCTTTCGTGAAATTTTTCGAACATTTCTTTTCCTCTCTCAAATGGAAAAAATCAAAAATGAAATATAAGTCTTACGGAAAGAAATAGTAAACAAGAGTTGTCACAAAGTTTTGCCGAAGAGCCGATTTTTCTCAAGATTTTCAGCGGGAGGAATTCATCTTTTTGTGATTTTCGGCGCTTTCCGGTATCGAAGGAAACGCCGAAATTTGTCGTTCGCTTAAAATTTTAACTTGTCGTTTTTCGCCAGAGATAATTCCGCTTGTTTCTTCCGAAAAGTTTTCAGTTTTTCGGAAAGGTTCACGTCTCCAACGGCAAGAATTTCAATAGCAAGCAACGCCGCGTTTTTCGCCCCGTCAACAGCCACGGTGGCTACGGGAATTCCGCTCGGCATTTGAGCAATCGACAAAAGCGAATCAATCCCGTTCAGTTTTGAATTAATCGGAACGCCGATTACGGGTTTTTGCGTGTGTGCCGCGGTAACTCCGGGCAAGTGAGCCGCGCCTCCCGCCGCCGCAATAAAAACTTTCGCACCCGCCTCGTCCGCTTTTTTAACATACGAAACATGCTCGTCGGGAGTTCTGTGAGCGGATAAAATTTTCACATCGAAAGGAATTTCGAATTCTCTCAATATCTCGAAAGCCTTTTCCATTACGGGCAAATCGGAATCGCTGCCCATTAAAATCGCAACTTTCATAATTTCCTTCGTTCTTATTTTTTGTCGGTTGAAATTTTATTTACGCTTGCCGCGCCCGATACGTCAACGTTTACCAGTTCGGGATTTCCCGCATACTCGATATCAGCCGCACCGGAAGCGCTTACTCTCAAAAATTTCTTTGCGAAAATCTTGGCGTTCGCCGCGCCGGAAACGTCAAGACGCGCGTCGTTTACAATTAAATTCAAGGCGTTCATATCAGCCGAACCGCTGATTTCCGCATCGAACTTATTGACTTTTCCGCTTAAAATCAAAGACGACGCGCCGCTACAATCCGTTTTGAATTCTTCTTCGTTCAGCCCGTTAATTTTCAAGTCGTTAGCTCCCGAAAGCTCAACGTAGATAAGGTGAGGCGTTGTAAGAGAAATTTTTATTTCGTCGGTCGGAGAAAGGTTCTCTTTCGTATAGATTTTCAGAGTTTCGCCTGAAATTTTCAATCCGATGAACTTCATTAAATTTTCGTCGGTGGTAACGGAAAGCGATGTCGAATCCGCAATATTGACTTCCACGTCGAAAGCGCCCGAAACGTTTAGCGCGGAGATGTTTTTCACCGTGTTTATTTTCTTCGTAATTATTTCGCCGTTACCGTCGATTTTATTGAACGAACACGCCACGAGAAGCAACGCAAGCGCTATCATTATCACCGATTTTCTCATAATTCGCTCCGAACTTATTTTATCCTAAATTTATTCGATTATATGACGAAATATAAAGGACAAAGTTTTAAAATTATTTTTATATTTACATAAATAAACGCTTGGAAAACATGGACGGTAATTATACCAAAAGATTAAACGAACTCTTTACTCATTTGCACGACGGACGTTACCGCATTGCCTTACCGCTCGCCGAAAAATTATATCATGATTTCCCGGACGAACCCGAAGCGATTTTAAGTTATGCTTGGGCGCTGTTCGAAAACGGCGAACATACAAAAGCGATGGATTATGCGGTTTCCGTTCGCGACACCGATTACTCGTCCGTGCGTTTGTATCTTATTCAAGGTTATTTGATGATGCGGATGAGCCTTTTCGAAGGGGCAGTGGAAAATTTTGACAAGGCGAAAGATTATTTGAAACAATTTCTTATTTGGGCGTACGAAATAAAAGCGAAATCTTTGGCGGGCATAAACAGATTTGAAGAAGCGTTGGAGGATTTTTCCCTTGCGATTTCTCTTTCCGATAAGAACGATAATATTACTAACAAACGGTTTAAACTTTACAAACTTGCAAGTTCTTTGGAATACGCTCGGGAAAAAATCACACCCGAAAATATTAAGGAATTTTTAAAACAATGTGAATTTGCGACGAAGCAAAAAGAGTTTTGGTTTCCGCTTTATATCTCAAGAAAAATTTTATCCGACGAAAAATTAAAGGACTATCACGACACCGCGGCGATATTGGAGCTTGAAAGCATGTATTTCATGCATCAGACCAAGCCCGCTTATGAAAAGGCGTTAAAACTCAAAGAAAAAATGCCGCGCAATAAACATTTGAAAAAAATCATAAAAATGCTTGAGGTGAATTTACGCGAAATCCGCGAAAATTCTTCTCCCACTCTGGTAACGCAAAACAAATCTTCTTCGTCAGAAAAAAAAGAAAAAGAATATAAGTTTTTCTCGAATTATTATCCTCACGATAAAGCCGACGTTTACAAGTTAATGATTTTCGACGATACGCCCGAATTCGTAAAAGGGACGGGACCTTATCTAACTCACATTAACACGAAGAAAATCAAGCGCCCGAAAGCCGAAGTGATTTTCGCAAATCCTTTTTTCAGAATCGAAGATACTACAATCAACGGGAAATTAATTTGGTACGTTGACGACATTCAAATCGCGAAAGACGATTTCGAAGTAATCGTTTCGAAAGATTTCGATACGGTTTTATTTACCGAACAAGTGAAAGGTTACGATAAATTTCCGAACTACGGACAGGGTAAGGCGGAGCTTTATTTCGACGGGTTTAAGGTCGCCGAAACCTTTTTCGTCCTCGGGAACGAAGTGAAATATTTTTCCGAAACGCCGATTCCCGCTAAAGGAAAAAACGAAACCGCAACTCCGCAAGAGAAAATTCAAAATAAAACGCTGAGCAAAACCAAAGCGGAAAAGGAAAATAAGGAAGAAGAAAAAACGCTCGAAGAATTGCTCGATGAATTGAATTCGTACGTCGGATTAAAACAAATAAAAGAAGGCGTTCGTAATCTTATCGATTATATAGAATTTGCAAAAAGACGGGAAGAACTCGGATTAAAAAACGAAGGCGAAACCGCAGAACACTATCTTTTTGTTGGCAATCCCGGTACGGGCAAAACCACTATTGCGCGATTGGTGGCGAAAATTTTGAAAAAACTCGGGGTATTGCCTTCGGGTCACGTCGTTGAAGCGGACAGAGCTTCACTTGTGGGCGAATACATCGGTCAGACGGCGCAAAAGACGGAAAAAGCCGTACAGGATGCGCTTGGCGGTGTTTTGTTCATTGACGAAGCGTACACGCTTTATAAAAAGGACGGAAAAGATTTCGGGCGGGAAGCAATCGACGTTTTAATGAAAAGAATGGAAGATTTGAAAGGGCGGTTCGTTGTGGTCGCCGCGGGTTATCCCGACGAAATGGAAGAATTTCTCGGGGCGAATCCGGGATTGAAATCCCGATTTACGCGAACGTTCGTTTTCGAAGATTTTACGCCGGAGGAATTGCTTGAAATATTTACAAGAATTTTGAAAAAGAACGAATACGAAATTACCGACGACGCTCTTGAATTTTTAAAGAAAAAATTCATCGAATTATACAGAAATCGCGATAAAAATTTCGGTAACGCGCGTGTCGTTCTTAATGCTTTCAATTCGGCGAAATTTCAACTTAGTAAAAGATTGTTGGAAAAATCGAAAAGCGGCGAAGAGCTTACTAAAAAGGATTTCGTTACGTTGACACGCGAAGATGTCGAAAAGGTTTTCGCAAAAGAAGAAAGCGGGGAGGTCGCTCTCGGTATCGACGAAGAACTGTTGGAAGAAGCGCTTGGCGAACTCGATAAATTAATCGGGATTGGTAACGTAAAGGAAGAAGTCGAAAAATTGGTGAAACTCGCGCGTTATCATATTCAAACGGGGAAAGACGTCAAAAGCGAATTTTCCGACCACATATTATTTTTCGGTAATCCCGGAACCGGCAAAACTACAGTCGCGCGAATAATTTCGAAAATTTACAAAGCTCTCGGAATTTTGCCGAAAGGTCACTTGGTGGAAACCGACAGAAACGGGCTCGTTTCGGGCTACGTCGGACAAACCGCGGAGAAAACGAACAAACTGATAGACAGAGCGCTCGGCGGCACGTTGTTTATCGACGAAGCCTATGCGCTCGTCAAAGAAGGCGACGAAAAAGATTTCGGCAAAGAAGCGATAGACACTTTGCTCAAACGAATGGAGGACGACAAAGGAAAATTTATTGTAATTGCCGCGGGTTATACGGATGAAATGCAACGTTTTCTCGATTCCAATCCCGGAATGCGCTCCCGTTTCACGAAAGTTTTTGAATTCGAAGATTACACGCCCGACGAATTGATGAAAATTTTCAAATTGATTATTTCTTCGAAAAAATTGAAACTTGACGAAAAAGCCGAAAAAAAATTGCGGAAACATTTCACTGAAATTTATCGCAACCGCGATAAAAATTTCGGCAACGCCCGCGTTGTGAGAAATCTCGCGGAACAAATCCAACGTGAGCATCTTTTGCAACTTGCGGATACGGACGACGACAAACGCGAACAAATCGACAGTTCGCTTATCACCGTGGAAACTCTCGATAAAATTTTCGAAGAAAAAAAGAAGAAGGAAGTTTTTATTGAAGGCAACGAAGAAAAGTTGCAGGAATATTTGAAGGAATTGGACAACCTCATCGGTTTGGATTCCGTAAAAAACGAAGTTCAGCGATTAATTAAAAGTTTGAAAGTGAGCAAGTTGCGAAAAGAGCGCGGTCTGAAAGTCGTCGAACGCAGTCTTCACTCCGTTTTTTCGGGTAATCCCGGCACGGGGAAAACAACGGTCGCAAGATTGTTGAGCAAAATTTTCAAAGAACTCGGCATCTTGGAACGCGGACATCTTGTCGAATGCGACCGTTCCGACTTGGTGGCGGGTTATCAAGGACAAACGGCGCTTAAAACGGATAAGGTAATTCAGCAGGCGCGCGGCGGAACGCTATTTATTGACGAAGCCTACACTCTTTCACGCGGCGCGAACGATTTCGGACAAGAAGCGATTGATATTTTGCTCAAACGAATGGAAGATTACCGCGACGAACTTGTCGTAATTGTTGCGGGTTATACGGACGAAATGAAAAAGTTTTTGCAATCAAATCCTGGCTTGAGTTCGCGCTTTACAAATCAGTTCTTTTTCGAAGATTACACGCCGCGACAGCTTCTTGAAATTTCTTACGGAATTGCTCAAAGCAACGGCTATGAGTTCGACGAAGGAGCGTTGCAACTTTTGCTTGACTTGTTCGAAGCTCTTTACGAACGGCGCGATAAAAATTTCGGTAATGCGCGTCTCGCACGAAATATCTTATTCAAAATTATTTCCTACCAAGAAGAAAGGCTCGCTTCGTCAATAGATTTGGATAACGAAGATTTGATTACCCTGACATTCGACGACGTGGTGAAACTCTTTGACGATTACGGCGTTAAATCCCCGATTCAATAATTCGAAAATTTTCTTTTTCATCGTTTTTGGAAAATAAAAAAGGACGCAATTTCGTGCGCCCTTTGTTAACAAACGATTTTTGTTTCGGAATTATTTCTTTTCCGTGTGAGGTGGGAAGTCTTCCAAAATTTGTTCGATTACATTATCAAGTTCTTCGTCGGACATTCTTCCGTCAACAACACCCGTAGCCGCACCGCGCCATACGATTTCCTTTTTCTTATAATCCGCAATATCGATTACCAGAGTCGCTTCGTCGTAATAGATAACGTCCGTGTGAACGGGCGTGTAAGCCACGCCCCAACCGTAACCGTATCTTCCGTAGCCGTATGCGCCGTAACCGCCGTATTGATTAACCTGCATTCTTTCCTTAATTCCGGCGTGTACGATCACTACGAAGTCGGGATTTTCGTTGTCAATCTTAAATCCTTTTTTATCAAGAACGTAATCTATTGTGGCGACAATTCTCTTTTTTGCAAGAGGGTTTTTGCTCAACGCGTCGTCCGCAGGCATTTCTCCTTTGTACCAAGTGTAAGTTTTGTAATTCGAAAAATCGTTCTTCGGGTCGAAATCGCTTTCAACCTTAATCGACGAACAACCCCACATACCGATTACGAACAGAATTAACAAATATTTCATACGTTTCATTTTGTGCTCCGTCTATTTTTTTGTAAAAAATTTTTTCGCGATAAGAAAACCGTCTGAAAGGTAAGAAAAAAAACGTCGGTTTTCAAATTCCGTTGAAAAGCGGATTTTTATTCGGTTGTTTCTATTTCGAAATCGTCGAAATAAGTAACCGCATCCGCTTTCGTCCAAAGCCCGACTTTACCCGCGCCGGTAAAGGTTTTATCTTTAACCTTGAAAAGTTCTTTCCCGTTCAAATATACCGTGAACAAATCGTTCTCAACGGTAAGAGCCAGTTCGTTCCAGCCGTTTCCCAATTTCGGAACGTCAACGCCGTAAGTTCTGCCTTTACCAAGAAGAGGTAAATCGGTTCTTTTCCCGTTTACCACTTTGTAAAGCACAACGTTATCTTCCAAAGGATTGGCGCGTACGACGTAATAATTGTCCGCATCCGTGAATCGCCAAACGAAACCGCCGCCACGGTCCATTCTTCCGTGAACGCCTTTTAGGCGCACCTTGAGTTTAACATTAACGGTTTCAAGTCCGTTGTAAACCGCCACGTTGAAATGGTAATTCGGATTGTCGTCCGAAAGTTGAGCCAGCACCTTGT
This sequence comes from uncultured Melioribacter sp., assembly GCA_964479645.1. Classification (GTDB taxonomy): domain Bacteria; phylum Bacteroidota; class Ignavibacteria; order Ignavibacteriales; family Melioribacteraceae; genus WGAL01. The sequence continues at coordinate 1,491 of CAYZMW010000035.1, read as the reverse complement.
TACCGTTGTCGTCAACAATTCTCCACACGGTTTGTTTTTTCCTTCCCGTTGCATACTCCGACCAATCATACGGAAGTTTCCCGACTTCATAGTTTTCGAACGTAAACGTCGTATCTTTTTTCCCCGCCACGGAAGTTACGACGTGGTCGTTCGCCGTTTTCACCGGCAATAAATAAAATCCGAAAAGAAAAATCGCCGTCGATAAAACAATTGCAAAACGTTTCATTTTAATCTCCAAATATTAAGTTTGATACACACACAGAAGAAAATAGTTTCAAGTCGGAACGGTTTCTCCGCAATCAACTTCAAAAGCATTTCCCGACCGTGAATTTAATCACAAAAATACGGTTTAATCGATAATAAAAAAAGCGCGAAAGTGCGTCTTTTTTTGTAATGGAATATGGATGAGACGAATCCCCTTTAATTATGAATTATAAATGTTGAATTATGTCCCGCCGGAGCGGGATTAAAAAAATTATGAATGAATGGTTGATTGGATGAATGATTGAATTAGGAGTTAGGAGCGAGAAGTTAGGAGCGAGTGAGTGAAACTGTTCATTGTTCACTGTTCACTGCTGTCCGCTCCCCGCTCGATGCTGAACGCTATCAAACATTTGTAATTTGGAATTGAAAAACTTGTCACTTAATGGAACACGGATGACACGGGTTTTATCGGATTTTCACGGATTTAATTTTTTCAGCCTTTGCGAGGAGTCCCGCCAAGGCGGGAGGACGAAGCGATCTAACAAAGTTTCCGAAAAAGACATCTTGGTGCGGTTACAAATTTTTTCGTTATGCTTGACGTTACGACACTGTTTCCGCTTTTTTTATTGTTGCCAAGGCTTATAAATTTTTGTTAATTTTATGAGAGTATGTAAATTATTTTTTAAAGTATAATTTAAGAGGGAATTTATAATGGAATTGAAGGTGGACCTCAATGCAATGCCTAAATCAAGAATAAGATATTATGTGGGCATTGTTTTACTTATTTCTTCCTTTATTTTACTGATATACAGTATCAAGGAATTCGAGATTTTCTATATTGCGTATTCTCTTTTTCTCTGTGCTATGAGTTTTATACATATATACGAAGCAAAAGGGAAATCATCAGCCTCGCTTTTTGGAAAAAGATTTCTGTATGTTAATGAGAAAAAAATCGAATTCAAACCCCAACTTTTCAAAAAAAGCACAATTGTTTATTGGGATGATATTGTAACCGTTGATTATGCCGCCACGAAAGTTATAATCAATACTAAGAATAAACAAAACATGGAAATTGATTACGGATGGTTTAGTTATGAAATTGTTCAACGACTTAAAAAAGTATTGAGAGCAATAGAAGAAAAAAACAAGTCTCATTAAATGATATCTCTACTTAAATTTTACGATTTCTTTAAACCAATGATCCAAAGTTTTTCCGACGATTATTCACACTCTTAAACTGTTTCGGTGTAAAATTAACTTAATCCGAAAACGCTTTCTTTGAATTTT
>CAYZMW010000034.1:0-21839 GCA_964479645.1 uncultured Melioribacter sp. | reverse complement strand
GGGAAAATATTGCGAAAAAATATACCAGAGTTTTTTGCAATGCGTATTTACGAGAACCGCTTTTTTCATTCTTCGAACCAATTTGCGCGAAGGCTTCACGTTAAATCCGGGCGGACGCGTTTTTCGTTTGTCCCAATAATGATAGGAACTAATGCCCGTAACGGTTTTGTCGTAAGGGATTTTGTTTTTAAGCATTGTCATAAACATTCCTTTGAACATCGGGAAAAGCAAATCGTATTCGCGGTAATACTTTTCCCAATCGCGCATAAAATCATTGAAATAAACGATGTCGAGAATTAAATCGGATTTATTGTATTTCACCAAATCTTTCGCGTTCTTGTCGAGCGCCCAATTCGGCGCATCGAGAATAAGCAAAACTTTTTCGTTCATATAAAATCCTTAAAATTTTCGGTAAAGACAAAAATAACAATCGAAGCGGATAAATTTTGAAAAATTTGTTTTTGGGGAAGGTGGGTTTTATGTTTTAAATTAAAATTGTCGGCGGTGATTTGTTGTTTTTGGTAATAGAAACTTAAATATATGGCGCCGTGTTTTTGCGCTTTTGTTTATTATTACCGCTTTTTTTAAAATTCATATTCGCTTAAATTATTGCGCATTTTGCAAGTTATTGCGAATGTGCTTAGATGCCGAGCTTTATTCTTCAATTGAAAATTCTTTGTTTCTAATTTCGTGTATTTTCTTTATTAAATCTTTATTTTTAGAAATAAAATTCTTGTCATATGTTAAACTAAAATCTTTGTATTTATTGTAGCTATAAACAATATTTTTTTCTTCAAACATTTTGTTAATGGCATCAACTTTTTCTTCTTCCTTTACATTAAACCAAACAACAGAATTAGGCTTTGTCCTTTTATCATATTGATAATTATTTTTACCGTTTACGACAATACTTATATAGCTCTGTGTAAATTTCAGTTCAATATTTTTTTCAATTTCTGATAAAATTTCTAAATGTTGTTTTGCTGTATCTAATGTCCAAGGTGCTTTTTCTCGCCAAGTATTTTCTGTAACGGGATTTGCTTCTTCTTCATCTTCTGCCTCAACATAGACATCGAGAATTTTAGTAAAATTTAGAATTTTTTCATTCCCTACTTCCAGTAAGTCAGCTTGTATTGCTATCATCGGAACATTTAGACTTAAAAGTTGAATTACATTAAAATATCGTCTGTCAAACGACTCTGCTATTAATACGGCAAAATGTTGTCTCTGGGGATACTTTCGTTTTTCATTATCCCAGTATTCAATTGAACGTATAATATGAGAAGGGTCTGTTTCTCCCAACATAACCTCAACTTCATACATTGTATTATCGCTAGGGTCTTTTAACAATATGTCTAATCTTCCGCCATTAGATTGTTTTTTTTCTTTTCTAACTGCAACTAATTTCCCAAGTCCTAATTTTTCTGGGTTATCATAGATAATTTTTTGTAACCAATATTCATCTTTACCCGTGTTTCTGATAAATATCTTTTTACCTAATTTTACTTCGTTATCCATATATTATTTCCCTTTAATATCTTTTTTCCATGAAATACAATAATCCCCATATACGAAATATTAGATATATACCATAAAATTTCATCTATCTTTCATTTCGTATATTGAAAATTAGCAAAACCTTATTTTTGTTTAATAAAATTATTTAACTTTTTCGCAAAGCCATCAACATAAGTTAAGTGGACAAAGGGAAATATTGCGGAATGTTCTTAATTGCCACCCACTTTATGTTGTTTGTTAATTATACATTCTTTCTTTTATTTTTTAACCTGACAAATTCATTTGCGTTTAATAAATTTATAAAGAATTATAACCAAATGCAAAAAAGACAGAGGAATTTTTAAGCAGCACGGTATTCTTTACACTGTTGTGTGCTCTTGCTATGTTTATTAATAATTCTTTCAAATTAACGCTTTACCCGCCATTGTGTAAATGCTTTGCTCTGTTTAGTGTTTTAATATTTCTATCAACTCTTTATTTAAATATAAATTTTCTCTTCCTATTTTTTCTGATTTTAGAACGCCAATTTCTTCAAGTTTTTTCAAGTATCTTGATGCCGCTTTCCGTTCAACTTTTAGTTTGTTAACTACAAATTCAACTTTTGAATAAGGCTGTTCAAAAAGTAGTTCAATCAATTCTTTACGATAAATCTTTGGAGTTTCTTTTTTAACTTTTTTAATCGTTATTTCCAATAGGTTATTTATTTTATTGATTTTTTTGATTGTGTAATTTGCCGTTTCCTCAATAGCTTTGAGCATATACAAAATATAATTTTCCCATTGGTCTGTTCTGGTTACTTCATTTAAATATTTGTAATAAACTGATTTATTTTCATTTATATATGAACTTAAATATAAAATTGGAATATCAAGTAATTCATTTAGAATAAGATATAAGATATTTAAGATTCTACCTGTTCTGCCATTACCATCATAAAAAGGGTGAATGCTTTCAAACTGATAATGTAATATTGCTAAATTTATCAAAGGAGATAAATTTGTTTGGTTAGTATTAAAATGTTCTAAGAAATTATTTAATAAATCTAAGATTTCATCTTTATCTTGTGGTGGCGTATAAACAATCTCTCCCGTTTTATCATTTTTTAGAACTGTTCCCGCCATTGACCTTATGCCAGCGTTATTTTCAATAATTGTTTTTTGAATAGTCTCAATGTCTTTTAGTCTTAAAAAACCTTGTTTTCTTATCAATTCAAATCCGGTAAAAATAGCTTTTCTGTAATTAATAACTTCTTTTACCTGCGGGGCTTGTTTCTTTTGCGATGCAAGCGCTTTGTACAATTCATCTTGCGTAGTAATAATATTTTCGATTTCTGAACTATCTTTTGCTTCTTGTAGTACTACAGCATTTATTAACATTGCTTGGTTTGGAATTGTCTTTGCTATTCCTTTTAATTCGCCAAGAGCTTGTGATGTTTTACTCAATTGCCTAAGTATTATTACTGTTTCAACCTTATCTCTTTCAGGCGGTAATTTTTTTAACATTCTTATATGTCCCATTTTATCCTATATTGTTTTAACATGTCCCCAAAATACAAAAAAAAGTCTATATTTAATAATCGTAGTATTTTATGCCTTATATGCAAGCTCAGATATATCCTGTAAAATTGGTTGTTTTGTGTTTCGTATAAAAAATAATTTCACTGCTTCATGAAGTTATTATGATTAGGCGGGTGAAGCAATCTACCGCACCGTCTCTAAACAAAAACAACCGTCATTCCGAGTTCCCGCTCATGTCGGGACGAAGCAATCTGTCACGCCGAGCGCTGAGAAATCTTTCGCTGAAAATTTGATAGATTGCTTCTCCCGCCTTTGGCGGTGTTCGCAATGACTGATTAATTTAAGTTTCGCTGACGAACCGACAGATTGCCGCGTACTACTTTATCCCTCTTGTCGTTGGTTACGGTATGATTTCTTCCGTTATTGTTTACGTGATATGACTTGAATATATTTATATTTACCGTTCGAATTTCGGAGAATGTGAAAATGAATTGGACGGAAATAATCGGTTATACGGGTACGGTTTTAATTGCCGTTTCTCTTACAATGAAAAACATTGTGAAATTAAGGTGGATTAATTTGTTCGGAGCGGCTACATTCGCCACTTACGGATTGATTACAAACGCGTTACCCGTATTTATTTTAAACGGCTACATTACGCTTGTCGATATTTATTATTTAATCGTTCTATATAAAAAGAAAGACGAATTTTCGATTTATCCCATTATGCCGGGTAATCGTTACATGAAAAAGTTTCTTGAATTTTATCGCGATGACATCGCCAAATTTTTCCCCGACTTTTCTTACGATAATCTTGAAGGGAAGAAAATATTTTTCGTCTTACGTAATTTGTTCCCCGTGGGACTTTTTATCTATGAAGAAAAAGGAGACGGCGTCGCGGAAATTATTTTGGATTATGCCGTGCCGAGTTATCGCGATTTGAACAACGCGAAATTTTTGATGAAAACAACGCCTAAATTTTTTAAGGAAAACGGAATTCACAAACTTGTCGCGTATTCCGAAGTGGAACAACATGTCGCTTATTTGAAAAAAATAGGTTTCGAAAAAGGGGAGAAGCCGAACGAATTCGTGAAAAAGATATCGTAGCGGAAGGACTTGCATTTTAATGCACTAAATACGTTTCGGTTTTTATTATTTTTCTTAAATTTACAGTTCCGATTTTTGCCCGGATGGCGGAATTGGTAGACGCGCTAGGTTCAGGGTCTAGTTGGCATAAGCCAGTGGGGGTTCGAGTCCCCCTCCGGGCACGAAAAGCAAATTTTGCATTCGAGCGTTTTTGCTTGACAAAAAAGTTTTTTTTTCTTTAACTTGCACTTTAATTAATTAAAAGAAGGAACACGATAGGAAGATTTGTTACCGTTTTTTGTCGATATTTTTATACGATAGTGATTAATTTTATTTTTGGAAACATAATGAGTAACAAATCTTTTAAAATATTAAGCGTGTTTCTTCTTACACTTGCATTTCAAGCGTACGGTAACCCGCATTTTATTATCCTTTCTTCAAACGAGAGTGAGATTGTTATTCGTTATGTCCCCGAATTCACGGATTTCGACGTGAAAAATAAAGGCGTTTATTCCGTCAAAGAAGGCTTTGTTCCCGACAAGGCTTCGTTTCCCCCGTTCGAAGCGGAAATGGTAACGCTTGGCGTCCCTTCGTTTTCAAGTAAAATCGAAATTATCAGTGTGAATTTCACAACGATTAAAGGAGAATTGACCGTTCCCGAAATTTATTCGCGCGAAAATATTTCGATAAATAATTGGATAAACAAATATTCGGAAGGCGTTTCAAGGAATCTTCGTTTACAAAGTTTTCTTCTTTATCCCGTATTATATTTCGCCGAAACGGGTGAAATCAAAAAATTAAAACAACTAACATTTAAAATTGTCTTCGCCCGTCCTGAGAAAAAGTCGGTGAAAATCGACGACGAATTATTGGAGAACGCGATTATCAATTATGCCGTTGCGCGAAATTGGGGAATTCCCGATGAAAAAAGTAAAGGCGTTTACGATTCGCATTTGAGCGCGGGAATTTGGCATAGGGCGAATATCACCGACGAAGGGATTTATAAAATCGGTTACGATAAACTTGTGTCATTGGGGTTCAATCCCGAAACGGACGACCCGCGAACGGTGAAAATTTTTAATAACGGCGGTAAATCTCAACCCGAAAAGGATTCCGAATTTCGATACGACGATTTGGTTGAAAATCCGATTCTTTTTTTCGGAGAGGAAGACGGAAAATTGAACACGGGCGATTTTCTTTTGTTTTACGGGCACGGAAGCGATTTTTTCTATTATGATTCCGTTTACAAAAGAATTGAAAATTATCACAATCAATTTTCGCATGAAAATTATTATTGGATAACTTGGGGCGGAGAAAACGGAAAACGCGCGGAAATCGTTCCCTCATTAACGGTTACTGATTTTTCGGAGAAATACGAAACCGATAAATTCATTAAACATGAAGTTGACGAATTTAATCCGAACGAATCGGGCAGATTGTTTCTTGGCGAAAAATTTAATTCTTCCCAACGTACGTTAACGTTCACCAACAACCTTGAGAATTACGTCGAAGGAAGCGAAATAAAGTACGGTTACGGTGTAGCCGTACTCTCCGAAAACGGCGTAACCATGGATATTTACGAAAACGGCGAAAAAATTCTTTCGCGCTATTTGAGCGGATACGGGAACGCAAGTTATACGACGGGGAAATATTATCATAGCACGTTTTCCGTATCGCCGAATATTACCGACGGGAAAAGCGTTCTGAAATTTTCTTTTTCCGCCAATACTTCCACGCAAAACGGCGCGTTGGATTATTTTTCAATTCGTTATAAAGGTTATCTTAAACCTGCGAACGATTTCCTTATTTTCTATTCTCCCGATGCGAACGAAAACGTGAAATATTATTTAAGCGGTTTTTCGTCGAACGAAATTTACGTGTTAAGAGTTGACGATTTCGAAAACATAACCCGTTTCCAAACTTCAAATGAAAACGGATACACCGTTTTTATTGCGAACGAACGTTACGGCAAAGTAGCCAAATATGTGGCTTTTACAACTTCCGCGGGGAAGACCGTGAATTTTGAGAAGGTCGAAAATCAAAATGTGCATGGTAACGAAGCGAACGCCGAATTTATTATTATTGCGCCGAAGCGATTTTCAACTTCCGCGGAAAGACTTGCTGAGTATAAACGCGGCGAATCCCCCGATAATATTCCAACGGCTGTTTTCTACACCGAAGAAATTTATAACGAATTTTCATGCGGAGCGCAAAACGACCCGACCGCAATTCGTGATTTTATCATGTACGCTTACAAGCATTGGACGGTCAAACCGAAATACGTTTTGCTCTTCGGTAAAGGGACTTACGATTACTTCGACACTGAAGCGGCGCATAATAATTTTGTGACCACTTATCAGAACGATTATGCTCCGTTGAACGAAATCGATTCGTACGTGACGGACGATTATTTTTGTCGTGTAAGCGGCGGGGACGATTACATGGATCTGGCGGTGGGACGCTTGCCGATAACTTCCGCCGAAGAAGCGGAAACGGTCGTGGATAAAATTATCGAATACGAAAATAATTCCGATTTTTCCAACTGGCGATATCTTGCTTCTTTTGTTGCCGACGACGGAAAAACGAGTCACGGCGACGACCGTAATTTACACACAAGCGGTTGCGAAGCCTTGTCCGAAGAGTTTCCCGAATATTTCACGCGTAATAAAATTTATTTGGTACTGTATCCCACCGAAACGACAAGCGCGGGAAGACGTAAGCCTGAAGTGAACAAAGCCATCATTGATGCAATTAATAACGGCACTTTGTTAATGCACTATCACGGACACGGAAATCCCGACGTTTGGGCGCACGAACAAGTTTTTGTTAAAGATGTAACGATACCGAAACTTGTGAATAAAAATCTTGTTTTTATTACGGTTGCGGCGTGTGATTTTGCAAGGAGCGATTCTCCCTCAAAAATAAGCGCAAGTGAAAAATTGGTGCTTAAAAGTAATTCCGCCGCCATCGGAGTTTTAGCCTCTCAGCGACCGGTTTATCCCGGGTCGAATTTGACTTTTTCCGCGAAATTTTACGAAGGTCTGTTTTTAAGAGAAGCGGAGGGAAATCGTCAGCGTGTCGGCGCCGCCGGCTTTTATGCCAAAGTGAATTATAATGTCGTTAATTCGCAGAAATACGTGTTGCTTTGCGATCCGACAATTCGTTTGAAAATACCCGTATTTAACGCCGATATCGATTCGGTTAACGGAAACGCCTTGAATAATCCCGTACAAATTAAAGCGCTCGGCAATGTCGATATCAAAGGTAAAGTCGCCGAAACATCTTCGTTTGACGGCGAATCCATAATTACGGTTTATGACGCCGACAGATACGTAACGATTACCGAACCGGGATGGAGAAACATGCAGGTTAGATTCGACGGGGCTGTGTTGTTTAAGGGACGCGCGTCGGTTGAACAAAGCGATTTCGGCGTCGGTTTCGTGATGCCTAAAGACATTTCGTTCGAAAATAAAAACGGAAAAATAGTGGCGTATGTTTATAACGACGATACGGACGGCATCGGGGTTACGCGGAACGTGATAGTCGGCGGAATGGAAAACAGAGAAAACGACGGCGCGGGTCCGGATATAGAAATCTCTTTCGACGATTATAATTCTCACGGTAATTTGGTTAACAGAAATTTTACGCTTTTGGCAAGACTTACCGACGAAACGGGAATAAATACAAGTACAGCCGGACTTGGTCATACGCTCGAAGGTATTATTGACGACAATTTAGAAAATCCCGTCGATTTTACAAATTCGTTTATAGGCGACGTTGACGCGGGCGGAACGTCGGGTGAGGTTAAATATAATTTTTATGATTTCGAACCGGGAGAACATACGCTTAAAATTAAAGCGTGGGACGTCTTCAATAATTTGTCGGAAAAAGAAACTGAATTTACCGTTGTGGAAGGGGACGGACTTGTGGTGAAAAATATTGTCAACTATCCCAATCCTTTTTCCGAAAATACATTTTTTACGTTTCAATATAATTTGTCGGAACCGATTGACGTTCAAATCAATATTTACACGGTTTACGGAAGGAAAATCAGAGAGATAAAAGAATACGGAATTATCGACCGCTTTGTAAAAATATTTTGGGACGGACGTGACGAAGACGGCGGACAACTTGCCAACGGAACGTATTTGTACAAGTTAATAATTACAAGCCAATCGGGAGAATATGCCGAAAGTTTTGTCGGAAAATTGGCGATTGTTAAGTGATTGAAATTTAATTGAAAATTTAATTGTTAAAATAAAAGGAGTTTATCTCATGTTTATAAGAAAATTATTTATTCCGATAATCTTGTTCACTGTAATGATTTCGAATATAACCGTCGCTCAAGAAGCGGTGCCTTTTTTGCTTCTTGCGCCGGATTCACGCGCGGGCGGAATGGGCGAAAGCGGCGGCGGGCTTGCAGATAACGGCGCGGCGATTTTCTGGAACCCCGCCGGACTTGCTTTTTTGCGCGGCTCGGAAATACAGGTTACGCATGCGAATTGGTTACCGCAATTTCATCTCGATTTATTTTACGATTACGTGACGTACAGAACCTACCTTGAGGATTTGGACGGCGCGATTTTCGCAAGTATCACATATATGAATTTCGGCGAATTCGTGCGTACCGCCGAAGGTTCGCCCGACCCGATAGGAACTTTTCGTTCATTTGATGCCGCCGCAACGGTCGGTTATTCCACGACGCTCGGTAAGGATTGGGCGGTCGGCTTTAACTTTCGTTTAATTCACAGTCGTCTTTCGGAAAAGGCTACGGGACAGGAGCAAGGAAGCGGCGTGGCCACTACGGTTAGTTTTGACGTCGCGGGAATGTATCGTCCTGAATTTCTCGATAATCGTTTTAGCGTCGGTGTGAATGTAAGCAATATCGGCCCTGATATTTATTATATCGATCAGGAACAAGCCGACCCGTTACCGACGAATTTTCGATTGGGTTTTGCCGGAAGATTGTGGGAAGACGACTTCAATTCGCTCACAATGACGCTTGATTTTGCAAAATTGCTTGTCAATATAAATGGTGATTTGAACGAAGAATTGCGTAAGGTGGTTACATCCGGCGGATTGGAATATTGGTACGGTCAGCCCGGCGATTTTATGTTTGCCGCGCGCACGGGATATTTTTACGAAGACCCGGATTACGGTGCGCGTAAATTCGTTACTTTCGGCGCAAGTATTCGTTATGACATTTATCAGTTCGATTTCAGTTATTTGAGTACGAGTCTTGCGGGTAGTGAAGAAAATCACCCTCTTGACGGAACATTGAGATTTACGATAGCCTTCAAGTGGGGCGAACAAAACGAAGCGGTCAAAGGATTTCCTAAGGGGATTTAATAGATGAAAATAAAGTTTTTCGCAATTATGATATTTGTTTGTGCGGTTTCTGCAGCCGCTCAAACTCGTTTCAAACCGCAACTCCATTCGGTTGACGGAAAAATAATCCGTAGCGCTAAAAACGATACTTTGCGCATACTCGCGGTGATGGTGGAATTTCAGCCCGACAGATACGACGCAACTTACGGTGACGGAACTTTCGGCTCTATTTACACCGGAGAAAACAGAACGCGCACGGATATTCTCGACCCGCTTCCGCACGACCGCGCGTATTTTGAAAATCATCTCCGTTTCGCAAAAAATTATTTTGAAAAAGAATCGCGCGGTAAACTTGTCGTAACTTATACCGTCTTGCCGAATGTTATTACGCTTGATAATACGATGCGCGTTTATTCGCCCGAAGTGAATTCCGACGATTTTACTGGCGTGGCGAATATGACCGAAGAAGCGTGGGAGAAAGCCTACGCTCAAAATCCCGCGTTCGATTTTGCCGCTTACGATATGTTCGTCCTCTTTCATGCCGGCGTTGGTCGCGACGTCTCCGTGCCCGGAAGTCTCGGACTCGAACGCGATATTCCTTCGCTTTTTATGAGTTTGAAACAATATCGAGAAATTTACGGCGAAGATTTCGACGGAATTTCGGTAGGGAATTTTAAGATTACGAACACAGCCGTTTTACCCGAAACCGAAAGCCGTGAAGTTGCAGGAATTACGGGAAGCGTGTTAATAGAATTGACAATAAACGGTCTTGTCGCTTCGATGATAGGCAGTTATCTCGGTTTGCCCGATTTGTACAATACCGAAACGGGTTACAGCGCTATCGGACGTTTCGGTTTGATGGACGGACAGGCGATTTTTTCATACGGCGGGACGTTTCCGCCTTCGCTTTCACCTTTCGAAAAAATGTTTTTGGGCTGGGTCGAACCCTCCGTGATAGATAGTCCGCAGTCGGTTGCACTTAACGCGGAGGAAATTTCCGCCGACGGAGACCTTACGCTTGTGAAAATTCCGATAAACGAAAGCGAATATTTCCTTGCGCAAGTTCGCGTTCGCGACGCAAACGGCGACGGCGCTAAAATTCATTACGTCGATGAAACCGGAACGACACGACAAATTGTTTTTACGCAGGACGAAGACGGTTTTTACTATTACGACGTTTCCGCTTTGCAAGGCGTTATCGTAAACGTCGATGAATTCGATTGGGCTCTCCCCGGAAACGGTATGGTCATTTGGCATATCGATGAAAACGTTGTAAATGCCGGACTTGACAACAACACGGTTAATAACGATATAAATCATCGCGGCGTTGCGGTTGTTGAAGCGGACGGAATAAACGATATAGGCAGAACGTTTTACGATATTTTCGGCGATTTGGTTGTGGGCGAAGGTACGGAAAACGATTTTTGGTTTGCGGGAAATGAATCGCATTATTATGAAAACGCTTTTACGCCTGAAACAAAGCCCAATTCGGATTCATATTACGGGACGCCTTCGGGAATTTACTTGTCCGATTTTTCGCCCGCCGGCGCACGGATGAATTTTGTTGCGGATTTTCAGCGGGAAATCGAAATCGTAAAAAGTTTCAAATTGCCGGGCGACTCTCGTCCCGAATTTATTTACGCATCGCCTTCGAATAATTTTCCCGATTTTGCCGTGCAAAGCGACGACGATGTTTTTATTTATGATTTCGAAGGGAACTTGGTGAAAACCGTATCCGACTTTTCCGATGTGAAAATTATCGCCGATTTTTCTCCCGACGAAAACGCTTTTGTTTTATACGGCGCAAAAGACACGCGTTTGGTTAAATACGATACTCGAATCGATTCAATCGAAACGGTTGTTTCTTACGGTTCTCCGATAAAAAAATTGTTCAAGCGTACGGAGAGCGATACTTACTATGTTTTGACGGTTAATTCCGATTCTTCTTTCGTTTATGAACATAATTCCGATACCGCCTCTTATTCGTACAAATGTCCGTTTGCAGCGAAAGATGCAATAATTGCAAGCGGCGTGGCGTTTGTAAACGATTCGCTTTTTATTAGCGCGAGTTTCGACGCTTCTTTCAAAAGCGGGAACGAAATTTTAAGTGCCGCAATTGTTTCGCAAGTTGAAAATACTAAAACAACCGAATATGCCGTCTTGCTTGAGGAAAACAATTTGTTTGAAATAGTTGAACTCGGGGAAAACAAAGAATTCGTTCTCGTTAAGTCGTTTTCGGTTTCCGCTCTTGATACGGTTAAAAGTTTTTCGGTGGTGGTTGATAACGGCGGGCAAGCGTTCATCACGTTTGCTTCCGATGGCAAATTGTACGCGTATAATTTGCAAGGCGCGCTTGCCGAAGGTTTTCCGCTTGAAGATGAGAACGATAATAAATTTGTAAATTACGCGTTGGAATATTCGCCCTCCGCGGATTTCACCGATTTGAAATTGATTTCGCAAACGGAAAGCGGCAATTTGAACTTTCACGAATTTCGAACTTCCGACGTAAGCACGAAAGCGGTTTATTCGCTCGGTTCTCTCGCTCTTGACGGACTTACGATTGCGAAGCACGACGATGCGCTGTATCTCATAGCGGTTGACCGAAACGATAATCTTTATTTGCTTGAAAAAAACGAAGCGTTTAACAACGCATTGTGGCAAGGCAAATATGCCGCGTGTAATAATAATTATGTCATCGCAAATTTCGTTGTCGAAGAAAGCGCCGCAACTTTGATTAAAGCCTACAATTGGCCCAATCCCGTAAGCGAAGGAGTTACGCATTTCAGAATAAGAACGCCCGAAGATGCGAGAGTAAATATTAAAATTTTCGATTTATCGGGTTACAAAATAGACGAACTTAACGGAAATGTATTCGCCAATTCTGACGCCGATATTGATTGGAATGTTAACGATGTGCAAAGCGACGTCTATTTTGCGCGCGTGGAAGTAACGCTTGCATCGGGGAAAAAAGATTTTAAAATTGTTAAAGTGGCGGTTGTGAAATAATTTTTAGATGGTAATTTACTCTTGCAAGAGAATTTTATGATAAAATATATTGTTGTTTTCGCATTTTTGTTCGGCAATGTTTTCGGACAGTTCAACGAGTTTAATCCCGACTACGATTGGTTTACGATTAAAGGGAAACACGTCGAGGTTCACTATCACGAAGGAGCGGAACGCACCGCGCTGATTACATTGAAAATTGCCGAGGAAGTTTGGGGACCGATTACAAGACTTTACGGTTTCGAACCCGAAACTGTTCATTTTGTTATTAAGGATATTGACGATTACGCTAACGGCGCTACGTATTTCTTTGATAATAAAATCGAAATTTGGGCTTCCGCGCTCGATTTCGATTTGCGCGGCACACACAATTGGTTGCGAAACGTAATCACTCACGAGTTCGTACATCTCGTCAATTTGCAAACCGCAATGAAATTCACTCGTCGCGTTCCCGCGGTTTATTTGCAATACTTGCATTATCAAGACGAGCGTCGTCCCGATATTCTTTACGGCTATCCGAACACCATTATTTCTTATCCGCTTGCGGGAATAAACGTGCCGTCCTGGTTCGCGGAAGGAACGGCGCAGTACCAACGTCCCGAATTTCGTTACGAATCGTGGGATTCACACCGCGATATGATTTTGCGAAGTTACGTGCTCGGCGATAATATGCTGACGTGGAATGAAATGGGTGTTTTCGGAAAAACAAGCCTCGGGAACGAATCGGTTTATAATTCGGGTTTCAGTCTTGTTCGTTACATTGCTGAAAACTACGGCGAAGATAAATTACAAAAGATTTTCGCAAGTTTGAAAAAATATTCGCATTTTACAATGGACGCGGCTGTCGAAGACGTGCTCGGAATTAGCGGCGAAGAACTTTACGCGCAATGGAAAGAACATTTGAAGAAAGATTACGAAAAGCGCGTTGCGCCGATACTTGAAAATATCGTGGAAGGCGATACGCTTGTTAAAGAAGGCTTCGGAAATTTCTACCCCACGTTCGTCGATAGCGGGAAAAAGTTACTTTATCTTTCCAATAAGGGACACGATTATTTGAGCCAAACGGCGCTTTATCTTTACGATTTCGAAACACGAAAAGAAAAGAAACTGCTCGGGAAGGTCAATTCGTCGATAAACGTAATTCCGGGAACGAAAAAAATTCTCTTTGCGAAGTTAAGCGACGACAATCCCAAGTGGAAAAACATTCACGATTTATTTACCTACGATATGGAAACCGAAAAGGAAGAACGAATTACTCACGAACTTCGCGCCAACAATCCGAACGTTTCGTCGGACGGCAAGAAAATCGTTTTCCTTTTTCAAAAAGACGGCACAACGAATCTCGGCACGGTGAACATTGACGGAAGCGGGTTCAGACAAATCACTTTCTATTCGAAAGGGGAGCAAGTTTTTAATCCGCGTTTCACTCCCGATAACAAAAGCGTTGTTTTCGGCGTTACGATTAGGGACAACCGCGATATTGCGATTATTGACACTAACGGCGCGAACTTTCGGTTTTTGATAAAAACGGAAGCGGACGAACGCAATCCCGTTTTCGGCAAAGACGGCAAATTTTATTTCGCTTCCGACGAAACGGGCATCTTCAACATTTACGAATATGATTTTGAAACGAAGAAGAAAACGCAGATTACCAATGTTCTCGGCGGTGCGTTTTATCCGGATATTGACCCCAAGGGTAACATCGCTTATTCGGGATACACGTCCACCGGCTACAAAATTTTTTATTTGCCGAAAACCGAAAGGAGACCGATTTTACCGAATCAACATTACGTCAAGAAATCGCCTTATCTCGATTTGGCGAAAGATAAAAGTTTAAACGATATGAGCGATTCCACGATTGCGTATTATCGGAATTACGACGATTTCACATTGCCGAAATACAAACCCGAAAAATACAAAGGCGAATTTACTTCGCTGACGTTTCTTCCTTATATTCGTTATGACGATTACAATACGACAAGCGACCCGTTGCAGAAAGTGAAAGTGGGAACTTACGTAACGTCAAGCGATTATCTTAATCGCTACGATTTGCTCGGCGGAATCGGTTTGAATTCCCGTATGGAGCGCGACTTGTTTTTAATTTTAAATTACAGAAATAAAATTCCCGGATTTTACTCGCTCGGTTTAAAACCCGAATTTACGTTTGAAATTTATAACACCACGCGCGTTGCTAATGTCGATATCGGTTTTAACGTGGATTCCACTCAAACGCCCGTTGCCGATTATTATGTTTCGACCGACGTTTCTTACAATCTGTTCGAATTCGATTTGGCTTTGAAACACAGAATTATTTCGGAAAACAGTCATCTTGAATTGCGCTACATTTACAGCAGTTACACTGCTGAAATCGGTAGTTTTATTTTCCCGGGAACATCCGTTCTTTATCCGACATTTAAGGACGATTATTTAAAGGCAAGCAATCTTCAATTGAAATATACGTTCGCTTCGGTTGCCTCGACCCGCGACGCAAGTATTAATCCGATTGAGAGACGCGTTGAATTGAAATTGAACTACGAATTTAACAGATATAACGACAAAGGCGAATATGCCGTCGAAGACGGAATGTTGAAGCCTGTTTACGGACATTATTATTTCCCGCGCCTCGAACTTAATTGGTGGGAAAGTTTCTCGCTTTTCAAATCTCATTCGCTTTCGTTTCGTCTGCGTTACGGAACGATTTTCGGTCCGCAAGTGCCGGACTTTTTCGATTTTTATCTTGGCGGACTTGTTGGAATGAAAGGTTATCCGTTTTATTCGCTTAGCGGAAATGAAGTCGCCTGGATTAATGCGACCTACCGTTTTCCGTTATTTAGAAATATAGACGCACGCTGGGGACCGTGGTATCTTGATAAAATTTATTTTTCCGTTTACGGCGATTACGGAAACGCGTGGAACAGCGGTACGCCGGATTTTGCGGACTTCAAAAAAGATGTCGGCGCCGAAATCAGAATAAAACTCGTTTCGTTTTATATCTTCCCGACATCCGTTTTTATGAATTGGGCGTATTCGTTCGACCAATTCGAACGAACTACGTATTATTTCAATCGTCCCTATAAAGTCGGGAAAGAATGGCGCTTTTATTTCGGCGTGCTGTTCGACTTTAACATATATTAAAAATAACGAACGTTTTCCGAACGTATCATAACTATAAATCTTAGTTCGTAAGAATTTCGTATTGATTTTGTAAGAAAAAAAGTATATGTTTCGAATTCAATTTTTGCCGAAGTGGCGGAATTGGTAGACGCGCATGACTCAAAATCATGTGTCCGCAAGGACGTGCCGGTTCGAGTCCGGCCTTCGGTACGGAAAAGCCCCGAAACATTTTCGGGGTTTTTTGTTTTTTAAATGGCGCATATTTCGATAAAAATTTATTTGTGAATATATTGCGGTAAAAGTTTACGAAAATGATAAGAATATCTATAATAATATTGTTTGCCGTTTCGGTTGTTTTCGCACAAGTGCGCGATAATCCCGACAGACTTTATCGCCTTGCGCAAACTTACGAGCAATCGGGCCATTACAAAGAGGCGAATCAAATTTACGAAAAACTTTATCGCCGCAATCCGTCGTCATATTCGTATTTCAGCGGCTACACGAGAACGTTAACCGCTTTGAAAAAATACGATGAAGTTATCGCCATTTGTAAAGAAAAATTAAAACGAAACCCCGCGGATATTAATACATACGGACTTCTCGGTAGTGTTTATTACTTAAAAAACGAAAGAGAAAAAGCCTACGAAGTTTGGGACGAAGCGGTTACCGTGAACGGTGGACAATCGATAAATTACCGCATTATCGCCAATTACGCGATGCAAACGCGCGCATTTGAAAAAGCGAAAGAACTTTTGCGCGAAGGGAAAAGGAAATCGGGTTCGCCGGAGCTTTTTTCTTTCGACCTTGCAAATCTTTATTCTCTTACCATGGATTACGCCGACGCAACGAAAGAATATTGCGAAATTCTTCGCGTTAAACCGAAACAGTTTTACACCGTTAAAAATCGCATTGCGGCGTTGCTTACGTCTGAGAGCGCGCAAAAGGAAATTATTACGACTTTGGAACATTGTTCGAGGAAGTACGAAAACGGAAAAATCGACGAATTGCTCGCTTATGCATACAAGGAAACGGGGGAATACGATAAGGCGCTGACGATAATAAAAGAATTGGACGAAAAAAAAGGCGCTAAGGGCAAAGTGGTTTTTTCTTTTGCCAACGAGGCGTTGAGAAATAACAATTTCGAAATAGCGGTTTCGGCGTTCGAATACTTGCTTGACGAATACCGCGATGCGCCCTATGCGGAACAAGCCGAACTCGGATTTGCAAAAGCGAAAATCGCCGTGGAGAAGGCGAAAATAAAAAATTCGGACTTTTGGAAGCCGCTCAAAAAGCGCGTGTCTGTTTCTCCCCGAATGTTTGAAAGAGCCGTAAAAATCCTTGAACGTCTTTCATTGTCGAACAATTACAAAGTAAAACACGAAGCGCGAAAAATGCTTGCGGCGCTTTATTTTTCGCCGATTGCGGATTACGAAAAAGCCGATTCGCTCTACGGATTGATAATCGCGGATAATAGAAACGGCACGGATGCCGTATCCGCGTCAATTGCGCGCGGTGAGATTGCACTTTTGACAGACGGAGATTTTGCAAAAGCGGAGAAATTTTTCAAAACGGCTCTCAATAACAAATTGAAAATTTCGCTTAAAATAAAAGATAAAGCGATATATTTTCTCGGCGGAATAAAATATTGGGAAGCCGATTTTTCCGATGCCGAAAAATATTTTTCGAAACTTGCGGCGAAAAAGACAAGCGATTATTCGAACGATGCAATCGAAAAAAAGCTGATAATATCGATGTTTAAAAACGATTCTCTCCGTCTCGCACGCTTTTCGCGCGCAGATTATTTTCTGTTCGAAAACGATTTCGATTCAGCGCGAGCGCTTCTATCGCCGCTTGCCGAGAACAAAAATCTTTTTATTCTGAATAATGTCGCGAAATTAAAAATAGCGGAAATTTTCATTGCTGAAAATCGTTTCGGCGAAGCGATTAAACTCTTGGGAAATTTGGTCGAAAATAATATGCCTGAAATTTTTCCCGATAGAGCCTTGAAAGAACTCGGCGACGTGTATTTTTACGGGATAAAAAATTACGAAAAAGCCCGCGAGGTTTATAATAAATTCCTTGAAAAATACCCCGAGTCGTTATATATTAACATGATTAGAGAAAATATTAAAAACACTAACAAGACGGAAAAAGATGAGCGATAAAAAGAATAACGATAACGAGCACGAAAGCAAGACAAATGTGGTGAAATGTTCGTTTTGCGGCAGAGACAGCAGCGAAGTGACAAGCATGGTTGCGGGACCCGACGTTTACATTTGCGACATTTGCATCAGAACGAGCGTTGACATAATCAAAAGTAATATGGCGGCGTATCAAACGCAACAAATGCCGAAAGGCATTTTGACGCCCGAGGAAATCAAAGCCAAATTGGACGAGCATATCATAGGGCAAGAGAGCGCGAAGAAAGCGCTTTCCGTCGCCGTTTACAATCACTATAAACGCATTCTAAGTTCCAAAGGTTCTTATTTCGATTTGGACGACGTTGAAATCGAAAAGAGTAACATTTTATTAATTGGACCGACCGGTGTCGGAAAAACTCTCATTGCGCAAACCCTTGCGAAAATTCTCGACGTTCCTTTTGCAATTGCGGATGCGACCACGCTTACCGAGGCGGGTTACGTGGGCGACGATGTGGAGTCCGTATTGGTCAGACTTTTGCAAGCGGCGGATTACAATCTCGAAAAAGCGCAAAAAGGCATTGTTTACATTGACGAACTCGATAAAATTTCGCGCAAGAGCGAAAGCACTTCCATTACGCGCGACGTTTCGGGCGAAGGCGTTCAGCAGGCTTTGCTTAAAATTTTGGAAGGAACAATCGCAGGCGTGCCTCCGAAAGGCGGACGCAAACATCCCGAGCAGAGTTTAATAAACGTAAATACCAAAAACATTCTTTTTATTGTCGGCGGCGCTTTTGACGGTATCGAGAAAATTATCGCATCGCGTATCAATAAAAATTCGATGGGTTTCGGCGCGGAAGTTATTGCCGAAAATAAAATGGAGCGCGACGATTTGCTCACGCTTACGGAACCCGATGATTTGATTAAATTCGGATTAATTCCCGAACTTGTCGGACGTTTGCCCGTTATCGCGCCTTTGCATTCGCTTAACAAGGAGGCGATGATAAGCATTTTGACCGAACCGAAAAACGCGATTATCAAACAGTTCCAAAAACTTTTCCGTATGGAAGGCGTTGAACTTGAGTTCGAACAAAAAGCGCTTGAAGCGATTGTTGAAAAAGCGATGGAAAGAAAAACGGGTGCGCGCGCATTGCGTTCTATTGTCGAAGGCGTGTTGCTCGACATTATGTACAAACTTCCTTCTATGGAAAACGTCGAAAAATGTTTGATTACCGAAAATACGGTTCTAAAAAACGAAGACCCCGTTTTTATAAAAGCCGATAAAAAAACCGCTTAGATTTCGGTATTCGATAATTTTTTTGCGATTAAATTGTTTTCGGAGACGCGCTTTTGCGCGTCTCTTCGTTTATAAATAATTGTTCTTCCGAACCTTTATTTGCTTACTTATCTTGACCGTCCCGAATTGTTTTCACGCCCAATGTAAAAGGTTGTTCGCATATTAGTTAATTATTACGGATACACCGAAGGTAACTCATTTCCTAATTTGCAAAGGCGATGAATTTTCATCGGTTATACGATTTTTAAATTAATAGCAATTAAAATTATTTTGGACGACATGATTTTGCTTCTTATTTTGAGTTTATCATAAATTAAAAATCAGAGAACGATTTATGAAAAGGATTGTTTTTTTATTTGTGATTTTGATTGTGGTTACGTCGAATTTTAACGCACAGAAAAAAGAACGACATCAATTTACGATAGTAAAGAAAGTGAAAACCACGCCTGTGAAAGACCAAGGAAAGAGCGGAACTTGCTGGGATTTCGCCACGACTTCTTTTGTTGAAACCGAGTTGTTGCGAAAAGGAAAAGGAGAATACGATTTATCCGAGGCGTTTGTCATTTATCATAAAACTCTTGAACAAGCGCGGGAGTATGTAAGATACCACGGCACAATAAATTTCGGCTCCGGCGGACAAGCGCACGACTGGTTTAACGTCTTCCGTAATTACGGCGCATTGCCCGATACAATAATGAACGGGAAAATCGTTGACACCACTCGTTACGATTTGTTCGAATTCGACGCCGTCGTTAAGAATTTTCTCGACGGAGTAATTTCCGCCGAACATCCGTCAAGCGTTTGGGACAAAGCGGTAGAAAAAATTTGCGAAACTTATCTCGGAGAAATTCCGAACAAATTCGAATATGACGGGAAAGAATATTCGGCGAAATCTTTCGGCGAAGCGCTTGAAATAAATCCCGACGATTACATTGAAATAACTTCATACACTCATCATCCTTTCTATGAAAAATTTCCGCTCGAAATTCCCGATAATTGGGCACGCGCCAAATATTACAACGTGCCGCTTGACGACTTGGTTCGCATAATGGATTACGCGTTAAATAACGGTTACAGTGTTTTGTGGGACGGCGATGTGGGAAGCGATAATTTTTACAAGGAAGGTTACGCCGTCGTGCCGATAAAAGATTATCCCGACAGTTCGAAATCGCCCGAAGAAGAAAAGACAATTACGCAAGAAATGAGACAAAGACAATTCGACAATTACAGTGTAACGGACGACCATTTGATGCACATTGTCGGAGTGGCGAAAGACCAAGCGGGGAAAACTTTTTATTACGTGAAAAACTCGTGGGGCGTAAAAAGAAAAGACGGCAAAGAACAAGGCTACGAAGGATATTGGTATTTTTCCGTTCCTTACGTTAAACTGAAAACGATTGCAATTGCCGTGCATAAAGATGCAATTCCGAAAGACATCAGAACAAAACTGAAATTAAAAGATTAACCGTGAAAATTTTACGACGTTTTAATTGAACGATAAAACTCAACGAATTGCAACAATTGATTTACTGCGCGCGCTTGCGGTTATTTTAATGGTGGAAGGGCACACGGTTCACGTCTTTTTAGGCGCGGAACTTCGCTCGTCCGAATACGCGCTTTATAACGCGTGGCTTTGGTTGCGCGGATTTACCGCGCCGTTATTTATGTTTACTTCCGGCTTGATTTTCACTTATCTGTTATTCGATGAAAATTTCTCATTTAGGAGCGAACGTTTTCTTAAAGGAATAAAGCGCGGATTTTTTTTAATCGCGGTCGGTTATCTTTTGCGCTTTCCTTCGTTTATTCCGTCCAAACTTCTGCACATCTCGGACGAACAAATTCGCACCTTTATTTCGGTAGATGTTCTGCACGTAATTGGCACGGGTATAATTTTTCTCGCATCGGTCTCGCGTGCATTTGCGCGCTTTGCGAAGAGGCGCGGAATGTTCGCCGTTTATTTTTCGCTCGCTCTTTTTTCTTTTTTGCTCGGCCATTTTTTCACGCAAGAAAATCCGAATATCGCTTTACCGCCTTTCCTCGCCGCGTATTTTACGTATGATTACGGTTCGGTTTTTACCTTGTTTCCTTGGCTCGGATACATTTTTCTCGGCGCTTCGCTTTCCGTTGTGATGAAGAAAATCAACGCCGATAAAAAATTGCAAGCAATTCTCTTCGTGTCGTTTGCAGTCGCTTTCCTTTTCTCCGCAATTTATTCCGCCGTTTACGGCGAAACATACTCGCTTGTGATTTTCCAAAGAAGCGTATTCCCCGTAGCGGTCTTATTGCTGATTTCCTTGCTCGATATGAAAGTGGCGCGCTCGAACGGCGCAATTGCATTGGGGAAAAACTCGCTTGCAATTTATGTAATTCATCTTGTTATTCTTTACGGTTCGCCCGCATCGCTCGGGTTTTATCAACTGATGCCGCACAGTCTTTCGCTTTCCCAAACAATAATTGCGGTTCTTTTAATGGAAGCAATAATGTTTTATATTGCAATATTAAAAGAGAAAAATACTTTTAAAAAGAAATTTTACGGTTTAAGAAAAATCTATGCCGAGAGCAAATAACATAAATCCGCAACCAAGCGAAGAAGAAAGAAATTTCGAAAGCGCGATACGTCCTGCAAGTTTCGGGCAGTTTATCGGGCAGGCGAAAATCGTGAACAACTTGAAGGTCTTTATTTCCGCGGCGAAAACACGCGGCGAAGCGCTCGACCACGTTTTGCTGACGGGACCTCCCGGACTTGGCAAAACGACGCTCGCAAATATTATCGCCAACGAACTCGATGTGGAAATCAAAACTTCGTCGGGACCCGTACTGGAAAAACCCGGCGACTTG